>JAZAIZ010000158.1:0-1030 GCA_036230545.1 Myxococcota bacterium
GAATCTCAGGCCGCGTGGGGTAGGCGAAATGCACCCCCTCAAGGATGAGATCGCCGCGAAGGCTCTCCAGCTCCCTCCCCCCACGGTTGGGGATCGCAGGGACGCGGTCCATCAGCCCAAACACACGCTCACCAGCTCCAGCCGCGCGCATAAAGTCCGCCCACAAACCTCCAAGGGTCCCCAGGGAAAACGCGACAATCAGCGTGTAAAGAATAAACGATGTTAAGGCCCCCACGGTGAGGGTTCCAGCCAAAACCTGCTTTCCCCCAAACCACAGGACGATTGCCACAGAAGAATACCCAGCGAAGGTCGCCCCCCCCATGAAAAAGCCCACCGCTCGAATCCGAGACCTCGCCTGCTCAAAAGCCAACTCAATGGCCCCTCTATACTCGGTGGCCGCCTGGTCCTCTCGACCGAAGGTCCGCACCGTTCGCACCCCGGAGATCGACTCCTCGGCAACTTCTCCCGCACGAGCCAGAGCGTCCTGGGTTCGACGAGACAATCCCCGAATCTTCCGCCCCACCCACACCGCCGCGATCGCCACCGGCGGAACCACCACAATCATCAGCCCCGTTAGCGACACGGAGGTGTAGAGCAACAAGCCCAGTCCCCCCACCACCGACGCCATCGAGCGCAGGGCCATGGAGATGTTCACGCTCACCGCGTTCTGCAACACCCCGGTGTCCGAGGTGAGGCGGCTGATGAGCTCACCGGTACGGCGGGCGTCAAAGAAACCCACCTCCTGAGCGAGGATGCCCCGAAACATACGCTCGCGCAGCTCGGTCACCACCCGCTCTCCAGCCACCGTAAAGAGATAATAGCGCAACGCGCCAGCGACACCCTGAACCGCGAAGATCACAAGCATGGCCAGGGCCGCCCAATCGATCATCGCCGGGTTCCTGGCCCCAAGCACCTCGTCAATAATGACGCGAATGGCCTGAGGATAAGCCAAGCCCATAGAGCTGCTGATCACAAGAAAAAGAGCGCCCCACGCGAGGGTCCGCCACTGAGGCCGAGCCAGGCTCATGAT
>JAZAIZ010000159.1:0-7001 GCA_036230545.1 Myxococcota bacterium
CCATCTGAAGCAGTTTAAGGGCCCTCTGGTGATGCCCCTCTTGGTAGGAAAGCCACCCCAAACTGTCAAGAATAAATCCGGAGAGGGGAGCCAGTCGATAAGCTCTTCGCAACCAAACACCCGCCTCCCCAAGCCGCTGCCGCGCGTCGGTCAAGGAGAAACCCAAGGCATTTAAGAGCATAACATTATTGGGGTTGTTCTGAACCATCGTCTCCAGGAGGCTGATCCCCTCCTGAAAGCGACCATAGCGGCAATAAAGATCGGCCAACCGCATCTCCCAATCCAGCTTTCCGGCATTGAGCTCTCTGGACTCCTCCAACAACGCAATGGCGACCTCCCCCCGCCCCCAATAGTCGGCAATAGTGACTTTTCCCAGAATACACTCCCTAAAGAACCCCTCGGAGACCAGCTCTGAACAGAAGCTCTCATATCGACTCATCGCCTTATCGTAAGAAACTCGTCGTGCGAGCCAATAAGAGGCCCCATGGGTCACCTGGCTCAGGCGTACTCCCTTGGTGTAGGCCACCATCAACTCGGTCAACATGGACTCCACATCGCCCATGCCCCCCAGGCACAACCCTCGCTGCAGGTTGTAGGCTCCCCCCTGCTGTCCGGCGCGCTCAAGCATCTGCAGGCACTCGCTGAAGCGCCGATCACGTGAATAGATCTGCGCGATTTGAAAACGCGCCATACCAGAGGCGGAGGTTCTCTCCGCAAGTCGGTGAAGAAGCTCCAGCCCAACCTCAAATCTCCCGGAGAGGATGTCGTCGGTGGCGACCTGCAACAAACCTTCCTCCTTGCCAGAGGCCTGTCGCAACGCCTCCCGCCGATAGGCTTCCGACTCAGAGCTCCCCGCATAGTGCAGCAAACGCGACACCAGACTGAAGAGTCGGACTGAATGGGGGTTTAAGACAAAGAGGGGCACCAGAGCGTCTGCCGCGCCGCTGAAGTCCCCCTCCCGGAGCCGCAATCGCATCTGTCCCATGGCCGCGTCCTGAGTTCGGGGTGAGATCTCCTGCAGCCCCTCGTAGGCCTCCCAGGACTCCGGGGTATAGCCATGCTCCTCCAATAAGGAGGCCACGCGAATCAAGAACCTCGGTTCGATCTCCCGCAAGGTCTTCAGCTCCTCCAGCACCCCAAGCCCCGCCTCATCCTGTCTCAGCCAAAAAAGCGTCGACATCAAGAGGGGCCCCGCCTGCAGCTTCACCGCAGAGTCGGCATAGGCCGCCCGCAGATAAGCCCTTGCCTCATTGAACTGCATTTTTCGATAATAATGTTTCCCCACCAGGAGCTGAAGGCGCGGAGCTCCCTGACAGTGTTGAAGCCCGGTCAGCAAAACCTCGAGGCTCTTCTCATCCTGGCCAAGGGCTCTCAATGCGAGGCTCAACTGCGCGTACACAAAGGGAGAGTCACGAAAATAAATCAAGGCCAGACGAAACTCCTCAGCAGCCCTGAGATAGTCACGGTTCTCAAAGGAGTAGCGGCCCCGGAGAATATGCTCAAGTCCCGGGATGTCCACCTCTGACACCTTCCGCCCAAACTCCGGAAAATCACTCAGGCTCTTATCCTGAATAGGGTCATCAGCCGGGGAGACTTCGGGAGCAGGCGAGGCAGCTGTCGCACAATGAGTCATGCAGGAGGCCAGGGTGCAAATCCCGAGAAGCTTTAAGAGATGAAGAGGAGAAGTCATATCACCCCACAGGCTGGATCAAACTTAAGAGAAGCTACTGCGGAGATTTCTTGGAGCGTTTTCTTTTCTTTCGTTTCTTACCCGCCTTCTTTTGCTTGGCCACGGCCTCTTCCTCAAGGCGTTCAAGTAGAGCTTGGGCCCTGGCGTGCTGCGGCACCTGGGCCAGCAACATCTTCAGGGTAGCCATCGCGGCGTCCCGCTCTTCAAGCTTCTGCTGGGCGAGGGCAAGCCCATAACGGGCGCGTTGAAAGGTCGGTTCCAATTGCAAAGCAGCCTGAAACGCCGCGGGGGATTCTTTGGTTTTGTGGGGGGCCTGCAACAGGACCCGCCCCTCCAAATAAGCAGCCCACTGCTTGCCGCGCTTATCCTCTACTTCGGCGGGAGCTTTGTTCAGAAGCCCCGTAGCCTGCTTGTGGAGTTGCGCAGCCCTCTCTCCCCCATCGGGCTCCGTCACAAAATAGAGGCCCAGGGCAAGCTTCAGCATCGGGGAGTCAACGTGCTCTCTTTCAGCCAGCTGCAGGGCACTCAGCCCTTTGCGCAGATCCCTCCCGGCCGCCTCGAATTTTTTCTTGGACTCATCACCAGAAGCAGCCACCTGCTCCTTAAGCTCCGCCATCACCGCCTTCTGCTTTTTTCTCTTACGACGGGGAAGGCGCTTAATTCGGCGTATCTCCTTCTGTGCCCGCACCCCCGCCTCGACGATCCCCCGCCCCTCGGCCTGCAGCTCTCCCCCTTTGAAAACATGCATGAGCCCCTTAAGCGCGATGGCTTCCGCCAGCTCCGGGTCCAAGACCAGCGCCGACTCCAAGCTCTTCTGGGCACTCTCATAGCCCTCAGATGTGTCCGGGAGCATGGCCTGCTGCGCCTGCTCCAACTGCTCCAACGCCGCGCTGTTGTCACCGGCCTTCACCCCGATCACGGGGCCAAAGGTGGCGTCAAAGACCTCCGGAAAGGCGGAATAAGTCACCCCCACTGTCACAAACAGGAGCAACACTCCCCCAAGGGCCACCTTAACCAAGCCCCTTCGCCTCGAGGAAATCCGCTCAAAATCCTTTTTAGTCGAGACCCCCTCCGGCAATGTCGCCGGCTCGCCCAGCTCGTCTGAGAGAGCCAACAACTCCTTGAGGTCATCCTGCCCTTCCACAAAGAAGATCCCCTCACATTCGGTGCACTGGGCGTCGTAGCCCTCCTTTGAGATCTCCGCCTTGGCGAACTGATAAACCACCGCACAATGAGGACAGGTCACGGAGACTTCGTCCGAAGGGACAGCGGAATCCCGGCCCGGCACCTTATCAACGGTGGTGCTGCCATCGGGTTTCGGCTTGATGAAGATGATGCTGCCGCAGGAACTGCATTGCGCATCGTAACCATCTGCGGGGATAGAAGACGCTTCAAATTCGTATTCTTGACCGCAGTCGGGACAGGAAGCTTGCATATTAATAAGGCTAAACAAGGTTAGGGGCCAAGTCCAGCGCTGGGGGGATTCAAAATGTATTTCAAACTATCCCTTCGGTAAAACTCCTTTCAACAAAAATTCATGGTTGCCCTTCGCTCCCTGAATCGGCGAGTCCATCCACTCCACGGCGTCGAGTTGATAATCCTGAAAAACCTGAATCATCTTCTCAAGGGCCCCCTGACGAGCCTCCTGGTTACGAACAATCCCCCCTTTGCCCACTTCGGCCCGGCCCACTTCAAATTGGGGCTTCACCAGCATCACCACCTCTGCCCCCGCTTCAGCGACCTTAAAAGCCGGCTCGAGGATCAACTGTAGTGAAATAAACGACACGTCCGCCACAATGAGACTCACCGGCTCGGGGATCATATCCGGAGGCATCGTGCGAATATTCGTTCGCTCCAGAGAGACAACCCGGGGGTCCTGACGCAGAGACCACGCCAATTGATTGTAGCCTACGTCCACTGCGTAGACCTTCTCGGCTCCCCCCTGCAAAAGACAGTCGGTAAATCCCCCGGTGGAGGCCCCCACATCCAGGCAAATCCGCCCTTGCGGATTTACCCCAAAATGCTCCAGGGCTTTGGCCAGTTTCAACCCCCCACGAGAAACATAGGGGATAGGCTGTCCCTTCAATCGAAGCTCCACCTCAGGGTCGAGGGGCGTCCCGGCCTTATCAATCCGCTTGCCATCAAGGGTGCACACCGCTCCGGCGAGGATCAAAGCCTGAGCGCGGGTGCGCGTGGGAGCAAGCCCCTGCTCCACCACCAGCTTGTCTGCACGAACTTTAGAGCGAGTCATAATGAAGCAAGGAGGCGGGCCCCCTCATGATTCAGCAGGGGGCTGCTCTTGCATGGGTTGGGTTTGACCATCGTCCAGGAGGACCTCAATTCGACGCTCGGCGGCGTCGAGACGGCCGGTCCCCTCCCGGGTCAGGCGTACTCCTTCCTCAAAGAGGGCCAGGGCCTCTTCCAGTCGGGGCTCACCCTTTTCGAGGGTCTCAGCGATAGCCTCCAGCCGCTCAAGGATATCCTCAAACGATCTGTCCGCGTCGGTCGGGGTGGATGAATTCTCAGTAGACATAGCTGCTTTTAAGAGACCTCAGCCACCGGGTCAAGCGTTCACCTCATCCACTCGCGCTTTCACGACACCTTTTGCGACCCGTATATCCAAGGCGTCCCCGGGTTTGAGGCTGGCCGCCTCGGTGACCGCCCGACCCTCGGGTCCTAAAACGATACTGTACCCCCGCTCAAGAACTCCCAGGGGCGAGAGCGCATGAAGACGTCCCACGAGCGCACCCACAGCCTGCCGCTCCGCCCTCAAACGCTGGCGTGTCAAGAGCTCCAGGCGCTCCCCTACTCCCTCAAGTCGCAGCCGCGTGTTTCGCAGCCCCACCCTGGGGTGGAGTCGGGCCAATCGGGCCTCCTGGACCTGCAAACGGAGTTTTCGTTTCAGGGTAACCTCAACCAGCGCGCTGCGGAGACGCTCTTCCGCAAACGTCAGGCGCTGAGTATATTCACGCAAGACCCCACGACCATCCCCCAACAATCGCCGCGCCACCTCAACACGTCGACGACGCGCGCCAGCATCCCGCCGCAGCGCCACGGCACCTCGCTCCAGGGTCCGATGCAGCTGCCCGATGAGCTCACTCCGAACCGGGAAAAGAATCTCCGCCGCAGCCGATGGGGTGGGCGCACGCCGGTCCGCGACAAAATCGGCGATGGTGAAATCAGTCTCGTGCCCCACGGCGCTAACCACCGGGATAGAGCAGGCCACGATCGCCCGGGCCACCGCCTCATCGTTATAACCCCACAGATCCTCCATCGAACCCCCACCCCGCCCCACGATCACCGCGTCCAACCCCCACTCCTTTGCGGACGCGCTAACACGCTGTAGCCCCTTGACGATGGTCGGAGCAGCTTCGGCGCCCTGCACCCGGGAGGGAATCAGAAGAATCTGAGCGTTGGGAAAACGCCGGGTAGCCACGTGGATAATGTCACGAATCACCGCCCCGGTGGGGCTTGTAATAACCCCGACCCGTTTCGGGACCAAAGGGAGCCGACGCTTGCGCCCCTCTTCGAAGAGGCCCTCCCGATGGAGCTTCTCCTTGAGTTGGTTAAAGGCGAGCTGGAGCGCCCCAACCCCCCTGGGCTCCATGCTCTCGCAGATGATCTGATAGCGACCATAGGGAACGTAAAGGCTTAACTTCCCGGTTACCACCACCTCCATACCGTTTTTGATCTCAAATCGGACCCTGGACGCCTCCCGCCGAAAGAGGGTCGCCGGGAGCGTGGAGTTGGAGTCTTTCAGGGCAAAATAACAATGCCCACCAGAAACCTTAAAATTTGAGACCTCCCCCACCACAACCACCTGGCCCAATTGACGCTCAAGGAGCTGCCTGGCCCGCTGGTTAAGTTGGGTCACCGTCAAAGGCGCGGTCCTGGGCGCTGGGGAGCGAGTGGGGGCCGAGGACGCCCGGGAGAAGAGATCAAAATTTGACTGGGACATCGTTCGTGCGCCTTTCCAGTCTCTTTAGGCACAATATTTCACGGGAATGCAAGGCGTGGACGCCGGATTACACCCTATTGGGCCTCATAGCTCTCAAGCAGCTTCCGCACCTGCTCCGCGTCCTTTGCCTCGGGATTGCTCTTCAAATAGAGGCGATAATAGCGGGCCGCTTTGGGCGCATTCTCCATCTTCGCGTAGACGATCCCCATGGCCCGATAGCAACGACTGTAGTTCATGTCCGCCTTGATGCACTTGCTGAAATGCTCAATCGAGCGCTGGTAAGCGCCCTGCCTCAAGGCTTTTACCCCCGCTTTATACAGTGCCTTGGGGTCCTGCGCCGAGGCCGCCGGCCGAGGCAGCTCAGAGAGCGTCGGGGACGCAGGAGGCGCTGGCTTTGGCTTGGCACGGGGGACAGAAGGCGGAGTCTCCGGAGCGCTCACAGAGGTTTTTTCAGGCGCTGCACGGGGAGCCGCACGGGGCCGGGGAGTCGCCTTTGGTTTAGGCGCAGGAGTTGGTGATGAACGACGCGCTTCCCCTGCCTTCCCCTGCTCGATCTTTCTCCGCAGCTGGCTTATCTCAGCGCGGTCCGAATCCAAGCCCGAGATCTCATCCACCACTGAACTCGCCCGCTCCCATGCTCTGGCACTGATGGCCTCTCTCGCCTCGGCGATTCGCTCGCTGATCAGCCCCCCACGAACCTCTTCACTTAAAGCCGCCGCCTTCTGAGAGTAGGCGCTCTCCCCCGGAATCTCCCCAAGTGTGTTCCACGCCGCCGACCAGTCTCCCGCCCCAATAAACCCCTGGGCTTTCTCAAAAGTCTCCTTCATCCCCTGCTCAAATTGCGCTTTGCTCACCATCAAGCGCGCCTCTTCATTCTCGGGAGCTAACTCCAAAACCGCATTGTAGAGCGCCTCAGCCTGTCCCCATCGACGCTCCTCCATAGCCCCCCGCGCGCGCTTCAAAAGCCTGGCCACCGCCGAATCCCCGGCGACGACGCTCTCCTGCACCACCGTCCCCCCAAAGGACGAGGCATCCTGCTCACTCTCTCCACCAAAGACCACAAGCCCAACAATCACAAGCAACAAAATCCCCCCGCCCGGAATCCAAGGAGAGAGAGAACGTGCTGCCCCCGCGCCAGGAGCTGCCGCCGACGGCAGCACGCCAGTCAGTGGCACGGTGTCGGTGGTCGCCTCAATCAACTCCAGCTCAGCGGGACTAAAGGTATAAGCCTCTCCGCCGGGCACAAAGCGGAACTTGACGTGACCAAGCTCCAGGAGGTCACCGGACTTGAGTTCGATTTGAGCATACTCCTCACCATTCACCAGCGTCCCATTGGCACTGGTGAGATCTGCC
>JAZAIZ010000160.1:0-10023 GCA_036230545.1 Myxococcota bacterium
GTTCGTCTCCTCCGGTGGATTTGAGTTTCATGCCCTTGATGAACGCAGGGTTTCGCGGGTTTTTTATGGGGATCTTGATGTTCGCATTTGGGGAATTGGTGGGTGGATAGAGAAGGTCATCATTGCCGACATCGTGCGGAGTTATGAGCTCGCTGGTGAGTTTACCCAGCGCTACATTGCCGACCAAATTGGGTGGAGCGGCATAGAAGCTTGAGGACTCTTTAGTGCTTTGGAGCGCTCGGTGTGAGGGTGGCCTGCGTTTTTGGGGGCGCGACCAGGTTGCGGGCGATGGCCTGCAGGTTGGAGTGGAGAACGCTCCGAAAGAACGCTGTGGTCTCGGGAATCTCTGTGGCCGGGAGGAGCGCGCTCTCGTAGAGAGGATCTTTGCCCGTGACATCCCAGCAGTGGAGTTTCTGGGAGTCCTCGCCGTAGCAGGCGTGTTGCCCGTGGCGATAGGACACCGAGGGGCTCGTTGCTGTGCCAAACACCCAGGGACTGCCATGAGGCTCGGTGAAGAGCCCGCGGCCCACCCAATGGGTCCAGCCGCTCAACCCGGCGATTCGAGCGAGGGTGGGGGCGATGTCTACCTGATGCACCGGGGTGGAGATGCGTTCACCGGCGTTGAGGTTTTTGGCGAGCAGCATTAGGGGGATGCGAGCCCGGATTTCATGCTGTTGAACTGCGCTCATGCTGAAGGAGGGGGGCACCCCGACGCTGTGGTCACCGAGCACAACCAGCAGGGTGCGCTCGCCCATGGGCCCCTCAAGGAGGCGTTTGGCGAATGCGGCGACGGATTGGCCTGAGTAATAGAGTCGGGAGAGGTAGCCGCGATAGCTCTCGCTGCCCTCAATCGCGGCGACCGCCTTTGGCAGGGTCTGCCCCTCGATGGGCCAGTAAGGGTGGTGGGTGCTGATGGTGAGTAGCTCGGCGAAGAGAGGCTTGTTGTTGGTGGCGTGCTCCTCAAGGAGCGTTGCGCTTGCCTGCAGGACAGGGCCGTCGGCAAGTCCCCACTTGCCCATGGTCTCGGTGACGCCGCGGGCTTTGAAATCCGAGTAGTCGTAGAAGGTCTGGGTGCCATGCTGGAGGCTGAAGTTGAGCTTGCCGTGGAACTCCTTGTTGTGGGAGTTGAACCACAGGGTTTGGTAGCCGGCATCTTTGTAGAAGTCTTGCAGGCAGCGCGCGCGTAGGGAGGGGTGCGCCATGAAGGTCGCAGCGCCAAGAGCGTTGGGGAGCATGGAGCACATTGTGCTGAAGGTGCCTCGCACCGTCGCACCCGCGGCGAAGCTTGAGGAGTAGGCCTGCTCGAAGAAGATCCCATGGTCGTCGATGAGCTGCCATAACTCCCCAAAGAGCTCCCGGCCGATTTCAGGGTGGGAGAACTCGTAGGCGCGCACGCTCTCAAGCAGCAGCACCACGGTGTGAATGGGGCCCTCCAGGGGAAGTCCGAGGCGTCGTCGTAAGGCCTCGGTGGTCTCCGGGGCGGGCGAGAAGTGTCGCCACAGGGGCCATTGGGAGGAGTTTGATGCGGTGGGAGCGTTGTGGACTTCGAAGTCACGGTAGCGCGCCAACGTTCGGGAGGGGACGGTGTCTTTGGGGTCGAGCTGGCTTGCCCAGCCGATGCCCGCGCCGGAGAACATTCCCTTGCGTCGGATTTGCAGGGTCCAGGCCCGGAGGATGTGGTTGCTCAGGATGGGGCTGGCGTCGTAGTTGTTGCGGACCCAGCTTGGGATGCGCCAGGCCAGGATTGTGCAGAGAATCAAGAGGCTCGCGATCAGGCTGGTGCGCCATCGGGGACGGGATACGGGAGTTCCTCGCGGCAGGAGGTGGAGGGAGAGGAGGCTGAGGCCAAGGCAGAGGGCCGCTCCCCCAATAAGCGGGGTGGAGGCGAGGGAGCCCGTGGACGCTCCGACGGCCTCGACGTCGCCGAGGTGGGCTTTGACCACCCACCAATCCAGAGGGGCGTGAAAGAAACGGTAGTGGATGAGGTTGGCGAAGGTTGTAAACCAGGTGGCCATCATCAGGAGGGTGTGGCCCCAGCGTTTGGGAATGGTCAAGAGGTTCAGGCCGGTGGCGCCGGCCCCCACAATGAGGAGGAGTGAGAGATCGAGATAGAGTCCCCAACCGAGCCCAATCTGCAGCCCCTCCCGCAGGGAGAGGTCCATCTCCGAGAGCAGTTGAGCTCTGAGGAGCCAGAGGCTCAGGATAAAGAAGCCCCAGGTCAGGAGGTGGGAAGAGCGCGGCGTTTTGTTGCGGTGATGCATGCTGAGAGCCCGGGGGGAGAGGATGAATGAGGGCCGACATAGCGACGGGAGCCGGGGGGCGCAAGGGAGAAAAGAACGGTGTGGGGAAGAGGTCGAGGCGGTTCAACAAAAAAGGGCCCTCATGGAGGGCCCTTTTCAGGTTCAGGGAGAAAGGGGAGGATTAGACCCCATTCAGGAGGTTGGTTGCGTCAACGCGGCGGTTGTAGAAGAACTCATAGATATTGGCCAGGGGCACCAGGGGAGCCATGGCCATGTCGAGGATAACGTAGGCCGGGGCCAGGGGCAGCTGGATGACCTTGAGAAATTTGTTGGGCTCATTCTCCCATTTCTTGGTCAAGGTCATGAATTGAGAATAGCCCATCTTCTTTAATTTCACAGGTTTGGGGGATTCCTCTGCGGACGCCGCTGAGGAGGGGCCCTCGTAGGAGTCAAGGGAGGTTCCGAGATTGGGAGCCGATGCAGATTTCGCCAGAGGGGCAGGGTTGCAGGACGCTGCGTTGGTGAGGTTGGTGGCGCTTTGTGCTGCCGGGTTAAAAGCGTTGATGGTGCTCATCGTGAAGTTTCTCCGAAGTGTCTGGCGGCGTTGATGGTCTATAGAGTGTATCGGTATTGAGGGGAGTGGGTTGCGGGGAAAGTCCGCAGGGTGGGGAGAAAAGTTACATGAAGTTGAGTTGTTGGGAAAAGATTGAGCGGAGGGGGCTTCCCCCCGCTCAAGGATTTCTCTGCTTGTTTCAAGCGTTGATTAATACTCTGCGGCGTCTTCCAGCCACGGGTTGAAGTTGACGGCCGCCGACTTGCTCGCCGCGATGGGCGTGAGATGCGGGTGCTCGAGAATGTTCTCGGGGGTGATGCCATCGGTCTTGAAGAAACCAAAGTTGTGGTGAGTGGTTTGAAACACCGTTGAGTGCTCTTTCTCCAGGGCGGCGTCGAGGTATTCAAGCACTAACTCGGTGCAGTAATACTCGTCGTCTCCGCCGGAGAAGTCGTAGTCGTAGGGCTTGCCGACGAGGCTGTTTAAGCGCTCAATACCCTTTTGTACCTGCTCGGGCGTGAGGCCTTCCTGGCGAACAACCACGTAGGTGTCTCGCTCAAAGCGGTCGAGAAATTCACCGAATCCCTCGGTGATGACACCGGTTTTGTTCATCGGTCCGTAACCGAAGCACTCTTTAATAGCGTCCCAGATGGCACCGAAAAGACCACGCATGGTGGAGCGGGTGGCCATGCTGTGAACAATCTGATCCTCTCCTGTGTACATCGCGACGTGAGAGAGGCCGCCGTTGTTACCGTTGATGATGACATCACCGGGCTGCAGTTTGGGGAGGAGCTCCTGAATGTCAGTGCTGTGAAGGCGCGGGATACCGTCGACTTTGTCGGTCGCTCCGCCCTTGCTCCAGATGATCTTGATCACGGCTTTGAGGAAGCGCTTGACCGGGTTACTGGAAGAGGTCGTTTTGGCGTATTTGTTCTCGGTTGGAATCACCTTGGGGGCCGCTTCTGCGCGAGTGTCGACGGCGAGTGTTTTGTACAAGTTGAGGAACTGATCGCCGTCGAAGGGCTCGTAGCTCTTGCAGGGATCTTGGAAATCGCTGACGTGATTTCGGGGGGAGGTGATGGTGCTTATAGCGGGGCGGATAGACATGGCGGACTCCTGGTCGTTATCGTAGGCCTTTGGCAGTGGTTTTCAGGGGTGCTACTCCCTGAGTGGTTCATTTCCTTAGGAAAAGTATCGGGTTGTCGCAGGGCTGGTTGTGGGGGAAATGACGTTAAACCCCTTTTTGGTCTTGGGTGTTGGGACCAGTTGATCTTTTTTTGGGGGGGGCGAACTAAGTACCTGTAGTGGTTGTATTTCTTGGAGGTCGATTGGGTTCTTTTGGTGATACCAATTACTCGTTTTTTCTTGGGGGGGCCACCGAAGGGGGAGGTGGCCTGCTCTTGGCGAGGGCAGGGCGCTTTTGCTTGCCGAATGGGGATTCGGAGGGTACATCTGCCGCGAACCGGTCCCATTTTCGGGGGGTTCGGGCAACACACGCATGATGACTTCACAAGTGGACACCATCGAGGCTCGTCTCAAGCAGGAGACCGGGACCCTCTACAAGCAGGCCAGGCGCTCGGTGGCCCTGGTGTATCCAAGTCCCTACGAGGTGGGGATGGCGTCCCTCGGTTTTCAGACCATCTATCGCCGATTGAACGACCTCGAGGACGTGGCCGCGGAGCGGGCATTTTTGCTCGATGAGGGGTGTGACCCTCGCGGTGGTCTGCTCACCTACGAGACCCGACGAGAGGTCTCAAGCTTTCCGGTGCTGGCCTTTTCGGTGGCCTACGAGTTGGAGCTACCTGGCTTTTTTTCCTGCCTGAAGCAGGCGGGCATTTCACCCCTGCGCTCAGAGCGTTCCCCTCGGGATCCGTGGATCGTGGCCGGGGGGCCCCTGACCTTCTCCAACCCCGTCCCTCTGGGGCCCTTTGTGGACATCGTGCTTATGGGCGAGGCGGAGGACCTGCTTGAGCCCCTGATGGACGCGCTCTTCTCCGGAGCTCCCAGAGCTGAGGTGCTTGAGACCCTTGCGGGGATGGATGGGTTTTATATTCCCGAACATCACGGTGAGGAGCTGCGCCCCGTGGCCAAATGCCGCGACTCGGAGTTGCCCGCCTATTCGGCCATTGTGACCCCCAACTCGGCGCTCTCGGATATGTTTCTGCTGGAGCCGGAGCGAGGGTGCTCTCGGGGGTGCACCTTTTGCGTGATGCGGCGAACCACCAACGGAGGCATGCGGCTTGTCTCGCCCGAGCGGGTGATGGAGCTGGTTCCTGAGCATGCCACGCGCGTGGGGCTGGTGGGGGCGGCGGTCACCGATCATCCCAAAATCGTGGACATCGTGCGGCAGCTGGTGGAGAGCGGTCGTGGGGTGGGGATCTCAAGCCTTCGAGCGGACCGGCTGACGCCCGAGTTTGTGGAGCTGCTTTTGCGCGGGGGCTATCGAACGCTGACCATCGCTTCCGATGGAGCCTCGGAGAAGCTGCGAATTGGGATGGAGAAGAAGATTCGTGAGAAGCACCTCTTTCGCACCGCCGAATATGTGAAAGAGGTGGGGGTGCCGCAGCTCAAGATTTATATGATGCTGGGAGTGCCGGGGGAGTCCGACGAGGACATCGAGGAGCTGGTGGAGTTCGGGCATCAAATCAACGCTGCGGTGGGGTATCGAACCCGGGTGTCCCTGGGGCTCTCTCCCTTTGTCGCGAAGCGAAATACTCCCCTTGATGGCAGCCCCTTTGTGGGGATTAAGGAGTGCGATCGGCGCATCGCGCTGCTGCGCAAGGGGCTAAGAGGTTCGGTGGAGTTGCGCTCGACCAGCGCTCGTTGGGCCTGGGTGGAATACGAGATGGCGCAGGGCGGCTGGGCGGCCGGGTTGGCGGCGCACGAGGCCTGGAAAAACGGCGCGGGCTTCGCTGCGTGGCGCCAGGCTCTAAAAGCCATTGGTCGAAGTCATCGTGGTATTTCAATTCCGGCGCCTCAACCATTTCAATCCTCTCCAGCACCTGCTACGACGTTCCCACTTGATATTCTATCTGCGTAGGGGTCATGAACATCTTTCGATATTTGATTCTCAGTCTGTCGAGTGCCCTGGGACTCGGTTACGCGCCTAAGGCTCCCGGTACCTTTGGCACCCTGGCGGCGATCCCGCTGTGGTGGGCGCTTTCTCTGCTGAATGTGAGTTGGGTGGAGTTCGCTGCGGTGACGGCGGTGTTTACGGGCTTTGCGATCTGGGTGGCCTCCGAGGCCGAAAAAATATACCCCGAGCACGACTCCGGAAAAATTGTCATCGATGAGGTCGCGGGCTTGATGGTCACCGCCATTGGGGTGCCCTTTGAGTGGTCTCTGGTGCTCACGGCCTTTCTGGTTTTTCGCGTCTTCGATATCTTAAAGCCGCCGCCCATTCGGCAGATTGACGCTCGCCTGGGGGGCGGCGCCGGGGTGATCCTCGACGACACCATGGCGGGGGTTTATGGGTTGATGGTGATGCACGGACTGTGTTGGTTCAACGGTGGGTGGTGGTGAGAGGAGACCGCTTGTGCGGGTTGAAGTTTTAGCGATTGGGGATGAGCTGCTGGATGGCCGCGTGGCCGACACCAACACCCTGCGTCTGGCGGAGGCTCTCAGTGGGGTGGGGGTTAAGATAACGCAGCGTACAACCATCACTGACGACAAAGAAGTTATTGTTCGAGAGGCCCGGGCCATCGCGGCGCGAGGAGCGGCCCTCTGTGTGGTGAGCGGAGGGCTTGGGCCCACCACTGACGACGTTACCTCCGAGGCCTTTGCAGACCTGCTGGGGGTGGAGTTGATCCGCGACGAGAGCCAGGCGAGCGCGATTCAGGCGCGTCTTGAGAGACTGGGGCGCGAGATGACTGCGAATCAGTTGAAGCAGGCGGATCGACCGGCGGGGGCGGCGGTGATCTCCAATCAGCATGGGACCGCGCCCGGCTTTGAGCTGACCTTTGAGGGGTGTCGCTTTATCTCTGTGCCCGGTGTGCCCCGGGAGTTTGATCCCATGGTGGCCGAGGCGGTGATTAAGCCCCTTCTTGAAGACCACGCTCCAACCCCTCGGGTGATTTTGCGCAGCTTTGGGCTGGTTGAGGCTCAGGTGGGGCAGCGGCTGGCTCCGCTCAGTGAGCGCTGGCCTGGGGTGCGGCTTGGCTACCGGGCGCATTTTCCGGAGATTCAAATTTCGTTAAAGGTTTCTCCCGGAGAGGAAGACGCTCTGCAGGCTGCCGCAGCTTTTGTGCGCGAGGCCCTTGGAGAGCACCTCTTTAGTGAGCGCTCCGGGCCCTTTGCCCAGGAGTTGGTGGAAGCCTTGCAGGAGCGGGGGCTGACCCTGGCGCTGGCCGAGTCGTGCACCGGCGGGCTGATGGGAGATCTCGTCACGGATGTGCCCGGGAGCAGTCGAGTGCTGGTGCAGGGGGTGGTGGCCTACAGCAATGAGTGCAAAGAGCGGCGGCTGGCGGTGCCGGCGGCGGTGTTGGCGGAGCACGGCGCGGTGAGCGAAGAGACGGTGGTGGCCATGGCCCGTGGGATCTGCAGGGTCAGCGGCGCGGACATCGGGGTGGCGGTCAGCGGCATCGCGGGTCCCGAGGGCGGCAGCGCGGAGAAGCCCGTGGGCACGGTGTGGCTGGCGGTGGAGGCGGGAGGGGAGACCACCACTCGGCTGCTGACGCTGCCCTTTGATCGAAGACGGAATAAGATGGTCAGCGCGTACTCGGGTCTTGATATGGTGCGTCGGTATTTATTGGGGAAAAAAACTTAAACTTAACCTTAGGTAGACCGGGCAGGACGTGCCCGGGGAGGGAAGAGCT
Source organism: Myxococcota bacterium (assembly GCA_036230545.1). Taxonomy (GTDB): domain Bacteria; phylum Myxococcota; class XYA12-FULL-58-9; order XYA12-FULL-58-9; family JABJBS01; genus CAXGXL01. The sequence goes on from JAZAIZ010000160.1 coordinate 7,608, forward strand.
CGTGTGTGGATTTGTTGGGGTAATTTCAACGTCGGATGTGGCTGGTGAGATTCACATCGGGTTGCAGGCGATTCAGCATCGGGGACAGGACTCGGCGGGCATCGCCACCATGGTGGAGGACGGGAGCCGCTTCTGCGCGCGCCGGGGGCTGGGGAATGTGGTGCATGCGCTGCAGTCCGAAGAGCTAAAGGCGCTGGTGGGGCCGGTGGGCATCGGGCATGTTCGTTACCCCACCATTGGGCACGGGACCCTCGATGACACGCAACCCTTCTTCTATCGGCAACCCGGGGTGCTGATGGCCCACAACGGGAACGTCACCAATTATGAAGAGCTGCAAGAGTCTCTTCAGGAACGCTCAATTCATCTCCTGAGCCGCTGCGATGTGGAGCCGGCGCTCTGTGAGTTTGCCGACCACCTGATGCAGCGACGGGCCAAGGACCACACCCTCGAGGACGCCACGGAGGCCATGCGGGAGGTGCAAAAACGCGTGCGGGGGTCGTTCTCGATTGTGACGGCGTTGATGCTGGATGGTCTCCCCACCCTCTTGGTACTGCGGGATCCCAACGGCATTCGCCCCGCGGTGATTGGCAAACGAGCCGATGGGAGCTGGATCGCGGCGAGCGAGTCGGTGGCCCTGGACGTGTTGGGCTTTGAGCGCAGTTTTGAGCCGGACCCCGGAGAGCTGGTGGTGCTGCGGACGGGAGAAGAGCCCCTGCGTATTCCACTGACCCCGGAGTGTGCTGCCCCCTGCGTGTTTGAGTTTGTCTATTTTGCGCGTCCGGATTCGGTCATGAATGATCGCAGCGTTTATGAGCTGCGCCTTGGCTTTGGGCGCGCCCTGGCCACGCGGATGCAGGAGAAGGGGATTGAGGCGGACGTGGTGATGCCGGTTCCCGACACGGCGCGCCCCGCGGCGACGGCGCTGGCCGAGGAACTCGAGCTGCCTTTGCGTGAGGGGCTGATCAAAAACCGGTATAGCGGTCGCACGTTTATTATGCCCGATCAGGTGACCCGCAGCGCGGCCCTCAAGCTCAAGCTCAACCCCCTTCCCAGTGAGATTAAGGGACGGCGGGTGATTCTGTTGGACGACTCCATTGTGCGGGGCACCACCCTGCATCGGGTGATTGCGCTGGTGCGAAACGCCGGAGCCAGTGAAGTGCACCTCGCCATTCACTCCCCGCCGGTGCGGCATCCCTGTTTTTATGGCATCGACATGTCGACCAAAGAGGAACTCTTTGCCCGTCGCTTTGAGGGAAGCCTCCTGGAGTTGGAGGCCGCCGCGGCCGAGGATTTGGGAGCGGACTCCATGACCTACCTGGACGTTGAATCCATGGACAGGGTTTTTGGCGAATCCCGCTGCGCGGCGTGTTTTGACGGGAAGTATCCGCAGGTGCTGAGTGAGGAGGAGCAGTCGGGGATTGTGGGAGATCGGAAGCAGGCCCACGGCTGAGGGGAGAGGCCAGGGGACCTTGAGGGGTGGATGCGATGCCGTTGGCGGTGTATGCACGCTGCATGGGATATTTGTCAGGCATCGCAGGGTTGTTGATGGTCAGCGTGGCGTCGGCCGCGCCGGCTCCTCTTAAAGTCAGGACTGAATCGCCGCTGGGCTTTGTGCACGTTCCGGAGCTTTCCCGGGTAGGGCGGGTGCTCTCGGAGAAGGAGCTGCGCTTGCCCGGGGGCCAGCAGGCTCTTTTGGGGGCGACCTCCCTGGATGGCAGCCTCTTTGCGGAGGGAGAGCCTCCCCGCTGGCTGGTGTGGAGCTCGTTTGTGGACGACGCCGCAGCGAAGGCAGGGCGCAGCCGGGTGGAGGGTGCGCTTGTTGCCAGTGAGTGGAAGCCTGGCCGCATGTCGGAAAAATCCTCTGGGCGCTTGTATCAAAATGGCGGGGGCGAGTCCCGTTGCCTGGTGTCCCGTCCTCGGCAGGTGGTGTGGGGGCATTGGGACCTTGGCGGGGCGCAAAACTCGGTGGATACAGCGTGGTCCTCCCTGCAGGCCCATGAGGTTTATCGGACCTTGAGAAAAAACGTCACGTCCCGGACCCTGGCGTCGGGGTATTGGGACATTCAGTCGATGTACGGACGCCTGGCCCAGCGGCCCACCGCTTCTCGGGACGCGGGGGTGGTGGTGCGCCTTGGCCTGGATGAGTTTCAGGGGGTGCGGTGGAGCGTGGAGACGCCTGCCTCCGGGGGCGTGGCCCTCTCCTCTCAGCTCAATTATTCCGGCAAGCCTGCGGGGTTGATGGAGGCGTTGGGCAAGCCTCTGCGCATGAAGATCCCCCGATCCCCTTCCCCGGAGGTCGTCTCCTATGCCGCGTTCTCGGTGGTGCCCTCGGAGCTCTATTGGACGGCCTTTCGGGTGGCCGGGTACCTGCGGCCCCTGGAGGCGGATCTGCTTAAGGGGCAGCTGCGTCAAATGG
>JAZAIZ010000161.1:0-4913 GCA_036230545.1 Myxococcota bacterium
CTGGAGTGGGATGAAGATGCCCTCGATTTGCGCTTTAAGGTGGGGGTTCAACCGGACGAAGCCGCCGATGATTACTCCGTGGCGGTCTACGCGAGGGCTGCGCCGCCGCAGATGTTTCGTGAGGGGATTGGCGTGGTGGTGGAAGGCATCTTTGATGGAAAGACCTTCAACGCCGACCGGGTTTTGGTGAAGCACTCCAACGAGTACCGGGCGCCGGAAGATGGAGAGAAACCGGAAGAAATCTACAAAACTCTAATCAATTAGAGTATCTCCTTTAACCATGGCCCATCAAAATTCCCACTCTCCTGGTTTGGTGTCCTGGTCGCTTTCTCAGATCGGACAATTTTTTAGCCTCGTCGCTCAGATGTTTTTTGTCGGCGCGTTTCTCGCGGTGGTGCGCCGTCAATTTCATTGGGGCGCTTTCTTTCGCGGTGCTTTCACCATGACCCTGGGAGTGTGGGCCGTGGGGGCGGCGGTGTTTGACAACCCGCGCGTGGGGGATGAGGCGGAGTCGCTTTTTTTGTGGACCGGCGTTTTTCTCGTGGCGACCCTGGCCGGTTATTGGACCGGCAAGGCTGGGCGCCGGGTGGGTTTTTGGGAACTCTATGGGGCGGTGCTGCTCACCGCGTTGATTTTTTGGGTGCAGCTGGATCGAGGTTGGGGGAGTGTGCTCGGGTTGGCCCCGGAGGATCCCTCCTATTTTGAGGTGTTGCATGTACTGCCTCCCGGGATTCGGCTTTTGGGGCCTCTTTGGGACCGACTCCTGGTTTTATCTACGGTGGTGAGCTTCTTATTGGCCGTGCTTGGGGGCTCCCTCGCGTTTTTGTTTCACTCTGATGGGCGGGCGATGGACGGCGGTTTCCGGGTGGAGTGGGGGATCTGCCGACGCCACCTTCGGGGAAGCAAGGGGATGATTTCGGGTACTGCTTTGGTGGCGGTGTTGGGGATCTGCCTGGGGGTGGGATCTTTGGTGGCGGTGAACGGGGTGATGAGCGGTTACCAGCGGGACATTCAGGACAAGATTCTCTCGACCAATCCGCACTTTGTGCTGCAGAAATACGGTATTGATTTTTCCGAGTACAGAGACCTTGGAGAGCGTGGGAGTTCGGTGGAGGGGGTGCTTGGGCAGACGCCTTTTTGTTTTGGGGAGGCGATGCTTAGCGCTGGAGATCGTGGGATTGGCGTCTTGATTAAAGGCGTTGAGCCCGTCTCTGCGGGGGACGTTACTGAACTTGAAAAGAACCTCTGTGTTTGGAGTGAAACCTCATCACGTTGCGAGAAGTACGATGACACCACCCGACGCCTGCCAGACCTCCTGGGGGAAGGGGGGCATGTGGTGCCGAGGCTGATTGTTGGCTCGGGGTTGTTCAAGCGCATCAATCAGCCCCTGGGGACTCGACTTTATCTTACCACCCCGGTTGGGATCGCGGGAGCCCGAGGTAACGCTCCCAAGCGTATGCTCTTTGAGTTAGCGGGGACCTTTCACTCGGGGATGCACGAGTTTGACGCCCGCCTCGCCTACCTTCATCTTGGGGCGGCGCAGGAGTTGATGGGGATGGGAGACACGGTGAATGGGGTTGAATTTAAGGTTGAGGACCCCGGCCGAGTGGAGTTCTACAGCGAGAAGGTATTGAGCGCCGCAGGGCGCTACCCCTACCGAACGCTGACGTGGCGGGAATTGAACTCAGGCATTTTTACAGCCCTGAAGTTGCAGAAGATTGTGATGTTTCTGGTGCTGACCTTTATTGTGATTGTGGCGGCATTTAACATTGCTTCGACGCTTTTCATGACCGTGGTGGAGAAATCCCACGAGATCGCGGTGCTCAAGTCTATGGGGGCGCGGGACTCGAGCATCATGAAGATCTTTGTTCTGGAGGGCTGGGCTGTGGGAGCTATGGGGACCCTGCTGGGGGTCTTGCTGGGGCTGGGGGTTTGTGCGGTGTTGTCGCGTCTTGAGATCTCCATCGCCGCGGATGTTTATATGGTGGACTCCTTAAAGATTCTCGTTAATCCCCTTGAGGTGGGGATCGTCGTGGTTTCGGCGTTGATTATCTCGCACCTCGCGACGCTCTTTCCGGCGCTGAAGGCAGCCCGACAGCGTCCGGTGGATGCCATGCGTTACGAATAAGAACGAACTTTGCTTGTGTCTCTTTTTGCACCATCACCTTGAGTGTGGGCCTATGTTGTGGAGAGGCAAAAATGCGGGGGGGGGGGCTTGCCGGGGGGCAGGAATGCCCCTACAAGGGCCGTTTGTTTTGCGGTGGGTTTGAGGGATGGATTGTTACATCCTGCCTGCCCCACAGGATTTATCCTTGAGCGCGATTGGAAGATCGCAGGAGCTGTTGAATGAGAGCCGTTGAGTTTATCCGCCATATCCGAGACGGGGAGGCTGTGAGCGCCGATGAAGTCGGAGCCTTTGTGCGTGGGATCTGTGAGGGGACGGTCCCCGATTATCAAGCAGCGGCTTATTTGATGGCTGTTTATCTTAAGGGGCAATCCGATGAGGCCACCGTGGCGACGACGTTGGCCATGCGCGACTCTGGGAGGGTGATTGACCTGAGCGGGTTGAGTGGTGCCAAGGTGGACAAGCATTCAACCGGGGGAGTTGGTGACAAGATCTCCCTGCCTTTGGCACCTTGGGTGGCCAGCTGCGGTGTTCGTGTGCCGATGATCTCGGGGCGTGGTTTGGGGCACACTGGCGGCACCTTGGATAAGGCGGAGTCTATTCCGGGATTTCGTTGCGATGTGGAGGGGGATCAGTTTGTGCGGATGGTGCATGAGCTGGGGGTGTGTCTGGCGGGGCAAACCGCAGACCTGGTTCCGGCGGACAAGAAGCTCTATTCCCTGCGGGACGTAACTTCCACCATTGAATCGGTCCCTTTGATTACTGCCTCTATTCTCTCCAAGAAGCTGGCTGAAGGGATTAACGCCCTTGTCTTGGACGTCAAGGTGGGGCGAGGGGCCTTTATGAAAGATCTGCGTTCTGCCCGTGAGTTGGCGGAGTCCCTGGTGCGGGTCGGTGCGGGGGCGGGATTGAAGGTGACGGCGCTTTTGACCCGGATGGACGAGCCCCTTGGGCGTATGGTGGGTAACGCTTTGGAGATTCGTGAGAGCATTGAGATTTTGCAGGGGGTGGGTCCGGCCGACAGCTCCGAGTTGACCCTCGCGCTGGGGGCCGAGATGATTGTGCTGGCTGGGATTCGACCAGACCGGGAGAGCGCTCGGGAGTTAATGAAGGAGAAGATCGTGTCTGGGGAGGCTCTTGCTCGCTTTCAGGCTTTGATTGAGGCGCAGGGGGGCGATGGAGGTGTGATTGATGATCCAGATCGCCTGCCTTCGGCGACTCGCAGAACGGAGGTTATTACCAGTGAATCCGGGGTGGTGAGTGGGATCGACGCCTATGGGATCGGGACCGCGGCGACGGCGCTTGGGGCGGGCCGGGCGGTGGCCGAGGATGTGATAGATCCGGCGGTGGGGATTGAATTGGTTCGAAAATGTGGAGATCGGGTCGAAAAGGGGGATGTTTTGGCAATCGCCCATCACAACTCGGACTTGGGGAGAGTTCACGAGGATATTCTCAATTGTTTCGATATTACAGATAGTTATAGGGAACCCGAGGGGCTGGTGATCGACCGAATCTGCAGTTAAGTACTTTTTTTGTGCAGAAGGGAAAAAAATTCGTACAAATTCCTTAAGGTTTTCCTTCAGGCGTCGATGGTATTGGATAACTAGGCGTGTACCTTTCGGGGTACACTAATAAAATAGGTAGAACCCATGGACGTAAAGCCAGTCAATTTGACCGGTCTTACGGGAGCTTCGGGTGAGCGTGGAGGTGTGGAGTCAGGGAAAAAACCGGCGGTTAGTGTCCCTGTTTCACCGGGTGGAGAGAATGTCTCCGTAGATCGTGTTTCCATTTCAGAGAAGGCGCAGAGGCGCGTGAATAGAGCGAGTGTTGCTGACGCTTCAAGGCAGTCGTCTGTTCAGCCGAGCGCTCAGGTCGTGGAGTCGCAGCCGCACCGCCATGTCTCAAGTTCTGCGCGGCCACATGGCAACGAGAAGAGAGGCGCGAGTGAAGCGCGGGCGGTGACCCGTGAGCTTGAGCGCCAGGTGGCGCAGTCACAGAGGGAGCAAGAGCGCTCGGAGGTGCTGGAGCTTGACGCGGCCTCCGCTGAGATTGTTGCGGAGATGCAGGTGATTGATGCGAGGAGCGAGCGGGAGAAATCTGTTCGAGCCATGGAGTACGCCCACGCCCGAAAGGTGGGGCGTCGGGCTCAGATCGTATCGATTCGAGCCTCCTCCTCGGGGGAAGGAGCAGTGGAGGCGCCGAGTCGAAAGTTGCATCGTGCTCCCCCTGCTTCGGACGCTGCGGCGACGATTCGAAAGATGGAGCAGGTTAAACGCGCGGCGCTGGGGTCTGATGAACCCTCTCCCCGGGATCGAACGATCGCACTTCGAGCGGAAGCGATTCAGACGAGGGCCCGTAGGGAGATGGTGGAGCGCCGTCGGATGGAGCACGGAAATGACATTGGCATTGGCGCCGATGCAGCGTCTCCGGTGATCGAAGCAGCGCGGGGTCAGGTGCCCAACTTGCGAGGGGGAGCGCCCCGGACGGATGCGCAGGCCAGTGAGGCCAGTGAAGAGCCAGGCTCCATCAGCGCCAGTGAGGCGACAAACCTGGAGACTCCTCTCTTGCCCATTCTTGAGCCCCTTCGAAGTTACAAAAAGAATGTGGAAGCTGTGGAGGAGCGACCAGACACGAAATCGCTAAAGGACGTTTTGGTTTAGAGTTTGTCTCCCAGGGGGGAGGCATCGGTGAAAACCAGGTTTTAGGAGCCCGGGGGGACGTCCCCCTGGGCTCTTTTTGTTTTTGGGAGAGGGTCGATGTGGGCTTTTCCTGGGCTCTTTTTGTTTTT
>JAZAIZ010000162.1:0-8320 GCA_036230545.1 Myxococcota bacterium
GACTCTGGTGGTTTATTGTTATTGTCGGGTCCCCCTGGCGTTCCCCGGGGGAGACGTGGGCTATCTTCTGGGGGGCTTACGGTGGGGCCGGCACCCGGTGTTGGGGGGCGCGGGGGAGGGTGGTGAAGATGCGGGTGGATGGACTCAGGGGGCGGAGTGGGCGAATAAGGATTTCTCTGGAATTGAGGGGATGGACGGGGATGAGGACGCGTGGGCGGAGTTGGTGCTTGAGAAGATGAACGAGTAGTGGATGCTAGGCGGGGGACTGGTGGAGCAATCCCTCCTGCTTCAGGGTTGTTATTAATTGCTGGCAGTGTGCTTTGGACAACCCTCTTTTTTCCATCTTTCTAATAAAGTCTTTAGGGGCGAGGGGAACCTCGGCCTCTTGAATCGCGTCGTGGATGACGACGCTTACGGGGCTGAGCTGAATGGTGCCGTCCCTTGGTCGCAGGAGGAGAAAGATCTGAGCGGCGTCTGTGGTGGGGGGGAGTGCGGGAAACTCGGGCTTGTCATCACAGAGGGCGATAGCGGGGAGCATGGAGAGATCATGGAGGTATCGTTCTACTGCATTGATCGCGTTAATGGTCTCAGCGTTAACTTGTTGCACGGCTACTCCCGGGGCTTTGCAGAGCTGAGCTGGGGTAAGGTGGGGAGGTGGGGCGCTGAGGTCCCGCCGGCACGCGGCCATTTGAGCTTCAATGGTGAGGATATCCGAAAATTGCGGTTCGGAAATTTCACCTGTGGCCTCAATACCTCGCAGATAAGCGACGAAGGCGGAGGTCATGGATTTCCGGTGTTGCACACATTGGTGAAACTCGCTGGACGAGAAGAACGCCTCCAGTCGGGCGTATTTTTTCGTGTGGGCGAGGACGATGGTGCTGCTGCAGGGAAACTCTCCCATCAGGGAGTGGAGGGAGCGTTTTCGGCGGTCCTGGTCGATCCCCCAGGCTCGTTGATCGGTGTCAAGCAGGCTTTGTTGCAGCTCTTGAGGAATTCCCAGGGGCTCCAGGACGCTTTCGGGGTTTGTGTAGACCTGCTCGACCAGAGTGGGGTCAAAGAGCATCCGGACAATGACGCGGTTGAGGGCGGTGTGAGGCATGGGGGCGTTCCTGATTAATTCTTGGGGAAGCGCTCGTTAAGCGTCTTGAAGACCGGGAGGACGTCGTGCAGGTGATTGTGTTCGCATTCGTAGACCACCGCCCGAAGGTTTTTGGCTCTTGAGCGCACGTAGTCGAAGATTTCCCAGCAGGCGTCCAGGGGGGCGGGGGAGTGGCTGTCGTCGATATAGCGAAAGCCGTGGGACTCTTTCTCTTCTCCGCCGGCGATGTGCATCTCGATGATGCGATCGAGGGGGAAGTCCTCGAGGCCGTCCAGGGGTTGATGCCCCCGCATGGCTTGAAAAATAGCGAGGTGGGCGCAGTCGAGGAGAAAGCCGCAATCGGCTCTCTCAACGACTCGGGCGAAATATTCCATTAAGTGGAGTGGGCCCACAAAGGCGGGGGCGGGAGGGTTTTCGGGGAGGACCAGCATGCCGGTCTCCTCCTGGAGCCTGGCTATGGATTGGCTCATCTCGGTGGCTGAGGACTCGCAGAGAATGGGAGGGAGCAGCAGGTAGTGCCCGCGCTCCCGATTGCTGAAGTGCCAGAGCCCGGCGTCCCCACAGAGCCAGGCGGCGTTCAGGTGTTGGGCGAGCTGAGTGGTTTGCGCGATCCAGTCGGGATCGAGATCTTCGCTCTCTTCAAGGTTAACGTCGAGGAAATGATAGGTGGTGGGCAGGCCCGTGGCGCGCCAGCGCTCCATATGGGCGTCCGCGCCTCGGCTGATGTCGGTTCCGATTTCAAGAAAGTGAATTAATTCAGGATGTTGTTGCTGCAGCTGGACCGCGTCGAGGTTGAGGGCCCGGGTGCCTCCGTCAAATTCACAGGAGATCCCAACGCCGAGACGGGGGAGGGTGCTTAATCGTTGGTGAAAACTCGGCATGATGGGCGTACCATGCTGAAATTTATGAGAATTGACAAGGGGTCGTGAGGTTTTGTTGGGAGATTGGAGGCCCCTGGGCTTGGGTGGGAGAGGCGATTGCGGTGTTTGTGTTGGCGGGCTACAAGGCCCCAAAGAGGTGCCCATGGAAGAGCGATTTGAGACGATTGAGATTAAGGTGGCGTTTTTGGAGAAGAGCCTGGAAGAGCTGGACGATGTGGTCCGCACTTTGTCCAGCGAACTTGACGAATCTCACAAAGAAATCAAGTGGTTACGGGAAAAGGTGCTCTCCGTAGCGGTGGAGGCCGGGGACCCGGCTGAAAGGGCTTGAGTCTTTTAAAAACCCGGTATAGACCTTCCACAGCTTAGCCAGGACGATCTAATCAGACGGTATAACCCAACTTGACTTGTTAAGGATGGCAGAGAAAATGACGGCAGCAGAGACCTTTACTTTTGAGACGGAAGCCAGGCAAATTCTGGAGCTTATGACCCACTCGGTGTATTCGAACCGGGAGGTGTTTTTGCGGGAACTCATCTCCAACAGCTCGGATGCATTGGATAAATTACGCTTTGAGTCGGTTAAAGACCAGGAACTCGCGTCCGGCGACGCTGAGCTGCATATTCGCCTGGAGGCGGACAGCGAGGCACGCACTCTGACTATCTCCGACAACGGCATCGGCATGAGTCGGGAAGAGGTCATCTCCAACATTGGTACCATTGCTCGCTCTGGCACCCGGCAGTTTCTGGAGGCGCTTTCGGACGCCAAGGACTCGACCCTTGCCTCTCCGGACCTCATCGGTCAATTCGGGGTGGGGTTTTATTCTTCCTTTATGGTCGCCGACCGGGTTGTTTTGCTGACCCGCCGGGCTGGCAGCGAGTCGACTATTCGATGGGAGTCCACCGGTGACGGCAGCTACACTCTTGAGGAGTTGAGCGAGGGCGGTCTTGAGGCGAGTGGAACCAGCGTTTGCCTTTTTATGAAAGAAGTTGGTGCTGATGACACCCTCCCGGATTTCACCACGGAGTGGGTCTTACGCCAGACCATCAAGAAGTATTCGGACTTCGTGGCTTACCCCATTCGTATGGATGTGGAGCGCACCGAAAGCGAGCGCGACGACGAGGGCAAGCCCATTGAGGGCACCGAAAAGACCACGGTTGAGACCGAGACCTTGAACTCCATGAAGGCCATCTGGGCCCGGGATAAGAGCGAGGTCACCGATGACGAGTACAACGAGTTTTATCGCCACATCTGCCATGACTGGACCGATCCTCTCTCAACGATTGCCTTAAAAGCCGAGGGGACCTTCGAGTATAAGTCGGTGCTCTTTGTGCCGAGCAAAGCGCCGATGGATTTGTTCAACCCCGAGTTTAAGAGCGGCCTGAAACTTTATGTGCGCCGTGTCTTTATTATGGACGATTGCAAAGAGCTTCTGCCGGAGTACCTGCGCTTTGTTCGTGGGGTGGTGGACGCTGAAGATCTGAACCTGAACATCTCCCGTGAGATTTTGCAGCAGGATCGACAGGTTCAGGCTATTCGCAAGCACCTGGTAAAGAAGATCATCGACACCCTGAAGTCCATGAAGCTCAAAGAGGATGACAAGTACCAGACCTTCTGGAAGGAGTTTGGTCCTGTTATCAAAGAGGGGATTTACCGCGACAACGACAATAAGGACAAGCTCCTGAGTCTGGTGATGTGTCACAGCACCAAGGGGGAGGAGCGCATCTCTCTGGCGGACTACGTTGACGGGATGAAGAGCGGGCAGGACGCAATTTATTATATGACCGGTCCTTCGCTGGAGGCGGTGCAAAACTCTCCTCACCTTGAGGCGTTTAAGGCCAAGGGCTACGACGTTTTGTTGCTGGTAGATCCAGTGGATGAAATCTGGGTTCAGTATGGAACAGAGTTTGAGGGCAAGAAGCTACAATCCGTTGGTAAAGGGAACGTAGAGCTTGGCACCGACGAAGAGAAGGAGCAGGAGAAGGCCAGCCTCGAAGAGAAGAGCAAGACCTTTGAAGACCTGTTGAAGGTTCTGCAAACCTCGTTGGACGAGGACCTCAAAGAGGTGCGCTTGTCGAGTCGTCTGACGGATTCCGCTGCTTGTCTGGTGGGAGATCAGGGTGACTTAACGCCACAAATGGAGCAACTGATGCGTGCCATGGGACAGGAAGTTCCGAAGGTGAAGCGTATCCTTGAGGTAAATCCTGGTCACCCGGTGTTGGCGAAGCTCAAAGAAAAGTTTGATGGCAACTCCGATGACCCTGCGATTCCCCGTTATGCCCAGCTCCTGCATGGTCAGGCGTTGCTCGCGGAAGGAACCCACCTCTCAGATCCCGGGGCCTTCTCAAAGTTGGTCGCTGATTTGATGGTGGATGCGCTCGCTTAAGAAAAGCACCTCTCTTTTACTCTTCAGTTTCTTCCCTTCCGAGGGTTGCGATGTCGTCGGGATGTTGCAGCCACTCGGTGGGTTGGCATGCCTCCAGATCTTCACGGGGGTAGGGGCCCCAGTTTACCGCGATTGTCGCGACTCCCGCCGCCCGTCCCGCCTGAAGGTCATGGGGTGAATCTCCCACAAAGGCAGCCCTCTCCGGGGGCTGATTGAGCTGGTCGAGGGCAGAGAGTACCGGGTCGGGAGCAGGCTTTCCTTTGGCGGTGTCATCGGCGCTGACGATGACATCGAAGAAATCTTCAAGTTGGTGGAGCCTTAGGGTTCGGTTGACCCCGACTCGGGATTTGCTGGTAACAAGTCCGATGGAGATTCCTTGGGAGAGCAGAGCGGTGACTGCCTCGATGGCGCCGGGGAACATGGTGCTCTGCTCGTCGTGTCTCTCAATATAATACTCGGCGTAGGTTGCACGCATGGCGGTGGCCTCTTCGGGGGTGCGGGCGAACTCGGCGAGTTGGATCTCGAGGGGAATACCAATGCCTTTGAGCCAGCGCTCATCGGGGAGTTCATGGCCGAGGTGGACCAGCATCGTGTGGCGGTAGGCGGCGAGAATCAGGTCGATGGAGTCGCTGAGGGTCCCATCGAGATCAAAAAGAACACAGTCATAACGTCCAGGCATTGTTGAGATTCCTCAGGGTTGATGAAGTAGTCTTGGTGGGCCTGTCCGTCGAGGTTTTCATGGACAAGCCCGCTTTTCGAGGTGTAGGGTACCCGCCATGAGCGTCTTTACTCAACTCGCGGATTCATTTTTTTCAAAAAACAATGTGGATATTCATGGCCTGTCCCAGGAATTGGACGCTATGACCCACTCGGAGCGGCTGAAGTGGATGGGGAGGCAGAGCCTTCTTGCCCAGGCCGGGCTCTGGGAGTCGGCGGCGGGGAGAGGGCTGACTTCAGATCACCTGGTGCCTCCGGAGACCCCTTTGGGGGGGGAAGTGATTCATGAAGGCCGCAACACCCTGCCGGTGCTGTCGCGTTTTCAAAAACGTTTCATTCGTGATGTGAAGCGCTCTGACATCCTTTACGGCTACAACGAGGGGGTGACGCGTTCCGTGATCGGGCCCGGGTACTTTGTGGCGGAGCTGGATGCGGCGCGGGCTGAGCTCGGGGTGAATTATTACCGTGTGCCGCCCGGTGACGTTCAGCTCCCGCATGGATGGCCGGAGATTCGGACCAATGAAGAGGGTCTGCAGCGTTTTGTCTTTTCGAATATGGTGGATTATTTGCGGCGGGTGTCGGCGCATATCTGCATTGGCCGGGCGTATCGGGCGAGCCGGGAGACCAGGAATTATTTCCTGCTTTGCCGCGTTGATAAGTAGATGAGGCGGAGCGCGGTTGAGAGTCGGTGAGAGGTTTGTGCTGCTGGAGGCCTCCTGAACGAAACGTTTCAAGGGAGTGGGGTGTAGGGTGAGTGGAACTGTTTTTGTGACGGGGGCGGACGCTAGGTATTTTTCCATGGCCTGTGGGCTATCTCAGGCGTTTAAGCTCAGTTGTCCGGGGGAGAAACTCTATATTTGCGATTTTGGATTAACCCCGGGGCAGCGGCGCTTCTTGGAGAAGCAGGGGGTTTTGTTGAGGGCTCCCGAAGATCTGAAGAAGGGTACACACCCCTTTATTTTTAAGGCTTCCCTTGGCCGCTTTATTGAACCCCTGGACCATGACGCGGTGGTGTGGATTGATTGTGATTGTCTGGTGATGACTCCAATTCACGAGGCGATCGCGGCTATGCTGGAGAGCGTAGGGGACGCTGATGTGCTGGCGGTTTGTGAGAATACGGGGGAAGGGAGCATTGGGGAGTTTTTGAGCAGGTTTGACGCGGAACCCTTTGCGGCCTTGGTGGCAGAGCGGGGTCTTTCGCAGAACCTCCCTTATTTCAATAGCGGTGTCTTTTGTTTACGCTCTCGAGAGCTTTTGGAGCGGTGGGCGTCGATGACCCGTGAGATTAAGCCCCATGGGGTTTTTGAGCAGAACGTGTTTAACGTGCTGGCCCACTCCTTGCCTCTGAAGTTGCTCGTTTTGGACCATCAAATCTGGAATGCCCACCACACTGATCTGTCCCGGATTGAGCTTCGGGAGCCCGAACCTCAACGTCTGTTTCTCGAGGACAAACCCGTCGCGGTGGTCCACGCCACTTCTTCGTTCCCGGGCTTCATCGAAGAGAGAGAATTTTCTCTTCGGGTGGAGAGTCACTCCTTCAGTGGTTTTTACAAACTGTTTGTTAATCCTGTGATTCGGGACTATCAGCAGGCTGCAATTGAGGGCTTTGTGGTGGGGCATCAAGAACAGCTTGCGGAGTGTGGTTTGCTGCAGCCCGCTTAGAAAGGGTGTTGTCTTATGCGACACGGTATCGCTTTATTTCTTTTCTTGTGGACGACCTCGGCCAGCGCTGCGACGGCTCAACCCTTGGATGGGAAGGTCGAGTCTATCTTGAATCGTATTGATGACCTCTATCGAGGAGATGCTTCTCAGGGGGCTTTAACGATGACGGTGTCTACGGAACATTGGAAGCGCACCTTGCAGCTGGAGTTTTATAATAAGGGTAAGGACCAGTCCCTGATTCGCATTTTGTCTCCCAAAAAAGAGAAGGGGACCGCGACTTTGCGGGTGAAAAAGGACATGTGGAATTACCTTCCCAAGGTCAAGCGTGTGATCAAAGTTCCGGTCACGATGATGGGGGGGGCCTGGATGGGGAGCCATTTTACCAATGATGATTTAGTGAAGCAGTCGCGAATGGCGGACGATTTTACCTACCAACTCACCTTTGAAGGAAAGCGGGCTGGAAGAGAAGTCAAGGAGGTTACATGCATTGCGCGGGAGGATGCCGCCGTGGTTTGGGGCAAGGTGGTGGTGGAGGTGCTGGCGAAGGATAGTATGCCGGTGGCGATTCGCTATTATGACGAAGATCTTGAGTTGATTCGCACCATGGAGTTTGGGGAGTTTAAGACCTTTGGGGGCCGATATATTCCTGCATTGATGAAGATAGTGCCCAAGGACAAGCCTGGCGAGTATACCGAGGTGCGATACGATAAACTCGACTTTGATGCGGTGATTCCGGACGCGATCTTTAGTCGACGACGATTGGAGCGATAATGAACCGGCCCTTAAGAGCGCTTACCCGTATCACCTGGCGCAACCTGTGGCGCAATAAGCGACGAACCCTGATAACCTGTCTTTCTATTGTTTGTTATACGGCTGCGTTAATTATTCTGGTGACCCTGATGGAGGGTTTCAACGCATCGACTCGGCATAATATTACCCATGTGACCCATGGCGATGCTCGGGTGCATGCGCCGGGGTATCTCGACAACCAGTCTATTTATAAAGCGCTTGATGGGCCTGACAAGATTCTCAAGGCTGCGGCCGAGCGCGGCGTTGAGGGGGCGGCCAGGAGCCTTGGTATAGGCTTGGTCTCGGTGGGGAATAAATCGGCAGGGGGGGCCTTTGTGGGGGTGGACCCCGGGCAGGAGAAGAAGGTCTTTGAGTTGCACGAGGAGGTAGGCCTTGGCGAATATCTTGGAGAGGTCCCTCGTGGAGAGGTGGTGCTGGGGGCTCGTCTGGCGCGCTCCTTGAAGGCCGAGGTTGGGGCGGAGTTGATTGCCGTGGTTCAGGCGGCGGATGGTTCCATGGGGAACGAGTTGTTTAGAGTTAAGGGGATCTTAAGGCCAGTGGCGGCGGACATCGATCGAGGGAGCATCTTTCTGCACCGGAAAGATTTCGACTCCCTCTTTATGGCCGAAGGGAGGGTGCATGAGATTGCGTTTAATTCCTATGGCGCTTTGACCGCCGAGGAGGTGGTGGCGAGGTTGCAGCCCGCCTCTCCGACTGATGAGTGGAGGTCTTGGAAAGAACTGGTTCCGGCGACGGCGGAAGCCCTTAAATTGAATGATGGAGCGTTT
Source organism: Myxococcota bacterium (assembly GCA_036230545.1). Taxonomy (GTDB): domain Bacteria; phylum Myxococcota; class XYA12-FULL-58-9; order XYA12-FULL-58-9; family JABJBS01; genus CAXGXL01. Next base: position 8,318 of record JAZAIZ010000162.1, read on the forward strand.
GTT
>JAZAIZ010000163.1:0-3235 GCA_036230545.1 Myxococcota bacterium
GGGGGGGGCCGCGGCGGCCCAGGGGCTCGCCTCGGAGAAATCTGGACGGCGCTGGGCGACGCTGGGGGCCCTCGGAGGGTGGGCTCCCGATCTTGACGGGTTGATTCGCTCAAGCTCAGATCCGCTCCTTTTTCTGGAATACCATCGGCACTTTACCCACTCGCTGGTGTTTATCCCGGTGGGCGCTGCGCTGGTGGCGTCGTTGGTTTGGGTGGGAACAAGGGGCAGGATTGGCATCCGCGAGGCCTATCTTCCCTGTCTTGTGGGGTACGCTACCCATGGTCTCTTGGATGCCTGCACCTCTTATGGGACCTCTCTTCTCTGGCCCTTCTCCAATGTGCGGGTCGCGTGGAATATTATCTCAATCATCGATCCGCTATTCACGCTCCCTTTGTTGCTGGGAATTGTTCTCTCGCTTCGCCTGCGCCGATCTACGTGGGTGAGGGGAGGTGTGGTCCTGGCCATGCTGTATATGGGGTTTGGGGCATTGCAGTACCAGCGGGTGATGGAGGTTCAGGGCGCTCTGGCGGCCGAGCGAGGACATGGGATAGAGCGCGGCAGGGTGAAGCCTTCGTTTGGGAACAACCTGCTCTTTCGCAGCTATTATGAGCACCAGGGTCGATATTATGTGGACGCGATACGAGTGAACTGGTGGGGGGATGTCAGGGTGTACGAGGGGGCAGACGTGGCGTGTCTGAAGGTGGAGGAGTTTCTGGCCAGCCACCGGGTGTCGGAGACTCAGACGCGGGATCTGCACCGCTTTAAGCATTTCTCAGCCGGTTATCTTGTGGAGCATCCTGATGAGTCGAGCGTTATTGGGGACCTGCGTTATGCGTTTTTGCCCAACGCCATCTCGCCTATCTGGGGGATTCAGTGGAGTGATCCTCCTCTCGAGGCGCACACACCTTTTGTACAATTTCGTGGGCTTTCGGAGGAGCGCTGGAGTCTTTACATGTCGATGCTGAAGGGACACGACGTAGAGGAGGCGTTACTAGTAAGATGAGCTGAGGGGGAGCACCGTCCCATCGAAGAGCGCTTTGGCGTTTGAGTATTCAGGAATCTTCCGGGTCGTCGGGAAGTTCGCACCAATTGATATATTTGAGATACTTGCCACTCTTTTTACCCTTGCAGATCTGCTCAAGGGTGAACTCCACATAGGTGCCGTCTCGCTGATCATAGAGATAGAGGATCTCGTCTTCATAGTCATCCACGACGTATTCATGCTCGGGGTTTTTTTCGTTGGCATCAGGGTTGGGGATGATTCTTGTGACGGTGGTGGGATAGTCATTGTCGTTGATAATTTTGTTCAGGAGGTCGTGTACCACGGCACTGGGTTGTTTATAAAGGTTGCGGCTCTTGGCGAAATCTTGTCCTGCGATGAGCTTATGGCCCGTGAGCCCAGCGCCCTTCCGGGTGTCGCTGTATTGCGGGGCGGCCGGTCGTAGATGAGCGGCGACTGCTTTCTCCACGATGGCGGCCCAGACCGCTTTTTGGCCGATTCCGGGGTGGGCGAGGGGGAGTTTACCACCGCTGTGGGGGAGGTGTGCATCGACGAAGAGGCTCTCCTGCTTTTTGGCCGCGCCTGGATAGAGATTCACTTTAAACGCACGCTCTCCCTGAACGGTTTGAAGTTCAGAACAGAGCTTGTTTTGGATAAAGCCCGGTCGTGTATAAGCGATCGCGGCGAGGGGAGCCATGAGCCAGCAGTTCCCCATCGCCCCTTGGCGAGCCTGATTGCGCCGAACTGGACCGTGGAAGAGGGGGGCTTTGGTGGCGCGTAATTTAGGAAAAACCTGGGACACGGGGTTTTTGGTGAGGCGAGAGTCTGGGATGATGCCGGGGTCTTCAGTGGTTTGGGCGATGGCCGGGAGTGTTTCGGGGGGGGGCGTGGGAGGTTGTTTTTTCTGGGGGCGTTTCTGGGGGAGGGGAGGCATTTTTGGAGCCGGGCGAGGGGGCGATGGAGTCTTTTTTTGCGATGTCTCGGGTTGAAATTGATCTGGAACAGGCAGCTTCTCTGATGGCTCTTCTTCTCTGGGTTTGAGGGCAATTCTCTTTTTGATGGGGGCGATGCCGGTGCGGGGGCCAGGGGAAGACGTAGGCCCAAATTTTCCTTTGCCCATGCGTGGTTCTCCGATTCCTTTATGATAGCGCACCTCCTGTCCTTTCTCAATCTGCGATTGTTGAGTCATTCTAACGACTAAATTCCTTTCTTCCGAAAAACCACTTTTGCATACATCGCTCTGGAGTCCTGAGTTTGTTCTAATTCAACCAGGTATAGGGGAAGGGAGAGTGTCGTGGATCCTGGTTCTGGTAAGCATCAATTTCTCGGTGGAGTTATCATCGCTGTTCTGGTGGTGGTGGGCCTTATGTTTGATTCCGTGGGGACGGACCTGTCGGGTAGAGCCTCGGGGCATCGCGCCTCCTCTGGATGCGGGGGGGGATCGGTTGGTAACACTCCTGCTATTTGTCGAGTGGACGATGAGTGTGGTGAAGGGGAGGCGTGTGTGGAGAACGCTTGTCGTGAAGAGACAGAGGTCGAGGAACCTTCCTATGAGAAGGATTGTCTCCCCGGGCAGGAGGCGAGGGTGGTAAGCAACCCCGCTTCGGACAGTGGGGCGGAGTTGAGCTATCGGTGGGAAGAGGATGAGGGAACGATGACCTCGGGCGAACGTGAAACAACGGAGAATCTGCTTAATGGCGTCTATGGAATCTTTCAAAGTGAGTTTAATTATGAGGTTATTGAGGAGCCGTTAACCTTTCGTGTCTTTTCTGACCCCATGCGTTGGGCTCGGTGCATGGAGGCTTTGGACAAACCGGCCGGCGCTGGCCCCTTCTTCACCAGAAAGAGAGACCGTGTATTTTTTCTCAGGACGGATGAAGCGTGGGATTTTACCCTGCGCATTCTGATTCATGAAGGGACGCACTTTATCTTTAGCAGGGAGATCTTCTCCGGCGGGATCCACTTTAATGAAGGGGCGGCGGTGTTTGTGTCAACGATAGAAGCCTCGTCGGACGAGGAGGGCGCCTATACTGTCTCTCCCCATAACGCTCGTTATGAGAGGCTACTGACAACCATGAGGGAGGAGGGTCGTTTAATGGGACTTGGCGAGTTTCTCTCCTTGAGTCATCAGGAGTGGAACGCGAGCAATCCCCTTGGATACACGCAGTCTTACTCACTGGTGTATTTTCTGATGGAGAACGACCGCCCGTTGGCTCGGGCGATGATGGAGAACCT
>JAZAIZ010000164.1:0-3468 GCA_036230545.1 Myxococcota bacterium
TGAATTTTTCAGATCCCGCGACTCCAGATCGGCGTAGGTTAAGTCGGTCCCCATAAAGCGCTGGTTGCGCTGACTTCCGGTGATGCGCTTCACTTTGCCGAGCGCTGGAAGGTAGAGGTATTGGTCGTCATCGGCGTCTTTCTTGTCGAAGCGCAAAAAGCCCGTCCCCGCCACATCCGCCGGCGCGTGAAAACGAACCAAGGTCCTGGTGATCTCCTTGTCTTCCATAGAGCGTATCTCGATCTGCCGTGTACGCTCCGTACCGCGCTTGCTGATTAAGGTCAGGGTGACCTGCATCACCGCGTCACTGAAGCCCAGGGTGTTGTTTTCGAGTGATTTGTCGATGATTGCATCGGCGCTTAGCTCCTCGGCACCCGCGGCCGGAGCAAAGAGGCAAAGAACCAAGCCGAGGGTGATAAGTGGCCCAACCACGCCTGCGCCCTTCTTCATTAAGAACTGTCGAAACTCCATTCTAAATCTCCTGCTCAGGTCTCCCGGGACCTCGCCCGGGTTGAATTGTCAGCGCGCCTTCAAGGAGCCCTCCACAGGCCCTTGCTTGTTAGACAGCACATCCTCTTACCCCATTCTCTCCCCCGGAGGAAATTGTCACGATTTTTCATCAACACAATCCCCCTCGGAGATCTTCAAAATACTTAAATCCCTGATATAGGGACGCTTTTCATATCGGGTGATCTTCCCCAAGCGTTTAACAATTTGAGCTATTCTACCGGTTTCCCGGCAAATGGTCCCGATGGCCTTTTGATCTTTCGGACAATCTCCAATGCGCTTCCTGAGCAGCTCGGAGTAACCCATCACCGAAGTAAGCGGTTGATTCAGCTCATGGGCCGCGGCTCCGGCGAGTTCAACGGCGATGGCCTGTCGCTCGCTCATGTGCAGCTCCTCCTGGGCTTTCTCAAGGCGCTTCTCCATGCGGATGCGCTCACGCAAGTCTGTGAAGATCCCAACGGTGGCGATCTCCTCTTCGCCTTCGTAGATCATGGCAGCGGTCAGGTTGATGGGGACAATCTCACCATTTTTGGCCACCAGGTTGCGGCGGATGAGCTCCAAACGCCCGACGCCCCCTTGAACCTCGCTCCGTAGCATCTTCATGATCTCATAGGCCCGTCCGGGCTTGTAGATATCACGAACATCCAGATAGCCCACGGCCTCTTCGGCGGAGTAGCCGAGGATCCTCTCGGCGGAGCGGTTAAAGAGGATGGTCCGGCCGGTCATATCCGCCGCGATGATGGCGTCCACCGAGCTCTGGATAAGGTTTTCAAGAAACTCTTTGGTTTGCTGCAGCTCGGATTTGAGGGCCCGCTGCTCGGTGACATCCCGAAAGGTCACAAGCGCACCGGTGGCTCCTTCAAAGTGTCGCACGGAGGCGGAGATGACTCTCTCATCACCTGAGTCCATACACACGTGCAGATCAACGTAGCCTCGGCGGTCACCCACGTCATAGCCCTCCAGGGCTCGTTTGGCGGTGGGTTGAGAGGCGGGATGAAAGAGAGCACTGAACATCATGCCATTTAAAGCCTTCCCCTCGCCCCCCAGGAGAGTCGTAGCCGAGGCGTTGGAATAGCCGATTATTCCCTGGGGCGTTATCACCAGAATCCCATCCGTCGCCCGCTCGAAGAGATATTCAAAGCGCCGCAGGTTCGCGAGTTTTTTGCGGCTGATCTGCTCTTCGCGAGCACGGGAGAGCGCCTGAGCGTCGCCAATCGCCACGTCATCAAACCCCATGGAAAGGCAGGCGTCGAAACACTCATGCTCCTGGGGCTGCAGCCAGGAGATCACCCTCGCTCCGGGACAGGAGGCGCGGACCTGCTTTAAAAGCGAGGCCATGTCGTCGTCTCTCCACTGCACCAGAACCGTCTCCACGGATGCAGGAATCTCCGCAGGCTGCGTGTGTGCCAGCAAGGAGCCGAGAGGTCGCTGGCCGAGCACGGCCACATGATTGTCTGCAGGGTTGAGAGAACTCACGGTTTCAGCTCCCGAATCCGAACGACGTTGGGGCGGCCCTTGAAGCGCTTGGTCCCTGCGCCGCTCCCCACAAGGGCCCCCCACTGCGGGGGTTCCTCATTCATAAAGATGCAATCAAGGCCAACGAGACTCGCGATGCCCGTTGGCGTGATGGTCTCCCCCTTAACAGGAACCGGTCTTAAAGGCACGCAGTACTCCTTTGCGATCTCAACCACCGCAGGGACCGGGCACGCGAGGGCTCCATGGGAGGTCTGCACCACACCGCTGCCGCTTGGGAGGGGGGAGGCTTTCAAACGAGGACGCCCGAGGCTCTCATAGGCGATGGCGATCCCCACCACGTCGAGGATGGAGTCCAGCTCGCCAACCTCATGGAGATGCACCTTGTCAAAGCTGGTTCCGTGGGCCTTGCTCTCGGCTTCTCCCAGCACTCGAAAGATTCTTTGCGCGAGAGCGTGGGCACCGGCAGAGAGGTTGATGCGCTTGAGCGTCTGAAACACATCCGCCATTTGAACCCCGTGTCCCCCCGAAGGAACCCGCAGCCTGGCAGGGATGGAGTGAACGTAGGTCGCTGGTTCACCCTTCACATTCACCGACTCACTCGAAAAGCGCAGCCCCGCAATCTCGAGGCTGGCCAACGCAGTGTGGATGGCGTGAACATCGGCTCCGGCAGCCACCAGAGCTCCAAGAAGCATATCACCGGCGACTCCTCCCACGCACTCCACGCCGAGTGTCCGCGGGGCCTTGTTTGAATCGAACATGCACACACCCTCTCTCTCGCCAACCGGCGTCTCACCCTCGGTCGCCCTCAGGAACGAAAATGTTCAAAGCCCTTAAAGCGAGAGCTCACATCATCATCGTCCAACAAAATCCCGGGGCTTTTGGTGACCTCTCCCACTGCAGTGATTAATACATCGTGCTCAGCCCCCACCTGCTCAAGAGCCGCCCAGTGCTTTTTAGGGACCGTCAGCACCAGCTCGAAGTCCTCCCCTCCCCCAAGGGCCCACTCCAAAGGAGAGACGTTCTTTTTCCGTGCCAGGGTCCGCAGGCTTCGGGCAAGGGGGATGGCCTCTCGCCTGAGACGCACCCCGGCGCCCGGCTGAAGCACGTGCCTAACGTCCCTCACCAAGCCATCGGAGATGTCCGCGCAGCTGCTAACCCACCCTTCCCCGGCCAAGGCAACCCCCAACTCCACCCGAGGGAGTGGTCGCAACTGTGCACGCACCAGAGATTTTGGAGACGACTCTCCCTCACAGAGCAGGCGAAGCCCAGCCGCGGCGTTGCCTAATCGACCGGTCACCGCGACAATGTCCCCGGGTTTGCCGCGGTAACGCCGAAGGACCTCTTTGGCAGAGGACTGTCCCACCGCGGTGACGGAGACCGTGAGGGGACCCTCGATGCTTGAGAGATCTCCCCCCACCAGGGGAGCGCCATAACGTTGCCCCACCGAATTCAGAGAGCGCACCAGAGCCATAAGATCGGCCACCT
>JAZAIZ010000165.1:0-7188 GCA_036230545.1 Myxococcota bacterium
GGGAAAAGAGAGAAAAGAAATGGCGCGCTCGGCAGGACTCGAACCTGCAGCCCTCGGATTCGAAGTCCGATACTCTATCCAGTTGAGCTACGAACGCGCTGTGTGAGCCTAGTACCCCGCAGGGGCCGTCAAGACAAGGGGCAAGGGGCGATTGTGGTCCAAAAAGACGCCCGCAACGTACGTCGCCCCCCTTCCCACCTCGAATTTCTTGAAAAACCCCGCGATTTAAGGTTTGACCTCCCCATGATCCACGACAACCTCATCTTTCTGATCTGCACGCCCCGCAGCGGCTCCACCCTTCTCCAGCGCATGCTGGGCTCCCATTCGGCCATCCACACCCACCCTGAGCCCCACCTGCTCACCCCGCTCTACTATTCGGGCTACTACGAAACCGTCAACAAAGCCCCCTACGACCACATCAACGCCGCCCAGGCCCTGCGGGAGTTTGCCCAGGAGCTTCCCCGCGGCGAAGACGACTACCTCGACGCCCTCAGGGCCTACGCCAGCACCCTCTACGAGCGAGTCCTCCACCCAAGCGGCAAGCCCCTCTTTCTCGACAAAACGCCGGCCTATGGCCTGGTCGCCCCCTTCGTGGCCAAACTCTATCCCCGGGCCCGATTCATCGTGCTCACCCGACACCCCCTCGCCATCACCCACTCCGTAGCCAACTCCTTCTTCAACGGCGACTACGCCGCCGCCGACGCCCAAAACCCCATCGCCCGACACTACGTCCCGGCCCTGGCCAACTTCATGCGCGACGCCACCGTCCCCTTTGTGCACGTTCGCTACGAAGACCTCGTGGCAGATCCCACCACCCAAATGACCCGCATCCTCAACCACCTAAACCTCGAGTTCGAACCCAACGTCGTCACCTACGGCAACCAGGCCCACATCACCAAGAGCTTTGGCGACCCCATGAACGTCGAGCGCCACAAGCAACCGGTCACCACCTCCCTGCACGCCTGGGCCTCCGATTTGCAAGCCCGACCCGATGCCCTGCATCTCGCCCAAGGCCTCGTCGAAGACCTCCAGGACGACGACCTAAGCTTGTGGGGCTACCCCAAAGACGCCCTCTTCTCCGCCATGGACAGCGCCGCGCCCCGCCAGACCCACCAGCGGCAAAATCCTGGCTATCGCCTGAAGCGCTCTGTGCTCCTTGGCCTGCGCAAAAACATCCACCAAAACCGATTGGGATCGGCCCTCAAAAAGGTGCGTTACTATTGTGATGTGCTGCTGCGGGAGTAGACCCTCCCAAGGCTATTGAATACAGTTCCCAACCCCGTCGTTGCCATCGTAGATGGAGACGTCTCCCTCAATGTCGCAATGAACAATGACGCTCTGAATCTGACAAACCGCCAGCTGGGAGTTGTAAGCGAAAGAGAAGGCCCCGCCCACCGACTGAAGCGAGCTCATATCAAAGCCAATCAACTCCACGTTGTTGCGAACCAAAATACTCCCCCCCACCCGCTCAACCCCTGAGAGATTAAACCCGCGCAAACGAGCGTTGTCCCAAATCCACAAGTCACCGGTAATTTCGACCAGCCCCGGCCAACTCAAACCCAACACCGCCGGATCGGTAATGGTCAAGCGACCATCAATGCGCTCGTAGTCCCGGTATCGCTCCAACTGCGAAACCGACTCAATGCGCAGATCACCCTCATAGGTTTTGAGATCACCACCACACCCCGAAAGGAGCCCGCAAACCACCCCCAAGGCGACCACCACTCTGAACGTCTTTAAGCTCACCATTCAAGGCTCCTTCAACAACCCACGCGCTCCCCCACGCGAGGCGCCGCCCCCCTCTAGTACGGGAGCACCGTCCAGTCCAGACTTGCGGAGAGATTGGGGAGGTGTGGTTAAAAGAAGAGTGAATAAGCGGGCTTAACCCACGCTAACAAGCACTTCACCGACCTTGCCGCGACGGTTGGCCCGGCTGTTAATGGCCCGACGCGCGTACACGCTGGTGATTTTGAAGTCCTTGTAGAGCTCGCGAATAAAGGGCGTGTCGGAGTTGGAGAGCACCACGTGCACCCCCCGATTCGCCAAGCGCGCAAACACCGCCGCGAGCTTTCTCTGCTCGTCATCACCAAAACCATCCTTGGCGTAGGAGGTAAAGGAGCTGGTCTTCGACAGAGGGTCGTAAGGCGGATCAAAATAAACCAGGTCATTGCGACGAACCCGACGGCTTATCTGAAACACACTCTCGTTGCGCAAGCTCACCCCTTGGAGATTTTCACTGACGCGACGAAGGTTGTCCGCGTTGCAAATGGTGGGGTTGGCATATTTTCCAAAGGGCACATTAAACTCACCCCGACGATTCACCCGGTACAACCCATTGAAGCAAGTGCGGTTCAAATAAATGATGCGGGCCGCGGCTTCGGTGTCGTTGAGGTTAGCCACCTTCAGGCTGCGCATTTGATAATAATATTTTTCCTCCGCTCGATGCTTACGCAGCTCCTCAATCAGCCCCTCCACGTCATCCCGAATCGTGGTGTAGGTGTTGATAAGGTCCCCGTTAACATCCGAGAGGGTACAGCGCCGAGGGTTAAGACCAAAGAACACCGCACCGCCCCCCACAAAGGGTTCGTGATACCGATTGAAGTTCTTCGGAAAAAGTTTATAAATTTCGGGGAGCAGTTGGGTTTTACCCCCGGCCCATTTGAGAAAGGGTTTCGCTACCGGCTCGATGGATTTCTTTTTTTGTGCTGCAAGTGTCATGATCTTTTTATACGTCGCGATCATTTATGATCAAAAAAATCCGCATTCAGTATATTTTTCGGCGGGTTGGATCGTTGACAGTCGTTCATGGCTTTCCCCCACGCCATAAATTCTCATTTTGAGACACAAAAACGGGTCAGAAAAAGATGTTTTCAGAAAACGCAAATTTATTACATTAAATTATCCGATTTTTTTGGCGTTGAATCACACAAAAAAGAACATTTTTGTGCAAAGAGGCCCCCCAGCCCCAAAAAAAGAACAAAAAAAACCAAAAAAAAGCGCCCCGAAGGACGCTTTTTTTTTTACATGATCAAAACGATTAATCGTCAGCGTTCAAAAACGAATAACGCCAGTCATGGGGAGCATCAAAGGTCTCCTTAATGGTTCGGGGGCTCACCCAACGCAGCAGGTTGAGGATGCTGCCCGCCTTGTCGTTGGTGCCGGAGGCCCTGGCACCACCGAAGGGCTGCTGCCCCACCACCGCGCCGGTAGGCTTGTCGTTAATATAAAAATTGCCCGCCGCGTTGCGAAGCACCTCGCTGGCCATGGCCACAGCGTCCTTGTCCCGAGCAAACACCGCGCCGGTCAACGCATAGGGGCTGGTCTGGTCGCACAGCTTCAAGGTCTCTTCGTAGGCACCATCCGGATAAATGCAAATGGTTACCACCGGCCCAAAAATCTCCTCCTCCATCAACTTGAACGAGGGGTTTTTGGTGAGCACCACGGTGGGCTCTACAAAATAGCCCGTCGACTTGTCGGTCCCACCACCGTGCCAAATCTCAGCGTCGTCGCTCTGCTTCGCATACTCAATGTAGGTCGAAATCTTGTCGAAGGACGTCTCATCAATCACCGCGCTGATGAAGTTGCCAAAGTCCTCCACAGAGCCCATCTTCATTTGCGGCAGCTCCTCCTTGAGAATGGCAGAGAGCGCCGGCCACATCCCCTCAGGAATATACACCCGCGAAGCCGCCGAGCACTTCTGACCCTGGTACTCAAACGAGCCGCGCAAAATGCCCACCGCCAACGCCTTCACGTCCGCCGAAGCGTGCGCCACAATAAAGTCTTTGCCGCCGGTCTCCCCCACCACCCGCGGGTAGCTCTTGTAGTTGGCGATGTTCTTGCCCACCTCACTCCACAGGTGCTGAAAGACGCCCGTAGAACCCGTAAAGTGAATGCCGCCGAGGTCGGCGTGCCCAAGGGTCACCTCCCCCACCACCGGACCCGACGCGTGCACCAGGTTGATGACGCCCCGTGGCAGCCCTGCCTCAATCAACACATCCATGATGATCTGCGCCGAGAGCGCCTGAGTGCGAGCCGGCTTCCACACCACCGTGTTGCCCATCAGCGCTGGTGCGCAGCAAAGGTTGCCAGCGATGGCCGTGAAGTTAAAAGGGGTGATGGCCAGAATAAAGCCCTCAAGGGGCCGGTGATCCATCCGGTTCCAAATGCCAGGCCCCGAGATGGGCTGCTCTTCGAGGATTTGCTGACCAAAGGCGACGTTGAAACGCAAGAAGTCGATGAACTCGCAGGCCGCGTCAATCTCTGCCTGGTGGGCGGTCTTGCTCTGGCCAATCATGGTGCTCGCATTGATGAAGGGACGGTAGCGCCCAGCGAGCAAATCTGCCGCCTTCAAAAAGACGGCCGCGCGGTCATCGTAAGACATCGCCTCCCAGGCGGGCTTGGCCGCCATGGCCGCCGACACCGCCAACTCAACCTCGGCTTTGCCCACCAGGTCGACCGTGGCCACCACCTCCTGATGATTGTGGGGCGCGGTGAAATTCTCGGTGTTCCCGGTGGTAACCGCCTCACCGTTGATAATGGAGGTCAGAACGCGCTTCTCCCCCTTGAGCTGCTCCAGGGCCTTCTTGACGGCCGCCCGCTCCGGTGTACCGGGGGCATAGGACAAAATGGGCTCATTGATGGGGCTCGGAATGATGCTGATCGAGTTCATAGTGGGGTTCTCCCTTGCGTTGAGTTGTCTCGCGGCCCTCCTTCGAGAGCGACGGTCAAAAACAGCAGACGCTGTCGGGGGGGGATATACCGCCAACCTCCCCGCCAGTCGAGGACAAGTGACACCCCAAAGATCAAAGCGCAACCCCTCGAATGCAGGGCCAAATGCCGCACCCGACACCAAAAACCACCCACCAGCAAGGGAGAGCAGACACCCCCGTGAATATTTCGCTGAGTTGGCCGTCACGCCACCACAACGTCGGCCAGGCTTATCAACCACGCCGCCTCACCCTCCACGGAGTTTACGCCATGCCCTTCCCTTCAAGCCACTCTCACCTCGCGCGCGCGTGCCTTATGGGATGCCTCGTCGCTGCGCTCTTAAACGCCTGTGTCCCCGGCGGCAGCAAAAAGCCGGGCGCCGAAGCTCCCCCAACCCCCTGCGTTGAGGCCGCCGATTGCGGCCCCGGCACCCACTCGTGCATCGACCAACTCTGCGTCACCATCACCTGCAGCAACACTCCCTGCGACGGCAACACCCAATGCATTGACGGCCCCACCGGCTTCACCTGCGAAGAATGTCCCACCGGCTACCAGGGAGATGGGATCACCTGCGCAGACATCGACGAATGCACCAACAGCGCCGCAGCCTGTGACCCCAACGCCACCTGCACCAACACAACCGGGGCGTTCACCTGCGCCTGCGACGAAGGATATTTTGGCGACGGCGCCACCTGCACCCCCCTAAGCGAATGCGCCCCCGGGCAATACGTGAGCGCCCCGCAATCGGCGAGAGGCGACCAAACCTGCGCCCCCTGCCCCGCGGACACCTACTCCACCACTCGCAACGCGGCGTCCTGTCACTCCATGACCGTCTGCACCGCCGGGCAATCCGTCATCGTCGCCGGCACACCCGCCTCCGACCGCCAGTGCGGCGCCTGCAATGCAGGCAGCTTCTCCACCGAAAACAACGCCGCAGCCTGCACCCCCCACACCTCCTGTGAGCCCGGCGAGCGGGTGTCCCAGGCCGGCACCACCCTAAGCGATCAACACTGCGAGAGCTGCGCCGAGGGCAGCTTCTCCACCACCCCCAACGCCGTCGCATGCGCCCTTTGGCAAGACTGTCCCCACGGCTTTGTGGAGACCACCCCCGGCTCCGCAACCGCGGACAGAATGTGTGGCGACGTCGACGAATGCACCAACGGAGCGCTCACCTGCGCCGACAACGCCTCCTGCCACAACGGGGAAGGGTCGGCGACCTGCGCCTGTGACGATGGCTTCTACGGCAACGGCGCCACGGCGTGCTACGCCTGGTCCACCTGCGAAGCGGGCGAGTTCATCGCCGTGGAGCCCACCGCCACCACCGACCGCGTCTGTCAGAGCTGCCCCGCCGGCTATTACAACGACGCCCTCAACGCCACTCAATGCGAGCAGGACTGCAGCGAAGACGCCCACTGCGGCGCCGACTCCTACGGCTGCACCGAAGACGGCCGCTGCACCGAGTTGACAACCTGCACCCCCGACCTGCACGGCCGCGTAGGGGTTAACGGCCAAGGCCCGGTCCCCACCAACGTTGAATGCACCTTCCAAAACCAGGCCGGCGAAAACGAGACCGGCCGCTGCGTCTACAGCAACGACACCGACGTGTTCTGCCGCCGCACGTGCGACCCCACCACCGCCAACGAATGCACCACCGGAAACACCGTGTGCCAAAAGAGCGCTCCCTGGTTGCTCAACAATAAACACCCCGAGGGATGGGAAGCAGGCGACCCCATCACCCTCGCCACCAACCAGGGGCACTGCACCGCACCCTGCGCGACCATGAGCGATTGCAACGGCGCCGCCTACCAATGCGACACCACCGCAGGCACCTGCACCTTGCCACAGCAATCCCACTGCGAAGGCAAGAGCGCCGGCGACGCCTGCTGGATTCCGGACACGAACCAAAACGGCGTCTGCGGTACGGCCTTTGTGTTTCCCTATGCCGGTGACCCCACCGACAGCACCGGCCTCTACTGCTCCAAAGCCTGCGGCCCCAACACCGCCGGCACCAGCGGCGACGCCGCCATCTGCGGAGGCTACAAGGTTCAGTGCACCAGCGCACCGGACGTCGGGGGCAGCGAGCCGGTCTACAACGTGTGCGCGCCCTCCTGCAGCCAGGCGGGCCCCACCTTTCCGGCGGTCCTCGGCCTGCTGGCGGGGGCGCTCTTCTTAAGGCGACGCAAGCGTCAGCCCAACCCGGTCTAAAACATTCGGGGACAGCGCCCCTGGCTTAAAGGGGCGCTGCTCCACGAACGTGCAGCACCCGCTCATTCTCCGACACCCACTCAAAACGAATCCACACCGCCCCCTTGGGGATCAACTCCTGCAGGTGGTCGGCCCACTCAATGGCCACCATGGCTGCACCGCTGTGAATATGCTCTTCGATCCCCAGTCCATAGGCGCTGTCGGCGTCGAGGAGGCGGTAGAAATCCATGTGCACCAGCGGCGCGTCGCTCCCCTGATATTCGTTCACCAGGGCGT
>JAZAIZ010000166.1:0-22656 GCA_036230545.1 Myxococcota bacterium
CGACAACAGTGGGGCTTAATCGTCCAGGAGCTTGTGGAGCTTGGAATCTCCTCTCCGGTGGAGGGCGGCGTTGGGATCTCCTTTGAAGGGACCCTTGAAGACGCCTACCGAGTCTGCCTGTGGTCGCGGCTGGCCAACCGGGTGCTTATGCCCATCAAGCGTTTTCAGGCCCTCAATCAAGACGAGCTCTACAGCGGGGTTCAGCTGGTGGACTGGTATGAGCACATCCCCGAGAACGCCAGCATCGCCGTCGGGGCCACTGTGGACTCCAACCAGGCCCTGAACCACTCTCAATTTGTGGCCCTTAAAACCAAGGACGCCATTGTGGATCAACTCCGGGAGTTGACCGGGGCTCGCCCGAATGTGAACACCGAGGAGCCCGATGTTCGAATCTTCGTTGGGATCCGAGGGCCCGAAGCCACCCTCAGCCTTGATCTCTCCGGCCACAGTCTGCACCGCCGGGGCTACCGCCTGGCCGTGGGTCAGGCCCCTCTCAAGGAGACGGTGGCCGCCGCTATCCTGGTGCGCTCGCATTGGATGCAGCTCATGGAGGAGGGAGCGCCGCTGGTGGACCCCATGTGTGGCTCGGGAACCCTTTGCCTTGAGGCGGCTGCCATGGCGACAGATCTGGCGCCGGGCCTGCACCGCACCTACTACGGTTTCCTGGGCTGGAATGGACACGACCGCAAAGCCTGGAGCCGCCTCCTCGAAGAGGCCCACTCGCGCCACCAGGAGGGGCGCAAGCGCAAACCCTTGATCTTTGGTTATGACGAATCCAGAAAATCGATTCAGATCTCCCAACAAAACGCCGAGACCGCCAATTTGTCGAGCTTTGTGCGCTTCAAGCAGGTGCCTTTGCACAAGCTCACCAACCCCATGCCGGAGGCCGAGCGAGGCCTCGCGGTGATGAACCCACCCTGGGGAGAGCGTCTTGGAACGGAGAGTTCGTTGCGCTCCACCTACGTGGAGATCGGAGCGCGATTGAAGAGAGAGTTTGGGGGATGGCAAGCGACGCTTATCACCTCCAACGAAGACCTCGGCCGCAGCACCGGACTTAAAGCGCATCGCATCAACACCCTCTACAATGGCCCCATCAAGTGCACGGTGCTGCATTTTGACATCCACGCTGCGCGCTCAGACTCCGAGGGCGTCGCCCCCATTGTGGACTCCCCTTTTGGGAACCGACTGAAAAAGAACGTCAAGCGCCTGAAGAAATGGGCCAAGCGGGAAGGCATCTCCTGCTATCGTATCTACGACAGGGACCTTCCGGAATTTGCGGTGGCCATTGATTATTACGAGGGAGATCTGCACATCCAGGAGTATGAAGCGCCCCGGGAGATCTCCCCTCGCAAGGCCCAGGCCCGGTTGGACCACATCCTTCGGGTGATCCCGGAGGTGCTGGACATCCCGGCCCATAAAATTCACCTGAAGGTGCGTCAGCGTCAACGGGGCCTGGCGCAATACGAGAAGCAGAACACCTCCAACCGCTTTTTCAAGGTCTATGAAGGGGCGGCCAGGTTCTGGGTGAACCTGGAGGACTACCTGGACACGGGGCTCTTTTTGGATCATCGCAAGACGCGGGCCTTAATCGCAGAGCACGCTGCAGACCGGCATTTTTTGAATCTCTTCGCCTACACCGGGACCGCGACGGTTCACGCGGCGCTTGGGGGGGCAAAGTCCACCACCACCGTGGACATGTCCAACACCTACCTCGACTGGGCCGACAAAAACTTTGAACTCAACGGCATGCCTCCCAGGGAGCATCGCCTGATTCGCGATGACTGCATGCACTGGCTCCGGGATGCGGACGAACGCTACGGCCTGATTTTTCTCGACCCTCCGACCTTCTCCAACTCCAAGAAGATGGAGAACACCTTCGACGTCCAGCGAGACCATGTTGAATTGATTCGACTGGCTATGGACCGGCTTGAGCCCGACGGTCTCTTGATTTTCACAAATAATTATCGGCGCTTTAAACTTGATACCGAGTCGCTTCATCCTTTAGAGATCGAAACCATCACCGAGAAAACTCTGCCTGAGGATTTTAATCGCAATAAAAGAATCCATCAGTCATGGTTAATACGACACCCCCGACAAACCCCCTAAGGAGCTACCTCCCATGTCCAACTCCCCTGAATTCGCGTCTTTAAAACAGGCCATCGAAGAGGCCTACGGCAACCGGGCCCTCGTGGATGAGAAGAGTGACCAGACAAGCCCTGCCCACCGGGAGGCGGTTCACGCCGCCATCGCGAAGCTCGACAGCGGCGAGCTGCGGGTATCAGAAAAAATCGAGGGAGAGTGGGTGACCCACGCATGGGTCAAGCAGGCAATCCTGCTTTATTTCGTCGTGGCGAAGATGGAGGTCATGGAGATGGCCCCCTTTGAGTTCTTCGACAAGATCCCCCTTAAACGCAACCTGCAGGAACAGGGGGTGCGAGTGGTTCCTCCGGGAACCGTTCGTTACGGTGCGCACGTTGAAGCCGGAGTTGTGGTGATGCCGGGCTATATCAACATCGGCGCCTACGTCGCAGCGGGAACCATGGTAGACACCTGGGCGACCGTGGGTTCCTGCGCTCAAATCGGCAAAGGCGTTCACCTCTCCGGAGGAGTAGGCATTGGCGGAGTGCTGGAGCCGGCCCAGGCCGCTCCCGTGATCATCGAGGACGGAGCGTTTATTGGCTCCCGCTGTATCGTGGTGGAGGGTGTGCGAGTTTGCGAAGAGGCAGTCCTGGGGGCGGGGGTTGTTTTGACCTCCTCCACTCCTATTATCGATGTTACCGGAGAGCAGGAGGTCATCCACAAGGGCGTGGTTCCTCCTCGCAGCGTGATTATTCCCGGGATGCGCCCCAAGCAATTTCCTGCTGGTGAATTTCATGTCCCCTGTGCTTTAATGATCGGACAACGGCGAGAAAGTACGGACCGAAAGACATCCCTCAACGATGTCCTTCGAGAGTTCGCATTGCAGGTCTAAAACATGACAACTTTTGATCCCACGTCCAACGCCAGCAAAGAGCGACTGGCAGAATTATCCCTCGAGTTGGTGCGCATTCCCTCAGTCACTGGGGATGAGGCCGCGATCACCGACCACCTTGAATCCTGGGCCCGAGGCCTGAAGCAGTTTTCGGCAGAGGTGATCACACGACAGGGTAACGGGCTTATCATTGGACGCCCGGATCGAAAACGACCCTGCGTCGCCCTGGTGGGACACACCGACACCGTGCCTCCGCACGAGGGAGATCCGGAGCCCGGAATCGAAGGCGACCGGCTGACGGGCCTGGGGGCCTCAGACATGAAGAGCTCCCTCGCGGTGATGCAGCTCCTCTGCGAGACCCTCCCCCTGGACGAGCTGCCCTTCTGTCTCATGCTGCTCTTTTACGACAAAGAGGAGGGGCCCTTCGCCGAGAGCGGACTGCAACCTCTCCTGGACACCTGCCCCTGGCTGCAGGAGATCGACCTGGCCATCGCCATGGAGCCCACCGACAACACCCTGCAGCTTGGCTGCCTTGGCGGCCTGCAGGCGAGGGTTCGAGTCGAGGGGAAGTCGGCACATTCCGCGCGGCCCTGGCAGGGAGAGAACGCCATTCACAAAGCGGGGCCCCTCCTGACTCAGCTCCTTGAGCGCCCCTACCCGGAGGTGGAGGTAGAGGGCCTGGTGTTTCGGAACTGCATGAGCGCTACCCTCGCCACAGGCGGGCGGGCCAGAAACGTTGTGCCGGACTCTTTCGAGTTGAACATCAACTATCGATTTGCTCCCACCTCTCCGATCTCCGACGCCATTGAGGCTGCCAAAAAGACGGTCCTCGGGGTCTGTGAGGGGGCTAGCGTGGAGTTCACTGACATCTCCCCCCCAGGCCCTGTTCCTCGGGCCAACCCCATCCTGGAGCACCTCAAGGAAACAACCCACCTCCCCCTGCAGCCCAAGCAGGCCTGGACGGACGTGGCACGCCTTGCGACCCACTCCATTGACGCGATCAACTTTGGCCCCGGCTACGGCGCACAATGCCACCAGGCCGGTGAATACGCCTCCTTGGAGATGATTCAGGAAGCTTACGTCACCCTCCACGCTGCGCTCTCAACACCCCTTCAGGGGACTTGATCTCCCTTCCCCCACCAGCCCTTGCTGGCTGTTGCATAATCATCCCCACCAGAGTAGGTTGCCCCATTCGTTCGGGGTGCTCAGGTGACGCATGTGGCGTGGCCCAAAGCTGAGAAGATACCCGTAGAACCTGAACCAGATAATGCTGGCGCAGGGAAGACGTTGTCATAGCCTCTTTAGGTCCTGCACTTGGACGAAGACCTTGTCTCTTCGGGCTAAAACTCGCCTTCTATCGCGCCCGCGCTTGAGTGGGAAATGAAGACAGTCCTCGCCATAGGCGGATCAGACTCCTCCGGATGTTCGGGAGTTCAGGCGGACCTCAAGGTGTTCTCCGCTCTGGGTTTGCATGGCGCGACGACCCTCACCAGCGTGACAGCCCAAAACACCCAGTTAGTGGCTCGAGCGGCTCCCCTGGAAGCATCTTTGGTTCAAGCCCAATTGGCGTCCACCTTCGATGATTTGAGAGTCTGCGGCGTTAAGGTTGGGTTAACAGGCTCAGCGACGACCCTTCGCACCATTGGCGAAACCCTTAGGCCCCTTAAGGACTCACCTGTCCCCATCGTCGTCGATCCGGTGATTCACTCCTCCACCGGAAAGAGGCTTCTCTCCCCCGACGCGCAGGAGGCCCTGCTGCAGCAATTGGTTCCTCTGGCGACGCTCATCACGCCCAACGCCCACGAAGCAGAGGCTCTCACCGGCATCTCCGTTAAGACTCCCGAAGACGCCGTCGAAGCGGGGCGCGTTCTCATCGCACGGGGCTGTGGTGCGGTTCTGGTTAAAGGGGGGCATTTTGAGAGCCGCCGGGGGACAGATGTGTTGATTCTTCCCGAGCAGGTCCTGACTTTCCCGGCAGAGCTAGTCCCGGCGCTTCACACCCGGGGCACGGGGTGCTCCTTAGCCAGCGCCATCACCGCGTTTCTGGTCAGGGGGCTTTCCTTGAGTGCGGCGGTGCCAGCGGCCAAAGAGTTTGTCCGCCGCGCCATCGAAGGGGGCTACTCGGTGGGAGAGGGCCCCGGTCCCATTGACTCAATGCACGCTCAACGTTGTGCGCACTCCCCCACGCGCCCGGTGGGGCGATTCCACGCACTGACTGACCAGCTTCTGCAGACGCAACACACCCACGTAGAGATCGCCAAGATGGCCTTAGAGGGTGGAGCGGAGGTGATTCAATACCGCGAGGTTGCCCGCATTAAGGCCGCAGTGGAGATTGAGCGCGCCGCTCAAATCGCCGCTCTCTGCGAGGACTATGGCGCCACCTTCATCGTCAACGACCGGGCGGACATCGCCCGAGCCGCCGGAGCGGCCGGGGTTCATCTCGGCAAAGAGGATCTGCCCCCAACCCTGGCCAGAGCGCTCCTGGGTCCCAACGCCCTCATCGGCCACACGGCCAACACCCTCGCGGATGCCCTCCTCGCAGATGCAGCTCCGGTGGATTATATCGGCATAGGCCCGGTCTTTGGCACCACTTCCAAAGCCAACGCTCCCGAAGCTCTCGGGATTGAGCGCTTTCATCATATCGCTTCCCAAGTGAGCAAACCGGTGATCGCGATTGGAGGCATCGAGGTGTGTCATGTCAATGAGGTCATCGACGCCGGGGCCTTTGGGATTGCGGTGCTCTCGGGACTCTGGCCAGATGCTTCAGGTGAGTCTCAAATTGAACGTTATGCAGACGCGTTAAAGGTGGCCGTCGCAAAAAAGGACGTTTACCCATGAGCCGCGTCGTCATCATTGGAGATGGAATCATCGGCCGTACCATCGCCTGGCAGGCTCACAGAAGAGGGCACCACGTCGAGATGCTCACCCAAAAGCAAGCCGGCGTCTCGACCCTCGCAGCGGCAGGCATGCTGACGCCTGCGGCGGAGGTGGAGACTGCAGAGCGGTGCTTGATTGAGTTCGCCAACCAGAGCTGCCAACAGTTTCCGGATTTCATCGCCCAGTTGCAAGAGGACAGCGGAGCACTCTGTGACTACGTCACCGCCGGCACGATGATGCTGGCCCTGCACCGCGACCACATGAACGATCTGCGTCACATCGCTCGAGCCCAGCGAGGCTTTGGCATGAAGGTGGTCGAGCTTGGCCCCGCCGAGGTTCTTCAAGCAGAGCCCAACCTTCACCCCGGCGTTGTGGGGGCGCTCTATGCCTCCCATGATCATCACGTCAACCCGGTCCGTCTGCACCATGCGCTGGGACAGGCCATCCAGCGTTTTGCAATCCCGATACATCACATCGATTCCATCACGCCCCTGGAGCCCGACACAGAACTCCGGTGTATCCGCTTTAAAGACAGTGGAATAGAACGCTCCATCGACGTGGATTACGTCATCGTCGCGGCCGGAGCCTGGAGCAACGATGTTCTCCCAACATCGCTCCAACTGCCCGCCCGCCCGGTAAAGGGGCAATTCATACGTCTGAAGGGCCCTACCCTTCTTAAGCGTGTTGTGCGTACCCCCGACGTTTACCTGGTTCCCCGCGAGGGGGGTGAGCTTTATGTGGGAGGCACCTCCGAAGATCAGGGCTTTGACACCCGCCTGAGCGCGGGGGCAGCCATGGATCTTCTCTACCACACCTGGCGCGCCCTCCCCGGCAGCTATGAACTTGAACTGCTGGAACAGGGCGTGGGGTTTCGTCCCTCCCTGCGGGACAACCTGCCCGCCATTGGGGAGACCAGTCACCGGGGGCTCTTCGTGGCCACGGGTCACTACCGTCATGGCATCATGCTGGCACCGGCCACTGCAGAGTTCCTCTTAAACCAGCTTGAAGGCGTTGAAGACAGCGCCACGCCCAACCCTTTCTCCCCCAAACGTTTTAAGGGGCCTGTTCTTGTGGAGGCAGCATGAACATCACCGTCAACGGTAAACCCAACCCATCACCGGACGATATCCGACTGGACGCCCTCGTTCGCGTGTCCACCGGCCACGAGTCCACCGTCGGCATCGCCGTAGCCGTGAACGGACACGTTATCCCCCAAAACCAATGGGCCGCGACGCCCCTTCACGAGGGAGACTCCGTTGAGATCCTTCAAGCAGTCGCAGGAGGTTGAAGTCATGCCAATAGAGACCCCGAAAGACCAATGGACCATCGGTGACCTTGAGCTCACCTCCCGTGTGCTTCTTGGCACGGCGTCCTATCCCAACACCGATCTGATGCTTCAGTCCCTTGAGGTGTCGGGGACTGAGTTTGTGACCGTCTCCCTCCGGCGGGTAGATCCTGCCGCCAACGGCCCGGAGAATTTATACGCCATGCTACAGGAGCGGGGCTATCACCTCCTACCCAACACAGCGGGTTGCTTTACCGCTGCGGAGGCGGTGTTGACCGCGAGAATGTCTCGGGAGGCGTTGGGGACCAGCTTCATCAAGCTGGAGGTAATCGCCGATGAAGACACGCTCCTGCCGGAGCCCGAGCAGCTCCTCAAAGCAGCCGATGAGCTGGTGCGGGATGGCTTTCAGGTGTTGCCCTACACCAACGATGATCCGGTCACAGCCTTGAAGCTCGAGGAGCTTGGCTGCGTCGCGGTGATGCCTCTCGCCGCGCCTATCGGCTCGGGGCTTGGGATCCGCAACCCACACAACATTGAGTTGATCAAAAGCCGCGCCAGAGTCCCGGTGATCATTGACGCCGGTTTGGGCACCGCGTCGGACGTCGCCCTGGCCTTTGAACTTGGCTGCGACGCAGTGCTGCTGAACTCCGCGGTCTCTCGTTCCCACGATCCGGTGCGAATGGCCCGGGCGATTGGGCTTGGGGCCCGGGCGGGACGGGACGCGTTTCTCGCCGGGAGAATGCCCCAGAAGTTTCTTGCGGAGTCTGCCTCTCCCCTGGAGGGACGCGCATGGAGATAGCCGCCCCCCCCTTCCCTCGACTCTACGTCATTGCAGATCGGGGCATCTTTCAGTGCGATGATTCGTGGCTGGAAAAAACCCGAGAGGTCGCCAGACACCTCTGCGCCCATGGACAAAGCGCGCTTCAGTTGCGCATCAAAGATGAGTCGAAGGGGTCTGTCTCAGGGCGCCTCAAACGCGCGCGGGAGGCCCTCGCTCCCTTTATGCGGCAAGGCCTGAGGGTGCTGGCCAACACCTCCCCGCAGCAGGCCGCGGCCCTTGAGTTTTCCGGGGCCCACCTGTCTCGCCGAAACACCCCTCAAGCGCCCTTTGATCGCAGCTCGTTGCCCGCCGGTTTTCTACTCGGCGCCTCCACTCACGACGCGGCGTCCTTAGCCCACGCGAGCAATATTGGAGTGGACTTCGCAGTGCTTAGCCCGGTGTTCTCTCCCGGCTGCAAGCCCGGTCAGGGCATGGGCTTGGAGCAATTTACGACAGTCATACAAACGACCCCTCTACCAACCCTCGCCCTTGGGGGAGTTGTTCCGCAGCGGGTGACGTCCTGCCTACAGGCTGGGGCCCAGGGAGTTGCGGTGGTTTCCTCGGTCATGAAAGCTTTAGTTCATTCATCAGCAATCGATTCATTTCACACAGCATTGGAATCCCAATAATAGAAGGAGAAAATAATGTCATTTGATTATCGTTATGGAAAGAGTTTCCCCGGAAGCAAAAAAATCTACCTGGAGGGAGCACGCTCAGATCTGCGTGTACCCATGCGCTCCATAGAGTTATCTCCCTCCACCACTCCCGCAGGGGAAGAGCCTAACGCTCCGGTGCATCTCTATGATGCCACCGGTCCCTACACGGATGATTCTTGTCAAATCGACGTGCGACAAGGGCTTGCCAGAATCCGAGAAAAGTGGATTCAAGAGCGTGGTGACGTCGAGAGCTACGCGGGAACACCGCGGCCAGCGCAACCCAAAGACGCCCCCTTTCTCGGCTCCCTCGAAAAATGTCTTCGCGCCAAAAAAGGACAGAACGTCACTCAGATGCATTATGCCCGCAAGGGGATGATCACCCCAGAGATGGAATACATCGCGTTGCGCGAGGGGGTCGAGGCGGAGTTTGTTCGGGAAGAGGTCGCCAGTGGGCGAGCAATTATCCCCAACAACATCAACCACCCCGAGAGCGAGCCCATGATCATCGGGCGTAACTTCCTTGTGAAGATCAACGCCAACATCGGTAACTCGGCGGTGAAGACCCACGACGACCCCATCGCCGCCGAAGTGGAGAAGATGGTTTGGGCAACCCGCTGGGGAACCGACACGGTGATGGATCTGTCCACGGGCAACGATATTTTCTGGACACGAGAGTGGGTCATCCGCAACAGCCACGTCCCCATCGGAACGGTCCCTCTCTACCAGGCACTTGAGAAGGTCAATGGCGTCGCAGAAGATCTAACGTGGGAGTGTTTTCGCGAGACCCTCATCGAACAGGCCGAGCAGGGAGTGGATTATTTCACGCTGCACGCCGGTGTATTGTTGCGCTATGTCCCCATGACCGCCAAGCGACTTACGGGAATCGTCTCACGGGGTGGGTCGATCATGGCGAGCTGGTGTCTTGCGCACCACCAGGAGAACTTTCTCTACACTCACTTCGAAGAGATCTGTGAGATCATGAAAACCTACGACATCGCCTTCTCTCTAGGCGACGGCTTGCGTCCCGGCTGCATCGCTGACGCCAACGACGAAGCTCAGTTCAGCGAGCTGGAGACCCTCGGCGAGCTCACTAAGCTGGCGTGGGAGCATGATGTTCAGGTCATGATCGAAGGTCCGGGGCATGTGCCCATGCACAAGATTAAGGAGAACGTGGTACAAGAGCAAAAGCTCTGTGACGACGCCCCCTTTTACACCCTCGGGCCCCTGACCACAGACGTGGCGCCAGGCTACGATCATATCACCTCCGGAATCGGAGCAGCGATGATCGGATGGTATGGCACCGCGATGCTTTGCTACGTCACCCCGAAAGAGCACTTGGGCTTGCCTAATCGGGAAGACGTCAAGGATGGAGTCATCACCTATAAGATCGCAGCACACGCCGCAGATCTGGCTAAGGAACATCCGCGGGCGCAGGAGTGGGACAACGCGATGTCCAAGGCTCGCTTTGAGTTTCGCTGGAACGATCAGTTCAACCTCTCCGTAGATCCTGAAAGGGCTCGGGAGTACCATGATGAAACCCTGCCCGCAGAGCCCGCCAAGACAGCACATTTTTGCTCCATGTGCGGCCCCAAGTTCTGCAGCATGCGCATCACCCAGGATATACGTAAATACGCAGCGGAGCAGGAGCTCTCGGAAGAGGCGGCCCTCAACCAGGGAATGAATGAGAAGGCAGCCGAGTTCAAAGAGAAGGGCAGCGAGCTCTACAGCCTGCCGGTGCATCCCTGATGGCCGTTGAAAAGATAAAGGGGGGGCTCTTTCAAAGCCCCCTCTCAATTCGCACCCAGGGCCAAGGGCTGCATGAGATCACCTCAGAGCTCCAGGCCCTGGTACAGCGCAGCGGGGTTCAAACCGGACTCTGCAATCTCTTTGTGCAACACACCAGCTGCTCACTGGTGATTCAGGAGAACGCCGATCCCACCGCGCGTGCCGACCTTGAAAGCTGGATGGCCCGCCTCGCTCCAGAGAACGATCCTCGCTACACCCACACCTTGGAGGGCACCGATGATATGCCCGCTCATCTTCGCAGTGCGGTGACACGCACCTCCGAGATGATCCCCATTGCAGAGGGAAAGCTCGGTCTGGGCACGTGGCAAGGAGTGTTTCTCTGGGAGCATCGCCACGCCGCACACCAGCGCCGGCTCATGGTCACGGTGCTGGCGGGAAACGACACTCTATAAAAGCAGCTGGGTTATTTTTCCGAGAGGGCTGAGCGCAGCACGCTGACGTTTTTTGGAATCTTAAACCGAAACTTTTTGCTCGGAATCTTTGTCTCTTTGACAAAATCGGAGAAGGCATATTCCGTGTGATTTCCCAAGGGGTCGTAAATCACCGACACCCTGGGGCGTTTGCTTTGGGGATCTACCGCCAGCACGACAGTCTTCACGGTGCGAATGGGCTGCCGCGGCACGAGGCGGATTTTCCAATCTCCCGACTCACCCACCTTGCAGGAGGCGTCGCAGGGCTTCGCCTCAAAAAGGGCTTTAAGA
Source organism: Myxococcota bacterium (assembly GCA_036230545.1). GTDB lineage: Bacteria > Myxococcota > XYA12-FULL-58-9 > XYA12-FULL-58-9 > JABJBS01 > CAXGXL01. Next base: position 11,117 of record JAZAIZ010000166.1, read on the forward strand.
TCACCCTGCCCCCATAGAAACCGCATCGCCGTGGAGAGTTGACTGTCTTCGAATTGTTCAAAGACGGTCACCTGTGCATTTTGGGGCTCGTAAAAATACGCCTTTTTTCCGTCGTAGATAAAATCCTTGGGGGTCGGCTTTTGGTAGCTCCAGCGCACCCGGCCATCGGCTTTCACCCAGAGCTTCCCCTCCTCGGTGGGTAGCCTGCCTCGGAGCTTGTCGACGTAAGTCTGGGCAAAAACGGCGCTCAGATCTCCTGCTTGGGCGTAGGAGCTCTGAACCTCCTTTAGAACAGCATCGGGCCCGGGGACCGCTCCCATAAAGCTCAAGGCCAGCACAACAACACCTGCATACATGGAAGGGACCTCCTTAAAAAGCTAAGGACGTCTGATAAGACCAGAGCATTCACAACGTCAAGGTGGAAGAAGCGTCCCCTCAGGGAACCGTCGGATGCGAGTAGACTTCGCGTCCCTTGGAACCGTCCGGAGGTCCGACGATCCCATCAACCTCCATTCGCTCAATCATTCTGGCCGCTCGGTTATACCCTACCCTCAGGCGCCGCTGGATCATGGAGATAGACGCCGTCTGGCTCTCAGAAACCAGGGCCACCGCGCTGTCGTACATATCGTCCCGGGGCTCCTCCTCAGCCTCGAAATCCGGGATCTCCTCGGGCTCTTCCAGGATCTCCTCGCGGTAGGTCGGCTCCCCCTGAGCTTTAAGAAAGGAGACCACCGAGTCAATCTCATCCTCAGTGACATAGGCTCCATGGACCCGCGTGAGGTTGCCCCCGGCGGTCTGATAGAGCATATCGCCATTCCCGAGGAGGTTCTCCGCGCCGATGCTGTCTAAAATGGTTCGTGAGTCCGCCCGGGCTGCCACTTGAAATGCCACGCGGGTGGGGAAGTTAGCCTTGATCACCCCGGTGAGCACATCCACCGAAGGCCGTTGGGTAGCCAGCATCAGGTGCACGCCAGCAGCCCGCGCCTTCTGGGCAAGTCGCATAATGGACGACTCGACATCTTTCGAGGCCGTCATCATCAAATCGGCTAACTCATCAACAATAATAACAATATAAGGAAGTTTCTCGCAGACCTCGCCGCGCAGATCTTCATCTCCGCTGGGGCGCCTAAGAATCTCGCCACGCTCGTTGGCGGCGCTCACCTTCGCGTTGTACCCATCGATGTGCCGTACCCCCAGGTCGCTCAGGAGTTGGTAGCGCCGCTCCATCTCATCGACCGCCCAGCGCAGGGCGAGGGTGGCCTTTTTCGGATCGGTAACCACCGGCAAGAGCAGGTGGGGAATGCCATCGTAGACCGAGAGCTCAAGCATCTTGGGATCGATCATGATAAAGCGGACCTCGTCCGGGGTCTTCTTGAAGAGGATGCTCATGATCACAGCGTTCACAAAGACGCTCTTGCCGCTCCCGGTCGCCCCAGCTACCAGCAGGTGGGGCATACGGGCCCAATCGGCCACATAGCCGTTGCCTTCGATGTCCTTGCCAAGCACCATGGGCAGGCGCTTATTGCTTGAGCGAAAGCTCTCATGGGCAATAACCTCTTTAAAATAGACGAGCTCACGGCTGAGGTTGGGGATCTCAATACCCACAGCCCCTTTGCCAGGGATGGGGGCAACGATACGCACCCTCAGGGCCTCCATGCTCATGGCCAAATCATCGGAGAGCCCCGCAATTTTGGACACTTTGGTCCCGGCGGCGGGCCGATACTCGTACATGGTTACGACCGGGCCGGGCCGAATCTCCCGAACATAGCCTTCAATTTTGTAATCCTTCAGGGTGGTGGTCAGCTTGAAGGCGTTGTCCTGCAGGGTGGTCTCGTCGATCTCTTCCCGCTCGGCGCACTCAAAGCCCAGGAGAGTGGCCGGGGGTAGTTGAAAGGGCTCCACCGAGGTCTCAACCACCTCCCCCGTTGTCTGCTCCGCCACCCGCTCGATCTCGTCACCGTCGACTTCGGGTCGAACGTCCACAATAGCAGGGGACTCCTCCTCGCCACTAAGCAGCACCAGTTGCTCCGGCTCGTTACCCAAGGGGTTAAAACTCGGGTAGGCGGCCTGAATCAGAACGTCCTCCTCCTCCCCTGCGCCCGGCTCCTCACTTAGGGCTGCGGGGGACTCGGCGGGAGCAGCAAAGCGATGCACCACCGGTGCAGAGGACTCCGCAGCGTCAACAATCTCATCGACGGCACCGAGCGCAAACCCCTCTTCATCATCCAACTTCGGGGGAGGGACCGCGGTGAAATCGCTGGTCAGGTCACCCTTATCCAGTGCCTCCTCCTCTAACTTCTGATTTCTTTCCCGCGCCTCAACTTTGTCTGCCCGAGAGTCTCCCCAGGCCTTGCCAAGGGCTCTGGCTTTCTTAAACAGGTTGTTTTTCGCTTCTTCCCGAGCCGCCTCTTCCTCTTCCCGCCGCACCAGCTCCCCAAGGGTCCAGTCCTCGTTTAGCTCCTCGACTTCTTTCTTTGCCTCCTCTTTCTGCTCCTGACGCTCCGTGCGAGCCTCTGCCAGCTCCAGCCGACGCTCTCCGAAGCGGTTGCGCTTCTCACGCAGCATCACCAGGCCCGCCTGCAGGTGGGTAAAGGAAGAGCGCAGCGCCCCAAGTCCCTTATGCCCCAGGCCGGTCAAAACCCCATCCGCGGTAAGCGCCAGGGAGACCATCACCATGGAGCCGGAGATGATATAAGCGCCAACGTCGGCGAAGTGCTCAAAAAGCACCTGCCCCACCAGGGCTCCACCGACTCCACCGGCCGGATAGGGGTTAGGCTCCTGACCCATGAGCAGGTGACAGAAGGTCCCAAAGGAGATGATAAAGAGCAGGGTCCCCCCGCCTTCCCGCCACCCCGGAGCGACGCGCTTGCCGATCAAAGCCCGCCAGCCGGCCTGGATCAGGCCGGCGCCGAGGGCAAAGGCTCCAATCCCGAGCACCTGCAATAGAATATCGGCCCAATAAGCCCCAGCGGGCCCGATCCAGTTCTGAACGGTCAAAGAACCGCTCGCGTTCAGGGAAACATCGTCAGGATCGAAACTTCCGAGGGAAAGCAGCGTTAAAATCCCCACACAGACCAAAACCACCGCAACAGCCTCCCGGGGAGGAGCCACAGCGCCGCTGAGCAAGCGCACCTCCTTCACTCTTGGCCGAGATGCCTTTTTGCGATTCGATTTCGGGGTCTTACGGCGATTAGCCATGCTGCAGCGTCCTCTGATAATACTTATAAACCAAGGTCTATCGTAAATTTCCGAGACCATTTCGTCAAAATTTTCGCGTGATTATCAGCCCCTTTCCCCCAGAAATCGGGGGCTTTCTCAAAAAGGATCCCCCCCCTGCACACCTGCGGAAAAAGGGAAGGCTCCTTGACAGACAATTAAGGTGCCGCCTATATGGCACGGGACTTGATACAAACCGAGCGAGGTCTGAAAAGATGAAAATATATCGTAGAGTTATTCCCAAGATTGCCAAGGATGTAGTGCGGGTACTGCTGGTAAACCACGCCATCGAGATTGAAGACGGACGCCGAGACGAGGCGGAGTTGGACATCGCTGGCGTCCTGGTCAAATACCTCAATGATGTAGACCAATTAAATACAGACGCTCGCGAGGCGCTGAACCGTCATGGACTGGCGCTCTCCGCCCTTGGACAAGTCAAGCAGAACATCGCCAAGAAGCGCAAGCTCGTTGTGGGCGCCGACTCCTCGGACTTTGTCCAAAATCTGCTCCTCAACTCGCTCTTTGATTCCAAGACCATCCAGGAAGTTTTCGCCGACGACGAGGAGCTCAGTGAAATGATCTCCTCGGCCATGAGCAAATACCTTGGGGTGGATGCAGAGCTCGATCGAGAGGTTCGAAACCGGCTGAAAAATCTTCGAGAAGGAACCGTCGAATGGGAAGACGAGTACAATCGAGTGATCGCTCAGATGAGAACCTCTCCTACTTGAGCCTCCTCCCTCTCCATTCCGCTCTCGTCTCCTGCATCTCTCCCGAGCACTAATAACGCGCTAAGCATCAAAGCCACCCCAAGGGAATAAATCGCCCAACAGGGGAGCCCCCATAAAGCAAAGCCGACATAGCCCAGCAGCCCCGCGCTCACCATGGCCAGGGTTGCATAGGGCAACTGCGTTTTAACATGCGCCATGTGCGGGCAGCCGGTGGCGGTTGAGGACAGGACGGTGGTGTCGGAGATGGGGGAGCAATGGTCTCCCCAAATGGCCCCATCCAGGACCGCCCCCATACAAACCAAAACAATGGGTAGTTCTCCGGAGAGAACCGTCGCCAGAGGCGCGGCAACCGGCAGAAGAAGAGCCATGGTGCCCCAGGAGGTGCCCGTGGAAAAAGCCACGATCCCGGCCAGGAGAAAGATGACCAAGGGGAGGGCCACCGCCGGGACCGCATCGCCAATCATCCCCACCAGGGCCAACCCCGTACCAAGGTCATCACAAACGCCCTTGATCATCCAAGCGAGGATCAAGATGGCACAGGCCTCCACGAGAGTCCCCATCCCTTTGCCGTAGGCCAGCACAACCTCCTTCGGGGTAAGCAGGCGTTGGCCGAGGCTCAGCAGGCACGCCACCCCGCCGCCAATTGCGGCGGCCATAAACAGGATAGCGCCGATGTCATCAGCCCCTTTTGAGAAAATCAATCGCCAGTGCTCCAAAGCGAACCACTCGAAGGGGCCGGACACCGCGGCTCGTCCGGTGTCATAAACCCGCCAGGCGATCACCCCAAGCACTGTGGCGATGGGAAGCACCGCGTTGAGGAGACGTGGCGGGACACCGGGCTTCTCGAGGGTGCTGCCACCTGCGTCGGCGACCACACCATCTTCAGGGTTGCGCGGCGGAGTCGGCGAGCCTCCCCGACGCACCCGGCGCTCGGCCGCCAACATGGGGCCAAAATCCCGTCCCGTGGCCGCCGTGAGAAACACCAGAGCCAGGGCAAAGAGGCAATAAAAACGAAGGGGCAAAATCTCAAAAAAAAGCGCGTAGCCGCTCCCGGGAATGCCCGGAACATGCGCGAGTTCAACCAGCAGGCTGTCGAAGAGTCCCACTTCGTAGCCAATCCAGGTTGAAATAATAGCGACTCCCGCAACAGGGGCGCTGGTGGAATCTACAATATAGGCGAGCTTCTCACGACTGACCCGCAATCGGTCCGTAAGAGCGCGGGCGGTGGTCCCAACCACCAGGGTGTTGGCGTAGTCATCGAAGAAGATCAAGGTTCCCATGAGCCCGGTCACCCCTTGAGCGCTCCGAGGCCCCTTCGCAAAACGCGACACAGCGTTCACCAAACCCTGGGTCCCTCCCATGCGCCCCACCACCGCCACCATCCCCACCAGCCCAAAGGTAAAGCCAAGAATCTGCAAATTAAAGGTGTCGGTTACCACCGACCAGCCATACTCACTGAGGGTGATCCACAGTCCATCAAGGAGATTGCCCCCCTGCAGCACCGTAACCCCCGCCCAGACCCCCACAAACATGCTCAGGATAACGTTCTTGAAAAGCAGCGCAAGCAGCACCGCAAGCAGGGGCGGCAGGAGGGAGGACGCGTTCCCTTTACGCGCTCGCAGGGTGGTATGACGCTCCCCCATGCGTCCCTCCAGCGCCACCTCTCCGTCGAGTTCCTGCAACGTTAACGACAGGAGGGGCGCGTTACTCTCCACTACATCCGCGTAGGCATAGCGCTCAAAGAGACCCAGAACCTCCTCACCAAGAGCGGGGTCGCCCCGCCAACTCCACACCACTGCACCAGGCGCTTCGCTCCCCTCCCAAAGAGTGGGAAGCAAATCACGAGCCAAGCGCAAGGTAGTGTGTCGTGTCACCTCTGCCTCCCCCACAGGAATGGAGAGGACACCTGCGAAGACAGCGCCGCAGATCAAAAACATCTTCAGGGAGGGTTTGGTCATCATGGCGCGGCTCCCTAGCACGGAATGGCTCCCGCGGGAAATGAAGGGGGGCTACTTTTCCCCACCGGCCTCATAGAGGTGCACCCGCGCGTCCACCAGGTGCCTCCCTCGAAACTGCCCGCGGTAGGGTAAGCGTAAGTCGTCTGCTCCAATCCAGACCGTCCCCTCACGGGGAAGCTTCGAGAGCTCAGAGCCATAGCGCAGGAGGTACCGGTCTGCCAGGCGGTAGCCGATGGGGGTCTTAATTTTCTCCTGCCCATCATGATGGAACCAGAGGGTATAAGCGCGCTGGTTTCCATAGATCACGATACACCCATCCATATCCCGTGGCATCCTTCGGAGCTGGTAGAAGGCGCTGACAAAATCATAGACGCCCTCATCAAAAGAGCGCTTGCGGGTGGTGAGCTTGCCATCCCGCTTACGGTTAGAGTTCACCCCACGCCCCTCTCGGGTGAAGTCGATCTCCTCATCAAATTGGTATTTCTCCAATTTGTACCGATTCATGGACTTAAGCGGGAATTTATTGTTCACGCTCACGACCGACGCAGCCTGTCCCTGGACCGCCATGAGGGTGGAGACGAAGGGGTCCATCTTGAAGAGGCTTCGATACTCGTCAGCGAAGACTCCCGAGAAAATCCCCCTACTGACAACTTTAAAATCGATCGTCCCCACAGAGAGCCCATCGGTGTTTACCACATAACGGACCGTCTCTCCGAGGGGCAGAAAGATATCATCGGTCCATGCCAGGGAGCGTTCACAGGCTTTGAGCCCCTTCGGGGCCCGAGGGACCCCGTTTCGCACCAGGCTCTTTTTACGACCTGCCCCCACCGTCGAGGGTTTCGCTGAAAACACCGGGATGCCCGGCGCTACGTCCGCGCGGGCGTCTTCAGCCCCACTGCCAGCCATCACCAGAACCGAAAGAAACAACATGAGGTACTTCATACTATCCCTGAAACCCTGTATTCAGCCCCGAGAGCGAGCGCTGTTTTGTTGTAAAAACCCCATGGAGTTTTCAATGTCCCGAGTGTGCATCATTGGTCTTGACTGTCTGACTCCACAACTTGTTTTTGATCAATACCTGAATCACCTGCCTTACATCAAAGAACTCCTAAGCCAAAGTGCATGGGGTCGCCTTGAGAGCAGCATGCCCCCCATCACCATCCCCGCCTGGAGCGCGATGGTCACCGGTTGCGACCCGGGTCAATTGGGTATCTACGGCTTTCGAAACCGAAGAGACCGCTCTTATACCCGCCGAGTGCTGCCCTCTTCCCTCTCGCTTCCCCTCCCGACCCTCTGGCAGGTCCTCACAGACCACCACCGCAGGAGTCGGGTCCTGACTGTGCCCCAGACCTACCCCGCCAGGCCGCTCAACGGAACCTTAATCGCGGGTTTTCCGGTGCCTGATTTTAATGGAGCGGTGAGTCACCCCCCGGAACTCTGGGATACTGTTCGAGCCCGACACCCAGACTTTCAAATGGACGTTGAAGACTTTCGTTACCGAGCCCCCGCAGAGGTTTATGAAGAGGTCGTTCGAATGACCAACGCGCGCTTTGAGGTAGCAGAGCGCTGGGTCAGTGCCGAAGACTGGGACCTCTTTATGATGGTAGAGATGGGCCCGGACCGCCTACACCACTCGCTCTGGGACCTCACTCAACCTGACCATCCCGCCTATGACGCCGACCACCCCCTTTCGGGGGCCATGCTTGAATATTATCGTTTATTGGACTCCCGCCTTGGCAGGCTCCTCTCGCAGTTGCGAGACGACGACCTGCTCCTGGTGGTCTCAGATCACGGCGCTCAGGCCATGCGTGGTGCCTTCGCTCTCAATCAGTGGTTGGTCGAGAAGGGACACCTCGTCCTCACCCCGGATCACCCCGCATCCGGTCCCCTGGTCCCCCAACACGTGGACTGGGAGACAACCCGCGCCTTTGGCGACGGAGGCTACGTAGGGCGCATCTACTTTAACGTCCAGGGGCGAGAGCCCAGAGGCTGCCTGCTCCCCGAACAGGTGCCCGGGTTTGTAGAGAAACTCCGTAAACAGCTTCAGGGACTCCCTGGTCCTGAGGGCAGCAACCTCCAAACACAAGCCCTCTCACCCGAAGAGGCTTATGGCCCCTCTACCCGGGGGGTTCCCCCGGACCTGACCCTCCTGGTGGAGGACCTGTCCTTTCGTGTTCTCGGAACCCTTGGGCACCCCGACCTGATGGTCAACCAAAACGACCGCGGCCACGACGGCGCCAATCACGCCCAACACGGGATCGTCATCGCCAGATCTGAGGCTCTCCCACCGGGGCAACGCGTAGGACTGAGCCTCTACGACATCGCCCCCACGGTGCTGCATCATCTTCAAATTCCGGTGCCACCCCACATGAAGGGGCTCGCCCTGCAGTCAAAGGCTTATTGATAACCGCTGGCGGCCGGAGGAGGCTCTATCAACTCGGTGGGCACCTCTAGAATTTCTTCGAGGTTAGATCCCAGCGCCAAGCGCTCGCTCCCCACCAGCGTGGTATTAACGTCGAGTTGCACGTCGGTGTCGCCGGAATAGACGGCAAACTCCCCCACACAGGTCTCGCTCTCTCCCGCCAATTGCGCGCAGTTTTTTCGGGCGGTGATAATCTTTCGATACTCGTGCCGCGCATTATTCATCTGCTTTTGCACAAGGCTCTCCTGAAGTCCCCCGTAGGCGCTCTCGGAAATCTTTAAGAGCCCCTTCACCGCGATAAGCTTCTCGTTCACACAGTTGAGCTTTACCACATCGCGGCTCTCACGTGCCCGCTGATGAATCTCCAGAACCCGCGACAGCACTTGACGCATATGGTCAAGGGCCTCTCGACTCGTTTCATCCATCTCCGAGGCCGAGACACCTTCCAGAGAAACCCTCGCGGCTCCCACCGCCGTCGCCCCCATCAGGAAGAGAAGCGCTCCCAATACCCATCCGAAAAAAACTGTGTGCCGCATCATGGTGATAATCTATCTTCATCATCAGGTACGGTCAACGCGAGGCCATCCCGGTGTTTTTTTTCCGGCGAATTCCCGCGGAGTTCGAGGATGTGGGTCTTGACGAGGCAGTCTTATTCGTGGTTCGGTCTCTCTCGTTAAGGGTACACCAAATCAGAAGTATCACTGCAGTTTTATTTGGGTGGGAGAAATAGGAATGAAGTTCGAGCAAGCGCTTGTAGAGGGAAAGTTAATTCGGCGATACAATCGGTTTTTAGCCGACGTGCGGCTCTCCAGCGGAGAGGAGATCACAGCCCACTGCGCCAACCCGGGAAGTATGAAGGGGGTTTCAGAACCGGGCAGTAAAGTGCTGCTCTCGGTCAACAGCAGCCCGAGGCGAAAATTCAATCATCAACTTGAGATCGTGTATTCGGGACGAACCCCGGTTGGCATTCACACGTCACGTCCAATCTCGGTGATCAGCGAAGCACTCGAAAATGGTCAGATCCCGGAGCTTGCGGGTTACGCAATGCTCCGACGCCAGACAAGGGTTCGGGGACAGCAGCGCATTGATCTTGTGCTGGAAGGCAACAGCCTCCGACCTTGTTATGTGTTGGTCGAGAACGTCACTTCAGCCACCAATGACACCTGCTATTTTCCGGACATTCGCTACCCCACCGGGATCACAACGAGCGAGCACCTCACCAACCTGATACGAGAGGGCAATCGAGCGATGGTCATCTTTGTGGCCCAGCGCAACGATGTGCTCAGTATGAAGCTCGCTGACAATATCGACGGAGACTATGCCCAGGCATTTCGAGACACGGTAGCCCGAGGCGTCGAGGTGCTCGCTTATAGCTCTAAGGTCACCCGACGCGGGATTGAGCTCGATAAACGCCTGGCCATGGAGTTTGGCAACTAAGGCTCTCCATCGCGACTAAAGATGCTTCTCGATAGTCTTTCGAACTTCGATTAAGTCCTCCAGATCGGTCCGATAATCGAGATTGTCGGTCTCTATCACCACGGTGGGCGAGAGGCTGTAGCCCTCAAACCACTCTTCATAGAGTTTGTTTAAGCTGCGCAGATAGGAGGTTGGGATCGCCTGCTCTTCAGGACGCCCCCGCACCTTAATCCGTTGACGAACAGTTCGAACAGAGGCGCGCAGGTAGATCAACAAATCCGGAGGATGCAGCGCGTCGAGGATCGTCTTATAGAGCGCCTCGTAGATCTCCCAGTCACGTTTTCGAATAAATTGACGCCGATATAGATAGGCCGCGAACACCTCCGCGTCCTCGTAAATCGTCCTATCCTGAATCACCGTATGGAGTCCCCGCTCCCGCTCCAGCTCCTGGTGGATCTTGAATTTATGGGTGAGGAAATAAATCTGGGAGTGGTAGGCCCACTGCCGCATATCCTTATAAAAGTCTTTTAAATACGGGTTGTTAGCATTCGGTTCGAAAAAGGGCTCCACCCCGTAGGTGCGACAGATGAAGTCCACGAAAGTGCTCTTTCCGCACCCGATATTTCCCGCGATAGCGATGTATTTTGAATGACCCATGGTGAAGGCTCCCTATCACAGCACGCCCCCTTAAATCTAAGTAATCCTTTGTTTTTGTAACCAAAGCGTTGACCTGCACGTTTCGCTCCAGCAATACTGAAGAGGGGCCCATTCCAACTCGTAAGGGCCTCAATTTAAAGGGAGAAATCCACATCCCCCCTAAGACACCGCTAAAAGGGCTGCGTGGAAACCTCCCAAATGCTTCACCCTTGGAGGCGAGAATATGACCGATATTAACTCTATTCCCCAGGTGACCCTTGCCATGGCACTGAAACGCGCTCTTCTCCTCTGGCTCTGCGCTCTGACGACGCTCCACTGCTCCAAAACTGAAGAATATGTGGAAAATCAGATTCGAAAGCAGCTCGCTCCCCCCGGCCAACTCCCCAGCACCCGCCCGGAGCCTATCATCGAAGAGGCCATTAAGATCAACTCCGTTCAACCCAACCGTGGGGAGACCCTCGGGGGGACCTTAATCGAGGTGATCGGCCTTGGCTTTGAGGAGTGCATGGAAGTGCGTCTGGGGCCGAGCCAGCAGCAATGTACCCACCTTGAGTTTCTCAGCGCCACCAATCTTCGATGTGTCACTCCCCCCTACCCCAGCCCCGAGCGAGTCACCCTTCGGATCATACGCCCGAGCACCTGCGGAACCCCGGAGACCGCTATTCTTGAGCAAGGCTTCGAATATTTTGAACCCGTGGAAGTGAACGCTATCGCCCCTGCCCGAGGCCCAACCGCCGGCGGAACCCTTGTAGTGATCAACGGCGAAGGCTTCATCGAGGGAACCACGGCACGCTTTGGTTCCCTCGAGCCCATCACCGCCACAGTGATTGACTCGACCACCCTCACCATCTCAACGCCCTCACTCCCCCGAGACGTCTACGCTATCACCGTCGCCAACATGAACGGCAGCGCCACGTTGCCCGCAGCGTTTACAACCTTTGAGCCCGTCCATGTTGAGGGGGTCGCCCCTTTCGCCGGCCCACTCTCCGGAGGAACGGACGTCATCGTCACCGGGACAGGGTTTGTGGCTCCCACATCCCTATCCTTTGGCACCCAGCCCATGACGGCCACCCCCAACTTTGACGCAAACCGACTGAGCGGGAGCACCGTGCCCGCGAGCCCCGCAACCGAAGGCTCTGTGGA
>JAZAIZ010000167.1:0-1410 GCA_036230545.1 Myxococcota bacterium
CTTCAAAGCAACCCGCAGGACACCTCTGCCATCTCCAAGACCCCACTGGCCACCCGACTTCGAAGCCTTCTGGGAATGGTTGTGCTTCTGGGGTGCGCTGTGCTGCTCTCTTCCAACCGAAAAAAAATAAGCTACCGACTGGTAGCCTGGGGACTCGGGCTCCAATTATTTTTCGCCATCATCATCCTGTGGACACCGCCGGGGCGATGGGTCTTCGACTCGGGCCGGGCCCTCATCCACAAGGTGCTCTCCTTCACCGACGCCGGGGCGAGCTTTCTTTTTGGCAACCTCTACAATGGCCTTGCCCCCGTCAACGGGCAGGGGCCCGTGCAGGTTCTCGACGGCACCACCGGAGACCTCAGCAACCTCGGCTTGATCTTCGCCTTTCACATTCTCCCCACCGTGATCTTCTTTGGCTCTCTGATGTCGGTGGTCTACCACCTGGGCATCGTCCAAAAAATGGTCAAGGGCATCGCCTGGCTCATGGTCCGCACCATGGGCACAAGCGGCTCCGAGAGCCTCTCCGCAGCCAGCAACATCTTCGTTGGACAAACGGAGGCGCCGTTGGTGGTGCGTCCCTTCCTCGATGACATGACCACCTCCGAGCTAATGGCCATCATGGTAGGGGGCTTCGCAACCGTCGCCGGTGGAGTTCTGGCAGCCTACACTCGCTTTGGCATCGACCCCGGCCACCTCCTCGCAGCGAGCGTAATGAGCGCGCCCGCCGCCCTGGTGGTCGCCAAAATCCTGTGCCCCGAAACACAGACCTCCACCACCTACGGGGCTGCCGTCTCCACACCCAAGCCTGATACCACCAACCTCATCGACGCGGCGGCCACCGGCGCCACCGACGGCCTCAAGCTCGCCCTCAATGTCGCCGCGATGCTCGTCGCCTTTATTGCGCTCATCGCCCTGCTAAACTGGATCATCGCCGGGCTCGGCGCTCTGGTGGGAATAGACAACCTCTCTCTCAAACAAATCTTCGGAGTTCTCTTTTATCCCCTCTCATGGTGCATGGGCGTCGACCAGGCCGACCTGCTTCATTTTGGGAATCTCCTCGGCACCAAGGTGTCCATCAACGAATTCGTCGCGTTCGTTGATCTTGGCTACCTCAAACAGGAGATGACACCACGTTCGTTCACCATCGCCACCTACGCCCTCTGCGGCTTCGCCAACTTCTCCTCCATTGGCATTCAAATTGGCGGCATCAGCAGCGTCGCCCCTGGCCGCCGCAAAGATCTCGCGCGCATCGGCCTCAAGGCCATGGCGGGGGGCGCCATCGCGTCCTGGCTCACCGCCTGCATCGCAGGCCTCCTTCTTTAAAGCCCCGCGAAAAGCCCACATCGACCCTCTCCCAAAAACAAAAAGAGCCCAGGAAAAGCCCACATCGACCCTCTCCCAAAAACAAAA
>JAZAIZ010000168.1:0-2277 GCA_036230545.1 Myxococcota bacterium
GCTCTTGAGGGGATCGCCTATCAGGTTAATGACCTGCTGGGAGCGATGGGGGAGGACAGTGGCAAGTCGATTGAAGTGCTGCGAGTTGATGGCGGGGCCACCGCCAATAATTTCCTGATGCAGTTTCAGTCTGATTTGCTGGGCATCTCGCTGCACCGCCCGGAGGTGCTGGATACCACGGCTCTCGGGGCCGCCTACCTGGCGGCGCTGGGGGTGGGGATCTTCTCCGACCTTTCTGAGGTTACGCGCGCCTGGGCTCTGGAGCGTGAGTTTACGTCGGAAGTGAGCCGGGAGGTTGTGGCCGATCAGGTCACACAATGGAGAGCGGCAGTCGAGCGGGCTTGAGTTTAGTCTCTTCCGGGGAACTCAGGGAAAGACAAAGGGCGTCACTTGCAGCGCCCGGCTCTTCCAGCCGAAGGCCGCGTTGACGTTCATGCGATTAAACTGAACGTCCGGGGTGTGAATCGCCATCAACTGCCAATAATAGGTGTTGCCTCCCGGCATGTTTGCGTTGCCGGCGGTGTCGGGAAAAATCGGTAAAAAGAACTGTGTGTTGGTGGGGGCTGAGAAGGCCATCCAGTGGATCACCGCACGTTGCATGGCCATCGCGCCCTCGCAGGGGATGAAGGTCTCAAAGTTGAAGAGCCAGCTCGCGTTGGTGGTGGGCAGGATCTCCGGTAATGACGCAGGCAGGAGGTTCACCTCAAAGTTCATGGGGCTGCCCACACTCCCCTGGGGTGCCAGGGTCTCGTGGGTTTTGAGGTAGGGGGATAGGAGGATAGGCGCGGTCGTGTCGGTCAGGCCAAAGAGGCGAGATTCGGATTGAGGAGGGTAGAGACTGCCTGCCACGTTGTTGTAGACGCCACCCACGATGTTGAATGAACTGTTAACGAGAGAGCCTGGGAGCCTCTTGGGCATCTTAACATCAAAGGATTGCGCCGCGGCTTCGCCGTCGAGGCGAACCGAGTCCATCATGTGAAGACCCATATAGCCAAAGTCATACCAGATGTTCGCCGCTACGGATGAGGGGAGGCCGGAGTCAAAGGGCCCGCCGAGAGGGGCGTTGTCCATCTCTATGCGCATGGGGTGGTTGACGGGGGTGTCGATGACAATGTCCACATCATCGTAGATTCGAATGCAAAAACTCCCTTCGGCCAAGGGGAGGCATTGCTCCTCTTCACTGCATTCATTGCCGGTGTCGCAGGGGCTCCCAGAGCTCGGCTCCGCGAAGAGGTAGGGGTGAAAGCCCATGGCGTGAACCTCAAGGCTACCTTCGGGGGTGGGGGTTCCTGCAAGAGCAATGAGGATTAAATCCCCGCTTCGACTCACCAGCTCGTATTCACCGGAGCTTGTGAGCACAGAGCGCGAACCCGGATCTGGAAGCGGCTGGGAGAAGTCGGCGTAGGTGGTGGTAACCACAACCGTGTCATTGCCGGTGTTAAACTCGTCCTTAATGCGAACCACGTTCCCGCGAAAAATCGGGGGCAGGAGTCCGCTTGGCTCCGGACAGGGAGGAAGCGGATCTGGAGAAGGGGGCTCCGGAGCCGACAACATCATGGTGAGGTTTTGTGCGTTTGTATCGATCCACGAGAAGTTACCGAGCTCCGCTTTACCTGCGTGCACCGTTTGCACCCCGGCTACATCGGGTCCGGAGAGGGTGATCTGTCCTCGCTCGTCGGTGAATCCGCTAAGATAGGGCCGGGCGGGATCTACGGCGCTCCCGGCCATGACAAAGGCGCCCGGCACGCGCTCTCCGCGGCCGTTCTCAAAGACCGTGACGTTAATCGCTCCATCGATGGGATCACCGCTGGTCCATTCGTTCATGTTAGCGGGGTCAAAATAGGAGAAAAAGCTTTCGTTGGTGACCCGGAGACCAAGGGTCTCAACGCTGACATCAACGGTGCCGATGGCTCCTGGGGGCGTCCACAGCGTGAGGTGCTGGGAGTCGACCACGCTGAGGTCCCGCCCGGGACGGCCATCGAATAAGATCTGCGTGTCGGCTTGAAAGCCGTTGCCCACAACCTGCATCCAGGTTCCACCGGCGACAGCGCCCAGGGTGGGGGAGAGGCTGGTTAAGCGAAGATCAAGATAGGTGAACCCGGCGGGGAGGGAGAAAGTTTGCCCGCCCGCGTCGATCTCAATGGTGACAGAGCCCTCGGGGCCTGGGGGAAGCACGCACTCCATCATAAAGTTGTTGAGGGAGGTGCACGTTGCGATGTTTTCACCAAAGCGCACCTCCATGGGAACCCCTGGAAGGAACGCTACCACGATGTTCAC
>JAZAIZ010000169.1:0-1396 GCA_036230545.1 Myxococcota bacterium
CCTCTTCGCAGCCACCCCGCCGCTGGAAGCGAAGAAAATCCTCCTGTCACTCGCCGTGACTGAGGGAATCGGGTATCAGAGGGGCTGCAAAGGAAGAGGTCAGAAGCTGGATTTCATCGACGTTCGCCGTCGCTTCAAGGAGGAGGGCAACCGCCTCTACATTCAGGACATTGACACCGCGCGTCTTGTGCTGGGGCTGGAAGGAACCCTGCCCTTTTTGGACAGCTGGCTTTGGGATGGCTCCTTTGTTTATGGGCGCACCTCGGCCATCTCGGTCAACCAGGGACGCTTTATCAAGAGCCGCGTTGAGCGGGCTCTGGGCGCTGAATCGGGCTGCACCGGTGATTGCGTAGCGCTGAACCTCTTTGGTGGAGAAGGCACGATCACTCCCGAGATGCTCAAGTACATCGGCTACACAGGCATCGCTCGGGGGCACAGCGATCAGCGCATCTGGCAGTTGAATTTGAACGGTGACCTCTTTGAACTCCCGGCGGGGATGGCCGCCGCCGCGGTGGGCTATGCGTTTCGTGAGGAGAGTGGCGCGTACATTCCCGATCCGATTACAGCCATTGGTGACACCACTGGCAACAAGGAAGAGAGCACCGAGGGTGGATACGACGTCCATGAGGGATACGCCGAGTTTCTCTTTCCTTTGGTGGGAGACCTCCCGGGCCTTGAGTTGTTGGAGCTGAGCGTCGCGGCCCGCGCCGTGAAGTACAACACCTTTGGTTCCAATCTCAGTTGGAAGACGGGACTGCGCTGGCAGGTAATGGAGGACCTCGCGTTTCGAGGGACCTACTCCACCGCGTTTCGGGCGCCTACGGTGGCAGAGATGTACCTGGGAACCACCGATGGTTTCCCCCTCACCAGTGATCCCTGCAGCACCGTTGATGAGGCGGGCAATCCTCGCGAGCTGACCGCAAATCAGAAAAAACACTGCGCTGGGCAGGGAGTCCCTGATAATTTCAAGGATTCACGGGCCCAGTTGCACGCGCTGGTGGGTGGAAACCAGGAGCTGAAGCCGGAGACCGCCGAGATCTTCACCGCTGGTGTTGTTTATGTCCCCTCTTATGTTGAGGGCCTGAGCCTCACCCTTGATTATTACAATGTGGAGATTAGCAACGAGATTACGACCCTCGGAGCCGACATCCTCTTGAGCAGCTGCTATTCTCAGGAGACGTCCGAGTATTGCGACAGCATTATTCGTGACACCCAGACCCATATGATCAAGGACATTGTGGACACCCTCAACAACCTCGAGACCGGCGGGACCAAGACCTCGGGCCTTGATTTTGCGATTGGCTACAAGCTGGCGACGTCCATCGGGCGTTTTGGGTTTGGGTTTCAGGGGACATGGCTTGACCATTACGACGTGACCCTCCCCAGCGGCCGTGAG
>JAZAIZ010000170.1:0-1670 GCA_036230545.1 Myxococcota bacterium
CCCATGGTAACAATCCCCCCCTGAGCCTTGAAAACCGGCGCACTTTTGCGTAGTATGAGACACGGAACAGAGCTATCTCAGGCTCGACGTCATCACCGTGACGCCCCTGCTCCCTGCAATGGGACACCACCTCTCACCCCGGGAGACAACGGCTCATGATAGACAACAAAGGCTCCGGAGCAGACCCCTCGGAGAGCGCCTCCCACGACGATTCCACCGAAGAACTCGTTCTGATGGACCCCGCCCTCGATCCCTCCGACGAATCGTCCACAACCGCCACGGCCACCACCGAGATCGGCGCTCCGCCCCCCTGCTCCCAAGCCATGGTGGACCTGCAGCAACTCCGAGCGGTGCTCTCTTCGGGCTCCATCGTAGATTCAGGGGGACTCTACTACCCAGACCGTGCCAGCGTGGATCAATTTCTGAGGCTCTCCGGGTTTGACACCGACAACTCCCTCGATTTGCAGCGCCTGCGTGAACTCCACCTTGAGGCCATCGCCTACCTCGCCGACATTCACAGCTACCGCATCCCCGAGGATGTGCAATACCCCACAGAGATCCACCAATTGTTTCTCCTTGCGTCCAAGGGAAGCGGCCGCTCCCGGCTGATGGCGTGCATGACCCTCAAGACCATGCACATCATGCACCACGTCAACGCACGCCAACTGGTCTTCAACACTCCTATCTCCGAGGCCGAGCTCTTTTCACGGATCAATTCCCGGGTTTTCGAGGTCATCGATGAGATCCGAGCCCTCGGGATCACCGTGTCGGAGTTCACCGCAGGGCAAAAATCCAGAGAGTCCATCACCACCAAGCTCCTCGCCAAAAAAGAGGCCCTCGCCACCCAGCTCTTTGACCGGTTGCGCTTTCGCATCGTGGTGGAGTCTCATCAGGATCTGGTTCCGGCGCTGCTCTACCTTCTGCACAACCTCGTTCCCTACAATTATATCGTCCCGGGCCAGAGCCAAAACGGCCTGGTGTCCACAGAAGACCTCGCTAAAGCCACGGGCATCCCCGAAGCTACCATCGTCTCTCTCTGGGAGGGTTCTGAAATCACCCGCAGCCTGGGCCCAGGCCCAACCCCTCTCAACGAGTTTAGTGGGCGCGACTTTAAGTGCATCAACTTTGTGGCGGAGATCCCCTTGCGCATCGACGACGTCGCCCCCGGCGCACCCCCGGCCATCGCCTTCACCCAGGCGGAGATTCAACTGGTGGACAAAGAGACCCACAAGGACAACAACGCCGGAGAAAACGCTCACGTGCTCTATAAGGAGCGTCAGCGCCGAAGGGTCCGGCAACGTATCCAGGGACACCACGAAGAGGTCCTTCGCCAGCTGCGCGGAGCCCACAAAGAGTTGGACTGATCCGGCCAATTGGTCACCCCAGGGACAGCGTCCGGGGTGAGGGGCATCCTCAGGCAGGGTGTCAAAACCAGGGCTCGCTGCCCGCCGCAAAGAATTGGACTAATCCCCCAAAATCCGTACATTCCTGCCCCCAAACCACCCCACTTCCCCCGGGAGCAGAACCCCATGAAGCTTCAGTCGTCGCTCTTAAGCGCATCCCTCCTTCTGTCCTTAACCCTTAGCTGCAGCCACGGGGCGCCCGCAAAAAGCCAATACGTCGTCACCGGCGCCGGCGCGCCCCATTTTGCCCTCGGCCCCACGGGCAGC
>JAZAIZ010000171.1:0-19117 GCA_036230545.1 Myxococcota bacterium
CGAAAGGGCGCCAACTCCAACTCAAAGAGACGGCTTCGATCAATATAGGTCGCGGGCATAGAAAAATGAGAGTCACCGAAGGTGTTCCCATGGCCGGGAAAGTGTTTAGCCACTCCAACGACGCCCATCTCCTGCTGTCCACGGACAAACCAAGCTCCCAGGCTGCCCACCAGATCCGCACGCTCCCCATAGGAGCGCACACCAATGACGGGGTTACGGGGATTGGAGTTAATATCCAACACCGGCGCAAGGTTCATATTAAACCCCACCCGCCCCAAATCGATAGCCAGCCCCTGCCCAGCCACATAAGAGAGCATCGTCGAGCGAGCAGCCCCGAGAGCCATATTGCCCGGCAAAAGCATCGCGCCATCTTTCAGGCGGATCACATTCCCCCCCTCCTGATCGAGACCAAGAAAAAGCGGCACGCCCCCCTCGGTCAACCCGTGCAGTTCACGGGTGAAGCGAGCCACCTGCTTGAGGTTCTCAATATTTCGAGCGAAGAGGATAACTCCCCCTGCCTTTCGCTTCCGAACCCATTTCTCAATATGAGAATTAACCTCCGTTCCAGCAAAGCCCACCACCATCAGCTGGCCGACCTTTTCAGCGAGGGTCATGGAGTTGATGATTTGCTCAACATCAACCTCTTCACTCGCCGGCCTTGGAAGCTTGACCGCCTCAGTTGGAGAAGCACTGAGAAAAAACGCCCCCCCCAACCCAACCAGGGCGCAGCAAAGAGAGACTCGATAAAACCAACTTTTTTTTCGCCCACGCGCGCTGTCCATGGTCAGGCCTCACTCCCTCCCGAACGTTTCATCCAGCTTCCCTGGGCGCGCCTCTATCACCCCCGCGGCCAACAACGACGCCCCCAGCCATCTCCAAGGCTTCATGCTACTTCGAGAGACACCTCTCCGCCAGGAAACCATCAAAATAATCCAGGAAATTAAGCGTAAAACAAAGGAGGGGGGCCCGCCCTTCAGGAGTCGCTAACCGAGGTCATCGCGGTCAAGCGACCGTCCAGGGTCTTGAGGGATGCCTTATAGCGAGCGAGTTCCTCGCCCTTGAGGGACTTTCCTCGAGAAAACTTCTGAGCGAGAGGGTTGACGTAAGCGCCGTGACGCTTAAGTCCATAATGCAAATGAGGCCCCGTCGACATCCCGGTGGAGCCCGTCTTCCCGATGATCTGCTTCTGGGTGACGCGCTGCCCCACTCGAACTGAGATCTTCGAGAGATGAGCATACTGGGATAACCATCCGTTCGCATGACGTATCTCAACCAATTTTCCGTAGCCCCCATGGTAGCCCGCGCGAACCACCTTGCCCGCTCCCACGCTCCAGGTGGGGGTCCCGGTTCCGACCCCATAATCGATGCCATTATGATTGCGTGTGTAGCCCAGCACCGGGTGCCGGCGCTTCCCAAATCGACTGGTGACGTGTCCATACTTCAGGGGGCTCTTGAGGAGCTGCTTCTGCATGGACTGCCCCTTCTCGTCATAGTATCCCACAGAGCCATTGCGCTCCTGATGCATGTAGGCCCGAAAGACGTTACCATTGCTGACAAATTCAGCCGCTTCGATGGGTCCATAGCCGATATGCTCACCGTGAGCGTAACGCTTCTCCACCAAGACTCGAAAGGTGTCTCCGGGGAAAACCTCCGAATAAAAGTCAATGTCCCAGGCGAACACATCCACGAAGAGGTTAATCAGCTCTGCCGCCTCACCGGCCCCCTTCAGGGCCACCCATAGCGAAGAGTCCACCGTCCCGCTCACTGCCGCGTTCATCGTCTGGACGGGAATCTCAATGCGCTTCCCCTCCCAACCCGTGGTGGTCCGCACTGCCCTGGTCTGCTCGAGCACGCTTCGATAGAGTTCAACGCTCTGCAGCTCATGATCAGCGTCAAAAAAGAGCTTGAAATAATTGCCCGGGCGCAAACGTCGAAAATCCACATAGGGACCAATGCTGCTGAGGATGCCAGTCACGTCGCTGTGAATCAGCCCCGCCTCATAAAGAGCCCCCGCAGGGGTTTGGTTGGGCTTCAAGCTGGCTTTCACCACGGAGGCGTAGTTGGACGTGGAGCGCACCCCGGCAAGAATATTATAGGATTCAGCCAAAAACGCGGGCGGGCCCACCAGTTCTTCCGCCGGGAGCTCAAGATCGGCGTCCTCGCGCACGCTCGAGCTCTCCTGTGGGTTCTGGTTGACGTTATCGGGCTTAGCAAGGGAAGCAGAGGCTTTCTTGATGGGGGCCGGGGCAGGCGAAGCCGCCTGAGCGTCCCGAGGATCACCGTGGTAAAGAAAGACAGCTATGTTTAAGAAAATCACCGCCACAAAACACACTTGCGAGAACCCAGGCAGCGGGAAGCGCAGAGTCCGTGAACGCCTTCTGCCCATCCTGAGACGCTTCCTCACGCTCAATGGTGTCCGTCGCTTTCGTGAGGACCTGTTTGAAAAATCTCTTACCAACTTAATCGCCCATATCCGCCAAAAATCAGCGCGTTCATTATCTGTCTTTATTGCCTTCAATCAACCGCTTCGAATTCCCCGATGCGTCGAATGATTCTCTATTCAGTACGCTAACAATTCCGGATAATGATCAAAAAAACCGCGCTGGAAATGTTCCATGATCTCGTTGAGTTCTTAACAAAACGAGAAACAGTGTCATTTAATCCAGCGATGATCGCGATTTAGATCATAAAGGATCGCAAAAATCAGTCAGCCTGGTCCAAATTCAGCCCCCCGGGATACCCGTAAGAGACGAAGCGGTCATAGCCATGGACCATCACACTGCAGGTGTCCACACAATTAAGGGTGTGAAAACCATCCGCGATCGGAGCACGCACAGCACGCCAATCGGTCCCGGGAATATCAGCCATGATAGCCCCCGGAAGCTGCTCAACCTCTCCCCCATCCAATAGGGCACTCCCCCCTTTTTTCTTGGCGATCGAGACATAATCAAACTCGTATTTGTCGGGGGCAATAAAAACGTAGGAGTCGCGAAACTGACGAGTGGGTACCGTCAGAATAAAGGCCGGATCTCCAGTCCCCGCGTCATTCTCATCCCGGCCCGGATTCGGAGCCTGCTCCGCCGCGAGGAACTGGCCCACGAGAATGGGTTTGGTCCCGCTCACACGGAAATCCTCATTGGTCTCAAACTCAAACCATTTTGTAGCGTCCAGGGTAGGCACCACCGCCACCGGAGGCTCCAGAGTGACCTCCGTCCCATCCTCCGACGCCAGGATCCGCCATACATCCTTCTCCCCCCCGCGGGGAAAGCTCCGCACGGCGACATACTCTTTGCCCCACGTCTCGACGGGAAAGAGTTGCTGCTCGAGGTGGTCGGCGCAGCAGGTGATCAAAGCCGGCGTGGTGCAGGGTTCATGGCTGGTGCAGGAGATCTCAGGGTCATTCTCACAATGTCCCGCCTCAATATCACAGCGCGAGGTGTTGGGAGCGTTGGAGGCTTCGCTCCCCGCGTAGACGATCACACCACGATTGGACCTCACACGACTGCCGGTGAAATCTCCACCCACGGAGTTGGTCTCAAGATTCAACACATCGTATTGATGCAGGGTAGCCGTATACTGCCCCCCTTTGGGGATCGCCGGGATCCCAGGGCCGGGAAGAGTCTCACTGGTGACGGTCACCGTCACCTCCGTTGGCAGCTCATCGACCCCGATGATCGCGATGAAGCCCTTGAGGCTGTCAAAGGTCTGCTCACGGGTCATCACGATGTAGTTTTTGCTCGCAGTGGTGGTGGGCAGCAGAACGGAGGCATCGTTGGAGAAGACCTCTTCGTTCTCGAGGGGGTTAAACTGATAGGTCGTCACCGGAATATTGGAAGAGATGCGGTAGGCCAGGCGCGCCAGAATGGTACCGTTCACATCCCGACGGGGCAGCTCGAAGATCTCGATGCCCTTGGGCGGGATCACCGACGCGTTCACATAATTGCTTGGGAGCGGAGGCTGAAAGCACTCGCCCTCCACGCTGGCGGGAACGTCGGGATTTTGCAGGGGGCCCTTGGAGATCACAACGTAGGCAGACTTCTCTGGGTGCGGGTTGGAGATGACCACAGCATATTGGCTGGCAGCGGCGTCACAATATTTGACCGCACCAAACTCATCCCGTCCGCAAGGGACGTTGGCGTTATCCAGATCTGCGGCGTAATATTCGCACCCAAGGTAGCTCTTCTGCTCCTGGCTGCAAACAGCGACGCATTCGCCACTGTAACAGACCCCATTCATGGGCGCCGCCCCGCAGCTCTTGTTGAAGCACATCCGTGTCCCTGTGCTGTCGCATTCATAAACATAGAGGTGGTCTGCGCCGCAAACGGTGGAGCCGGGTTCACAGATGAGGTCCCGGCACTCTTGCACGCAGAGCTCGGGGTTTTGTCCTTCGTCACAGTTTTCTTTGACACAGACCTGCTGCGGATCACACTCGGAGTCGACCCACACCGTACCGTAGGTGTTGCAGATTTGCGCGCGGGGGCTGCCCTCCTCCACGCATCGAAACGCCCCCGGAACGCAGATCTGACCCCGCAGCGCGTCCTTCTGGCATCCTGTCCCGCCCACAACAAGGACTAATGTTGCCAGCACAATTATGAATAGAGATCTTGAGTTCATCCGGGACACCCCCTTATCGCTCACGGCGTTGACGCACGAACTTAAAGCCATGAGCGGGTAACTCACAACAGATTAAACAAACTTTTTGGGACTCCCCCCCCGGGACCTTCACGCTGCTTGCTCAGCCCTCAGAGACCACCTCAACCTCGTGAACCGACACCACTTGAGGGGCTCGTTGATTCTCGGCCTTAATGCGCAAAGTCTGGCCTTTTCCCCCACCAGCGGGATACCAACGCAACACCCGGGCCTCTCCCCACTCGGGGTGCTCCGTCACGCGTACGACGCGCTGTAACCAAGCGCTGGTTGGGTCATCAAGGCCGTCAGTTTCGTATGAGCGATTTGTTGCCATGGGCCGCAATTACACCGAATGAAGCCAATTCAGCAAGCCTTCCAGACCAAGTTCTGGACAATTATCCCAACCTCCATCATATAGTCTCCTCATCGAAACGGAATCACGCGCCCTCTCGAAGCGCTGGGCAGGGAGACATCATGAGCAAGCAATTTAAAGTCGCGGTGGTTGGAGCGACCGGCCTGGTTGGCCGTGAGATGATCACCATCCTTGAAGAACGCGGATTCCCCGTGTCCGAGCTGGTCCCTCTCGCCTCTCCCCGCAGCGCCGGGGAGATTATCAACTTTGGTGGAAAAGACACCACCGTCCAGATCGCCTCTGAGGAGCGCTTTGAGGGAGTCGACATCGTCCTGATGTCCGCTGGCGGTTCCGCCTCCGAGCTGCTCGCCCCCGCCGCCGCCAAAGCGGGCGCGGTGGTCATCGACAACAGCTCCCACTGGCGCATGAGCGAGGGCGTGCCCCTGGTGGTCCCAGAGGTCAACCCCGACGACATCGGCGGCTACAAAGAGAAGGGCATCATCGCCAACCCCAACTGCTCCACCATCCAAATGGTGATCGCGCTTGCGCCTCTGCATAAGGCCGCGGGGCTCAAGCGGGTGATCGTCTCCACCTACCAGTCCGTCAGCGGTGCCGGCAAGGCGGCCATGGATGAGCTGAGCAGCCAGGTGAGCAGCCTCTTCAATCAAAACGATTTTGAGCCCGAGCTCTTCACCAAGCAAATAGCCTTCAACTGCATCCCGCATATAGACGTCTTTCAGGACGACGGGTTCACCAAGGAAGAGCACAAGATGATCTTCGAGACCCGTAAGATCTTCCACCTCCCTGAGCTTCCGGTGTGCGCGACCTGCGTGCGGGTCCCCGTGTTCAACGGCCACGCCGAGAGCGTCCTGGCCGAATTTGAGTCCGATCTGAGCGTAGATCAGGCCAAATCCATCCTTCGAGAGTCTCCGGGACTCTTCCTGCAGGACTCCCCCGGCGACAACCTCTACCCGGTTCAGGTGGAAGTCACCGGCTCCGACGCCACCTGCGTCGGGCGAATTCGAAAAGACCCCTCTTCCCCCCACGGTCTGACCTTCTGGTGCGTCGCAGACAACCTCCGCAAGGGGGCAGCCACCAACGCCGTGCAGATCGCCGAAATCCTGGCCCGCGACCACCTCTCCTGAGGGCAAACTTTTTCAGCCCCCTGCTTGATCTAAGGGCGCGGCCTGACTAATTTGGCCCTCATGATCAAAGCACTTCTCTGTATTCTACCGATGCTGGTCCACGGCGCAGACGACACCAGCGTGGCGGAGTCCACTCCCGACAGCGGCCTCTTCTTCGAGAACAACCTCACCCTCTCGTGGACCCAGCCCCAACTCAACAAGGAGGGCTGCGACTCCCTCAGCGACGAAGTCGACATTACCGTCAACTACAGCGGCCTTCTCAACAACGCGCGCTTCTACACCTGGTACACTGACGGAAACAGCCTCTGTTCCCAGCCGGCAGACTCCAGCGACTACGAGGCCATCTCCGGAGCAAGTTACAGCACCACCATCACCCGCGCCTACAGCGAGATCTACGAGCAAAGCCAAACCGACGTCTGCGAAACCAACACCGCAAGACAGGAGTTCAAGCTCTGCGTGGGCATCGACACCAGCGGCGAAACCTCCAACTACCCCAGCTACACCTCCACTCCCAATGGTCAGCTTGAGACCCTTGAGCCCCAGGGCTATGCCCTCTTTGTGGTGGACACTCTCGCCCCTCCACCACCAAACTCCCCAGAGCTCACCCCCATGGACAGCGCCTTGCGGGTCAAAGCCAGTGTCAGCGAAGCGAGCGGGGCTGAAACCGACGACGTGGCCAGCTGGACAGTTCACTACCGCCAAAAGGAGGGTGACGAGAGCTCCACCTCCTGCTCCGACTGGAGCGACTTCAACACCAAGGTGGGTGACGCCACCGGCACCTCCGCCACCCTCGACGTCCCGGGCCAAAACGGGGTCGACTACGAGCTCTGCGTCTTCGCCACAGATGCCGCCGGCAATCAGAGCGAGCCCTCGGAGGTCGTGAGCGGAGCCCCCATTGACGAATGTGATTTTATGGAATGTTACCCGGGCGAGCTCAAAACCGGTCACTGCAGCGCCGCGGGGGGCCAGGTGTGGAGCCTGCTCCTGCTCTGGGGTGGTGCCTTCATCCGACGCCGCAGAAGAAGCCCGGCGCCCCAGGGAGACCTCCATGAATAAACGAGCCCCCCTTTTAACGAGCCTTCTCACCCTGGCGTTCTGCACCCTGGGCCACGCGGCCGGGCCCAAAACCCCCTCCTGGCAACTAAGCGCCTCGGCAGGCCCCTACAAACCACACCTCTCCAGCAACGCGGACCAGCGGGCCCACTTTGACCGCTATTATGGAGACGCCGACCAATACACCTTTGAAGAGGGACCCATGCTGCAAAGCCTGGAGACCACTTGGTACGTCTGGAATCAGTCGGGGCTTTTGGGGCTATCGGCCCGAATGGGGCTGTGGGCGATCTCGGGGCCTGCTCAACGGTGCCTTGGCGACGCCGAGGACGCTCCCGGCACCTACGCCCCCTGCACCCCCGCCAACGCCCACACCGGCGTCCCCGGAACCACCGAGACGCAGCTGAAGGTGCTCCCCCTCAGCGTCGGCGTGGTCTACCGGGCCAATCAGCTTCATCAGCAGCTGGGGATCCCCCTGGAGGCCTACGTCAAAGGGGGCGTCGATTACTATGTCTGGTGGTCCACAGTGGGGGGGGAACTCGCCAGCACCGCGGCCGGGGACGATGGCACCGGGGGCACCTCCGGCTATCATCTGGGAGCCGGTATCAACTTCAACCTCGACTGGCTTGATCCCCAGACCTCGCGGGGACATGATTACGGCACCAGCCTTGCGGGCAGCTACCTCTTCTTCGAGATTAACGAGATCATAGCCACCAGCTTTGGTGAGACCGGGCGCATGGATATGTCTGCCACCCATTACAGCGTCGGAATTAGCATCGACTTCCGTTAATAAATCGGCTACGGGCGGCTTATGGCACCCCAATCGCGGAATATCAGGCTTCTCATTGAGTACAACGGAGCCGGCTTTTATGGCTGGCAGCGTCAGGATGATCTCCCCACAGTCCAGGGATCCATTGAAGCGGCCCTCCAGCAGATTATCGGAGAGGTCCCCTCCCTCACGGTAGCCGGTCGAACCGACGCCGGGGTTCACGCCATCGCCCAGGTGGCCAACTTTCACACCACCAGCGCCATTGAAGACTGGAAATTTGCTCCAGCCCTGAATCGTTTTCTCCCCTGGGAGGTCTCCATTCACCGCTCCGAGGAGGTTCCGACCGCATTTAACGCCAAAACCGACTCAGTCTCCAAGCGCTATCGCTACCGCATCTACCAGGGGCCTCGCCGCAGCGCCCTTGAGCACGAGCGCTGCTGGACCTACCGGGCCCCCATCGACGTTGGGTTAATCCGAGAGGCAGCGCAGCGTCTGGTGGGCGAGCATGATTTTGAATCCTTCCGAAATACCGAGTGTGACGCTGAGCACGCCATCCGCGCCATGTTTGATATCGCCGTAGAGACCTCGCCGCGCCCACCGGTCGGGCAGTTCATCGACATCACCTTTCACGCCAACGCCTATTGTCGGCATATGTGCCGGATTCTGGCCGGGACCCTGATGGAGGTGGGGCTTGGGAAACGGCCGGTGGACGACATGGAGCGTATCATCGCAGGACGGGATCGAACCCTCGCGGGCATGACTGCCCCCGCGGTGGGTCTAACGCTCTTAGAGGTGATTTATCCCACAGAGACTGAAGAGGGATGAGGGTCGGTCACGCCGCAGCGCAGTCCAATTCGCTGCCGCTGAGCCCCGCCCGAAGCTTCTCAAGAACCCGCCCTTCAATCTGACGAACCCGCTCTCTGGAGATGGAGAAGCGCTTGCCAATCTTCTGCAGGGTCATGGGCTCATCGGCCATCAGGCGCTTCGCCACAATGAAGCGCTCCCTGTCATTGAACCCTTTCATAATCTCATTGACCTCACGCCGTAGAAGTCGCCGGCGCTCAATCTCCGAATAGAGCTCTTCGGGGCTCTCGGAGTCCTCCCGGAGAAACTCCACATAAGTAGTGCGGTGGGTGTCTCCCACGGGCGCGTCCAGAGAGGCGTCCCGACCGGAGAGTCGGCCATTCATCTCGATGATGTCCTTCTCTGCGACGTTGAGACGCTCGGCGAGCTCAACGACGGTGCCCGAGCTCGAGCCCCCCTCACACTCCTGCTCTACCCTGTCCCGCTCCGAACGAAGCTTAAAGAAGAGTTTTCTCTGAGCCTGGGTAGTTCCAATGCGCACCATGGACCACGAGCGCATCACGTAGTTCTGAATGTAGGCCCGAATCCACCAGACCCCATAGGAGATGAGCCGAAACCCTTTGTAGGGATCAAACTTCTCCAAGGCTTTCAAGAGCCCGGCGTTTCCTTCCTGAATCAAATCCAGCAAAGGCAGACCATAGCCGGTGTATTCGTGAGCGACCTTAACAACAAAACGAAGGTTGGCTCTCGCCAGAGAGTTGAACGCGCTGACATCGTTGTCCTCATAGACCTTCAGAGCCAGGTCGTATTCCTCCTGAGGAGTGAGCAGACGGTGGCGATTAATATCCGCCACGTACCGCTCAACCGACGGTCCAAATCGTCTTGCATTGACCATGAAGGCTCCTCCCCTGCTTTCCATTATACAGGTTCACCTCTTTAAACGCGGTATGATCTGAAAATATTTCACCGATTTTTCAAGATCGGAGATGCAGGACGTCGCAGAAACCAAGAAAAGCAATTTTCGCCTTTACTTTTCCAAAGACCGAATTTTTTTGAGGTTTTAGTTCTCGCTGAAAGACACCAAAACCACCGTCACATTATCATCACCTCCGGCCGCGTTGGCACGAGCGATCAAAGTCTGGCACGCTTTCTCAAGGTCTCCGCCAGCGCTGTTCACCAGGTCCAGCATCTCCTCATCACTGAGCATTCCCGAGAGACCATCCGAACACATCAGGTAGGTTTCTCCAGCCTTGGGCTCGAGGCGCTGCACATCCACCACCACGGAGTCCTTCATCCCCAACGCCCGTACAATCACGTTTTTATGGGGAAAATTCTCTATCTCTTCCGGTGTAAGGGTGTGAACCTTCAGATAATCATTGAGCAGGGAGTGGTCCTCTGTGATCTGCCGAATGGAGTCCCCACAGAGCACATAGCCGCGGGAGTCCCCCACGTGGCTTATATAGCCGCCGGTCTCCCCCACACAGAAGCCCACAATGGTGGTGCCCATGCCCCGTAAGCCCTCATCGGATTGCGCGGTCTCATAGACCCTCCGATTGGCTAGCTTAACTCCCGTGACCAGTCGGTTGGATTCGTAGGTAAGCTCTCGATCTTCCTTAAAGGGCCAGGTGGAATCCGGGTCACGGGCCGTATCGATAAAGAAGTTCGCGAGGGTCTCTACCGCGATCTGCGAGGCGATCTCCCCCGACGAATGTCCCCCCATCCCGTCCGCAACGACATAGAGATTTTGTTCCGCCAGCAGAAAGAGGTTGTCCTCATTCTGGCTTCGCTTCATGCCAACGTGGGTGCTGCCAGCGTAGCGAATTTTCATCTTAAACCTCTCCCCTGGGCCCAGCTCCGCTCAGAGCGGCCCCTTATCCACGGGTTCACCATCGCAAAAGCTCTAACACCCGGTTAAGCGGCAAGCAAGCCGGGCCCTTCGCCCCCCCGAAAATCCACAAATTCTCATTCAGGGCCCCATCCCTTCTTCCCAAACTGAACCGATTAATCCGGTCCATAATTAGGTAATAGAGAGCATCGGTGGTAAATTATGGGGTGTAGATAGAGGGGATGGGGCAATAATGAACGGTGTTGCGGCAAGCGGGGTAGCCGGAGGTTTCGCCGAAACCTCAAAACGATACGCCGATATTATCTTAGCGACCGGCGTCGTAGCGATCGTCGGCATGATGATCGTCCCTCTTCCCACTCCGATTCTCGATCTTCTACTCGTCTTTAATATCACCATCGCGGTGGTGATGATGATGATCTCCATCTACATCACCGGAGCACTCAAACTCTCGTCCTACCCAACCATCATCCTGATCCAAACGCTCTATCGGCTCGCACTGAACGTCTCCACGACGCGCCTGATCCTCCTGCAAGCAGACGCTGGGGAGGTCATCGACTCCTTTGGTCAGTTCGTGGTGGCTGGTAATTTTGTGGTGGGCGCGGTGATCTTCCTTATCCTCACGATCATCCAATTTCTCGTCATCGCCAAGGGCTCAGAGCGTGTCGCGGAGGTCGCAGCGCGCTTCACCCTCGATGCTATGCCGGGCAAGCAGATGTCTATCGACGCAGATCTGCGGGCCGGTGCCTTTGACCTCGATGAAGCGAGACGCCGAAGGGCTGAGCTCGGTCGTGAATCCCAGCTCTTTGGCTCCATGGACGGCGCCATGAAGTTCGTCAAAGGCGACTCCATCGCCGGGTTGATCATCACCGGTATCAACCTGCTCGCTGGGATCATCATCGGCGTCACCATGATGGACTTTACGGCCTGGGAGGCCATCGAACGCTACGGAATTCTGACCATCGGTGACGGCCTGGTCTCGCAAATTCCAGCGCTCTTAAGCTCCATGACCGCCGGTCTCATCGTCACCCGGGTTGCCAGTGAGGATGAGGATGCCAATCTTGGCAAAGACATCAGCTCCCAGGTGCTGGCTCAGCCCAAAGCATTTGCCATCGCCGCCAGCCTCCTGATGGGCATCGGGCTCATCCCCGGGCTGCCAACCCTTCCCTTCTTTGTGATGGCCGGTGGTATTGGAGTGCTCGCCTATGTGCTGATGCGCTCCAAAGCCCGCAGCCCCGAAAGCGCCGATGACATGCCCGCCAATGAGATTCAGGCAGCGGGAGAAGAGACACGGCACCGGCAAATCGAAGCCGCCAAGAAGCAGGAGGGCCAGGCCCAGCAGATGCTGCCTGTGGTCACCCCCATCGCCCTTGAGGTCGCCGCCGATCTAATCCCGCTGGTGGAGGATGCCGGTGGAGGCAATAAATTTCTGGGAGAGATGGTCCCCATGATGCGGGACGGACTTTTCTATGAGCTTGGCGTCAAATTTCCCGGTATTCGAGTGCGAGGCAACGAGACTGATTTGCCCGACGGCACCTACATCATCATGATCAACGAGGTCCCCATCATCTCGGGCAACCTCTCCCTGGCCAACGTGCTGGTCAACGACACCGTGGACCGACTCACGCTCCTCAACATCACGGGCGAAGAGGCCATCAATCCTGCCAACGGCTCTGAATGTGCCTGGATCCCGGAAGAATATGCCGGGATTGCCGAGCAAGCGGGCCTCACCACTTGGGACGCCGCGGGCTACATGGTCCTGCACCTCTCCAGTATCCTGCGCAAGAACGCCTCAGAGTTTCTTGGAATTCAAGAGGTTCAAAATATGCTCGAGCAGCTCGAGCAGGCCTTCCCGGCTCTTGTGAAAGAGGTGGTCCCCAAGGCAGTGTCTCCTTTCCAACTCACCGACATCATGCGGCGACTGGTGGAAGAGGAGATCTCGATTCGAGATCTACGCTCAGTGCTTCAAGCCCTCGCGGAGTGGGGACAGGTTGAGAGCGACACGGTGATGCTCACCGAATACGTGCGCAACGCTCTCAAACGCTACATCTCTCACAAATATACCCGTG
This sequence comes from Myxococcota bacterium, assembly GCA_036230545.1. Classification (GTDB taxonomy): domain Bacteria; phylum Myxococcota; class XYA12-FULL-58-9; order XYA12-FULL-58-9; family JABJBS01; genus CAXGXL01. The sequence continues at coordinate 12,662 of JAZAIZ010000171.1, forward strand.
GGGGGAACACCTTGGTGGTCTATCTCCTTGATCCTCAGATTGAAGAGACCGTTCGAGGCTCCATTCAGCATACCCAAAGCGGCTCTTATCTGGCACTGGAGCCTGAGATCACCCAGGAAATCCTCACTTCGGTCCGCAACGAGGTGGGCAACCTCCCTCCCACCGCACAAAACCCGGTTATCCTGACCACTATGGAGATTCGACGCTATTTCAGAAAGCTCGTTGAGCTGGAGTTCCCTCACCTCGCGGTCCTCTCCTACCAGGAGCTCTCACCGGACATGAACATCCAGCCCATCGCCCGCATCAGTCTCGAGTAGCTGGCAGCAGCGCCGCAAAGGGAGTCCCCTTAAAAGTCTGCTGAAGGCTTCCGCCTGCACCCTCCACCTCCAAACCGCTTTCCAGCAGGTAGCGTATGGCCGCCCGTTGCAGATTTGGGGAAATGGGCTCACCCTCCTCCCAGGTCTTCCAGGCAGCCATCAGCGGAGAAAGGCCCCGAGCATCGAGCAAGTTGACATCCGCGCCCGCCTCCACCAGGGCCCGGGTGATGCCATGGTTGCCAGTAACGATAGAATAATAGAGCGCGGAGCGGCCTTGGGGATCCTGCAAGTTGACATCCGCTCCATTCTGCACCAAATCCCGTGCGACCGCGTCCCTTCCGTGCAGGGCCGCATACGCCAAAGCCCCACGACCAGAGGCATCCCGATGGTTCAGGTCCGCCCCTCCCGCGATTAATTTTCTGACCACAAAATGGTGCCCTTTGATGATCGCACTGAGCAGGGGGCTACGCCCATCGGGACCGTCGAGGTTGGGGTTGGCGCCAGCATCCAGAAGCATCGTCACGATAGCGCGGTGACCACTGTGAGCAGCCACCACCAGGGCCGGCAATTCACCCTCATCGACATCATCGGGAGAGGCCACCGTGAGCAGCCCCTGCACCAGGAGGGGGTTTCGGGTCAGGGCAGCTACCGTCAAAGGAGGCTCACCAAAACAAGTCACCCCCAGCACCAAAAGCGCCAGGCAGCAACCAAAGATCAACCCAGCCCATTTTAAGAGCGCCATTGTATGTCCTCTCTCACCACCCCAAAAAAAAAGCCGCCCTAAAGGGCGGCTTTTCATAACCGAAATATAAGGTCCTCCAGCAGAATTAACGCTTGGAGAATTGGACCTTCTTACGTGCTCCGGGACGACCGTATTTCTTACGCTCAACCTTACGAGCATCACGGGTAAGAAAACCCGCCTTCTTTAAGACTGGACGAAGCTCAGCGTTCATCTCGAGCAATGCGCGGGAGATTCCGTGACGAATTGCGCCGGCCTGACCGGACATTCCACCACCACGAACGTTGACGTTGATGTCCACTTTGCCCTTCTGCTCAACCAGATCCAAGGGCTGCTGAAGGATCATCTTCAACACTTCACGACCGAAGTATTTGTCCATCGTTCTACGGTTGATGGTGACGTTTCCTTCGCCGGGAGTTAACCAAACCCGAGCGGTGGATTCTTTACGTCGCCCGGTTGCATACCATCGTTCTTGAGTTGCCATTGTTTATCCTCGTTTAGAGAACCAGAGTCTCTGGTTCCTGAGCCGCGTGAGGATGCTCACCACCGGCATATACTTTTAATTTTTTGAACATCTGCCGACCAAGAGGACCGTGGGGTAACATGCCCCAAACCGCCTTCTTGATAAGATCCTCCGGAGCCTTCTCACGAATCTCCGCAGCAGTCTTTGTCACCAGACCACCAACCCAACCAGTGTGGTGATGGTACAGTTTGTCGGTTTCTTTGCGTCCGGTCAGCTTGACCTTGTCCGCGTTAATCACAACGACGAAGTCGCCCGTGTCAACATGGGGAGTAAAAGTCGGCTTGTTCTTTCCACGCAGAATGGTTGCTATCTGAGTAGAAATACGCCCCAGAACAGCTTGTTCAGCGTCAACAACGTACCACTTTCGCTCGACGTTCTCTCGCTTTGCGCTTTGTGTTTTCATCGATATGTCCTCGAATACACCAGAAGGCACTCGTTTAGCGTACACGCTATCCTATATAACGGGTGCCGCAAGGTTGGGCTTTGTACGTAACCCTCTGATAGTTGTCAAGCTCTCGGTTCCATTTCACCCCCAGGAACCTCATTTCACTTGCCCCTCACGATCTCAAAGAGAAGAATTACCTAAACGGCTGAAATACAACAGCATTTAAGCATTACTTCCCCCATTATTCCCCCTCGCCCTCCCCTTCCTTCGGCCCCACCACCACCTGAACCAGCGCTTGAGGATCCAGATAGGCCTGAGCCACCCGCCGAATATCCTCCGCGGTGACCCGCTCAATCTCTTCCACGTAGCGGGTGTATTGGTCATAGCCCAAGCCAAAACGCTCCCCCAGCGCCATCATCATGGCCCGAGCCCCGCCCCGTTGCAGATCAATGCTGTGGGTCCCCACCAGGTAGCGAATAGCCCTCTGCAGCTCGACCTCGGAAACCAGATCGTTGCGCAAGCGGTCAAGGTGACCATGGAGCCCCCCGAGGGCCTGGGACAATTTGTCGGGGCTGGTAGCCATATAAACGTAGACATAACCAGGATCCAGGGCCTCCACACTCGAAGCCGAAACCGTGTAGGCCAGACTCTGTTTGTCTCGCAGGTCCAAAAAGAGGCGCCCGCTCTGGCCCGAGAGAATCGTCGTCATCACCTCAAAAACGTATTTATCCCGGTCCATTAGGGTGGTCCCCCGCCCTCCAAGCACCACATGGGACTGCTGCTTCTCGCTGGGCAGGTGAAACGACTGGAACGCCGTCAAAGGCTCATCAAGAGAGGGAGCAGCGGGCAAGGGGCGGCCCTGAATTCCCCCCAGGCGGTCACCCAAGCGGTCGATCACCTCTGCGGCCTCCCAATTACTCACCACCGAGATAACCATCTTATCGGGGGTGGTAAACTGCGCCCCGAGAGCCTCAAGGGAGCCCGCATCGAAAGTGGCCAGAGTCGCTTCACTGCCCATCAGCCGCTGACCGAAGGGGTGGTGGGGATAGAGCGCCCGGGTAAACTCCTCAAAGGCCACCATGGAGGGATGATCTGCGCGATTTCGGATATGCTCCACAATCGTCGCCCGCTCCCGGTCGAGATGTTCGGGAACAAACTGACTGTTTAAAAGAACATCGCAAAAGAGCTCCAGCCCGTGCAGGCCCCGGTCCTGAAGAAAATCGGCCCGAATGCCCAGGGTGTTTCGCCCCGTGAAGGTGGAGATCCCGCCCCCAAGCAAAGCACTCTGCTCAGCGAGAGCCTCTTCGCTCCATCGCTCGGTGCATCCGCACCACAAAGAGGCGAAGAGATTGGCCAGCCCGGAGTCGGCCACCCCTTCCCAGCGTAGCCCTCCCAGCGCGGCTGCTCTGATCCCCATCACAGGGACATCCTCCTGGCGCACCAGCAGGGTGCAACCATTTGGCAACTCCGCCCGGGACACCCCAAGGGGCCCCACGGTGGTGTCTACCCCCACCGGCGCTGGGCGCGGCCGCAGGTTCATCGCACCCTCTTCATTCCTTTGGTACCCGGAGACCTCCTCGCTCTCAAACGCCTCCTGCAACAACCCCAGTGCCTCTTGCCGCTCAGGCACCTCAGAGCCCTCGGGGACCTGAATCACCAAGGTGGGCGACGCACTCAAATAGCGCCTCGCCACCCCCTCGATATCGGCGGTTGACAGCGCCTCCACAGCCTCACGGTACGCCTCTTCGCGATCGAATCCCCCCGCGACGACCTGATAAAACCCCAGCTTGCGGGCCTGCCCCTGCATGGTTTCCCTTAAATAGGCGGAGTCGCTGAGCAACACGACTTTTGCTTTCTCCAGCTCGGCCTCGGAGATCCCATTACGACTCCGAAAAACCTCCTCAAAAGAGAGGCTCAGGGCCTCCCGCAGGTTCTCTGCCTTGAGCCCGGCCCCCACCACAAAGAGCCCCGGATCCTGGGGCGTGTAGGCATGAGCGTGAATGCCATTGACCAATTGTCGGTCCTGTCGCACCGAGCAATAGAGCCGCGAAGAGTCGCCGTGCCCGAGGATCATACCAAGAGCGTCAATGGCCGGAATGTCCTGATGGCTCACCTCGGGGATGTGCCAGGCGACCGAGAAGCGAGCCTGCTTGACGTCTTCCTCAAGCACCCGAAAGCGAAACTCGGTCTGTGGCCCCTCCTGCACCCGGGGACGACGCCCCTCTCGCTCAGGGTTCTCCCAATCGCCAAAAAAGTGGGCGATCCGAGCGTGAATCGCCTCGGTGTCAAAATCGCCGACCGCCACAAAGGTGATCTGATCTGGACGATAGTGGCTGCGGTAGAAATCGAGGATTTGCTCCCGGGTCATTGCTCGAACGCTCTCCCGAGAGCCCAGCACCGGATAGCGATAACGATGCTCCTGATAGGCCAAATCAAAGAGCGCGTTGGAGATACGACGCGCCGGGCTGTCCTCGGCCCGTTGAATCTCCTCCACCACCACTTCAATCTCGCGGCTCAGCTCCTCGGCGTCGAAGGTGGAGTTGCGCAACGCGTCTGAGAGGAGGTCCAGGCCCGTATCCACATCACCCGACTCCAGCACCACATGATACGCCGTCTGGTCAAAAGACGTCCACGCGTTCACCTCCCCCCCGGAGGCCTCCGCCACCCGGGCGATCTCACCAACTCCCCGACGCTCGGTCCCCTTGAAGAGCATGTGCTCATGCAGATGGGCAGCACCCGCCATCTCCGGGCGCTCATCGGCCGAGCCTACGTGAACCCACGCCTGCATCGCCACCACCGGCGCGTGATGCACCTCTTCGGTCAAAACCGTCAAACCATTCGTCAATCGCTTTAAGCAAACCGTCAAAACTCACCCCTCCTGGGACGGGGGATCTTTTTCAAGCCTCCCCAATCCAATAAGAAAAATCTCCGTGGACTCCTTGCGGGTGGCCTTGGGACGCAGCCGCTCCACTTTCGAGTAATCGGCCCGAAGCCGCTTGACCAGATCTACAATCTCCCCCCCCTCAAGCAACTTCACCACCACCGCGCCCCCGGGGAGCAGCAGGCGGTCTGCCAAATCGAGCGCTCGCTCGGCCAACGCGGCAGAGCGCAGGGCGTCGGTCTTGTGATGCCCCATCGTAGCCGGCGCCATATCCGAGAGGACGACGTGCACCTGCCCACCGATCTCCTCCACCTGCACCTCAAAGGCATCTCCAATGCGAGCTTCCATATGGGGCAGGAGGCTGATCTCAATGTCTTTAAGGTCATAGCCGATGACTTGGCCTTTGGGGCCCACCTTTTCACCAGCGTATTGCATCCAGGACCCCGGGGAGCACCCAAGATCCAACACCCGCATGCCCGCCCGCAGCAGCTTCCAGCGGGTGTCGATCTCCTCTAATTTGTAGATAGAGCGCGCAGCCTTTCCCTCCCGTTGAGCCCGCTTGCCAAAATGATCCTGTCGCCGCTGTTGACGGCCACTGCCTCGTCGTCCTGCCATGAATTATGCCATATGGGTGATCGTTACGAAGAACAAGATGAACCTTGTCCTCCTGGGGTGGTTTTAGAGTTCGAGAAGCCCGTGAGTATGCAAGACCTCACCCAGCTGCTCAAATTCATCGAGGCTAAAAGATTCAGCCCGTCGCTTGGGATCAAGATTGCCCGCTACCATGGCCTCTTCAACCTGCGCCGGCTTTACCCCGAGGCCTCCTGCCACCGAGTTGCGCAGAGTCTTTCGCCGAGCGCTGAAGGCAACCCTGGCCGCGGCCACCATGCGGGCGTCCGCCTCCGGGGCTCGCAAGACCTCATTGCGCTCCAACACCAGCACCGCCGAATGCACCTTGGGGGGAGGCAAGAAAACATGGGGCGGCACCACCCGCACCACGTGTCCCGAGAAGGCCCGCTGCATCAGCACTGAGAGAAGGCCGTAGGTTTTCGAACCCGGCGGGGCGATGATCCTCTCGGCGACTTCCTTTTGGATCATCACAACGCATCGCCGAACGCTTGAGGCCGCGTCCGCCACGGACACCAGAATTCGACTGGAGATCTGATAGGGGAGGTTTCCCACCACCACGAGCGGCTTGTCATGAGCCCTCGACAAGCCCTGATAATCCAGGGTGCCCGCATCCGCCTCTAGCAGCTCCAGCCCTGGCGCCCACTGAAAAAAGTTCTTAAGAAGCGGCACCAGCTCCCGATCTCTCTCCACCGCCACCACGCTGGCATAATCCTGAATCAAATAATAGGTCAGCGCCCCGAGACCCGCCCCGAGCTCCACCACCAGCTCCTCTTCAGAGGCCCGGCAGCTCTCGGAGATCGCCTTCAACACATCCTGTTCGCGCAGGAAATTCTGCCCCCAATCTTTTTTGGGACGCAGCCCCGCGGCCGCCAGTAGCTCTTTGGGGTTCGGTGGGGGAGGGATGATCATGGGGTTCCCCCTTTACCAACGAGGGGGGGCAGGTCGTCCAGGGGCCAACGAGAGCGAACCCGGGTCTGCCAG
>JAZAIZ010000172.1:0-4065 GCA_036230545.1 Myxococcota bacterium
TCCGCCCCCGCCCCCGAGGCCTGATTTGCTCTGGTTGCTCAAATGATTTCAGGGTGCTATCGTCGCGGCCATGTGGAAACTATATGCATTTCGGGGCGGTCTCGTCCTTGGACTCGGGCTGGTTGTCTACAGCTTCTTTGGAATGAACATCGGTTACCAACCGGCCTTTCGTCACGTCCAGGATATCTGGACCTCTGAGATCGTGCAGGAAAAATTTGCGGTCGTGGAAACGGAGATTAAAGACATCTTCTCCGGGAGCATCACCAAAGCTCAGAAAGAGCAGAAAAAGCTCGCTCAAAAACAGACCGTGCGCAAACGAGAGTCCATCACCGAGGACGATCGCAAATCCCTGGACAAGCTGATTACCAACATCGCCAATTGATCCTGGGTCTTTTTTGATTTGTCATCCCTGTGGAGATCCGCTACCCAGCGGGCCATGCAAGACTCCTTGGAATCCAAACACCGCACCCTGGTGGTCACCTTAGCCGCCATCTCAAGCTTTATGATCTTCATCACCACGGAGCGATGTTTCATCCAGGCTGATATTCGAAACGCCATCACCATGGTCAAGACCCTGCGAACAAACTCCGGAGCCCAAACCATCCCCGAAGCCATGGTCCAGGCCCATCCCGGCGCGAGCCTGAACTCCATCGGCTGGGACGGCGAGCTCACCGACAACTGCTATGGCTTTGTCAGAGTCCGGGCAGCGGTTCCAGCCCCCGGTGAGGTGATCCTCTATTTCTTCGACGTCAACCTCTCCGGCCAGCGGCTACACCCAGCTAATGACAAAGCCCACGCCCTCATGACGGGCCTAAAATCAGCAACTCCCCCCAGCGAGACGACGCCTTAAACCCCACTCCCCCTCCCGCCCACCAGCGAAAATTCCCCAAAATCTGGACGAGAGCCCCCAAGACGGGGAATAAGAACAGAAGCTCCCGCGTTTCAGACTCCGTCAACGTTGGACACCATTGATTTTCCAAGGAGACCTCCATGAGACGCCCCCTCTGGGTTTTGCTGTTTACTTTTACATGCGCTTTATCCGGCTCGACCGCCTTCGCCCGCTCGGGCCAGGTGTGGTCCGAAAAACCTGCCTCAAGTCCCACCCTGGTTAGCGGAAATGACTACAGCGCTCTCGCCGATAAGGTCATCCCCGCAGTTGTCAGCATCTCGATTCGCCAGCAGGTCAAAACAAGCCAGTACCCTTCGCAGCAAGATCCCTTTGAGTACTTTCATCGGTTTTTCGGGCTCCCCGGTCCCCGAGGGGGCCACCCCCAGGGACGCCAACAGGCCCCGCTTCAGGGAATCGGCACGGGCTTTGTGATCTCCTCCAAGGGCCTCATCCTGACCAACAACCACGTTGTTGAAAACGCCGATTTAATCAAAGTTACTTTTATGAACCCCGACGGCTCTGAGCGCACTCAGGAGGCCAAGGTCCTCGGCACCGCCCCTGAATACGATATCGCCCTAATCCAAACCACCGAAAACGCCAAAGCCTCCATCACCCACCTCGGAGACTCCGACAAAATGAAGATAGGGCACTCAGTGATGGCGGTGGGCAACCCCTTTGGGCTCTCCCACTCAGTCTCCGTGGGAATTATCTCCGCCAAAGAGCGCCGGGATATCGCCCCCTCCGGCCGGCACGGTCTCTATAACTTCATCCAGACGGACGCCTCTATCAACCCCGGCAACTCGGGGGGACCATTGATTAACATGCGCGGAGAGGTCATTGGTATTAACACAGCCATCAACGCCGCCGGCAGTGGGATCGGATTTGCTATCCCCATTAACATGGTCAAAGAGATGATTCCCCAATTGCAATCGAAGGGGAAATACTCCAGGAGCTGGATTGGGATTCGAATTCAGTCTCTCACCGAGGAACTCGCCCAAACCTATGGCCTCAGCTCACCCCATGGAGCCCTGGTCTCAGAGGTTATCCCAGAGGGCCCGGCCGCGGAGGCGGGGATCCAGGACGGTGATATCATCCTCGAGTTTGACCGAAAAACCGTCCGCACCTCTCGAGATCTCCCCCTCTACGCAGGCATGGCCGGAGTGGGCAACCGAGTCCCGGTCAAAATCTGGAGAGAGGGGCGGGAGCGCACCTATAAGATTCTCCTGAAGCAATTCCCTGACTCCACCGTAGCTCTCAACGAGGAGAACAAGGAAGGAGAAAAGACCGGTGGCATCGGCATCACCGTAGCCAACATTACCCCGGAGCTTCAACAAGACCTCCAGCTAACCACCTCCCACGGAGTCGTGATTAAGAAGGTCGAGCCAGGCAGCGTAGCCGCCCGCTCGGGTCTCCAGCCGGGGGACGTCCTGCTGCGCCTCAACGGCTCCAAAATCAAGCACGCCCGGGGATTTGCCCACGCGGTCCGCAAGATCGCCTCCGGGGGAATCATGCGACTGCAAATTAGCAGCCGACGAGGTCGCCTCTTTCTAGCCATCAAGAAACCCTAATGCCCCTAAGCAGTTGAAATCGAAGGGATTATTTTTTTTAAACCCCATTAGTCGGGAGCCGTGTATATTGGAGGTGGGGTACGAGACGACTCCACGAGAGCCCGTTGCGGTTCACTCCAACTTTCAAGCAAGAGGCAGGATTCCCATGGCGATTTCAAACATCAACCGAATTGGCGGCACTTCAACTCCGGTTACTCAAGAGGGGAAGGTCGAAGGGCAAGAGGGCGTTCAACGTCAGGAGCTGCAGACCACCGAGAGCTTTGAACGAGTCCAATCCGTAGCCCTGGCCGACGGTAACACCGCACAGATCCCCTCGGGAATGGGAACCGACGAAACGAGCCGAATCCAGGCCTTTGTGGGTGGACTCTCCAGCGAACAAACCCAGGCCCTTCAAAGCACCGCACAATCCATCGCCAATCAGACCCAGGCCGCAGTGACCGCCGGAGGAGATATCTCCCAGACCACCTCCGCCCTCTCCAGTCAGGGAGCGGACGTCGTTCAAAACATGCTCGTGGACTCAACGGGCATTGACGAGCAGGCCTTCGGCGACGCCACCAACACCCTCATGGCCTTCAGCATGGGAGAAGTCGAGGGCAAGCTTACTGGGCTGGCGAAGCAAGTCCAGGGAGGTAACGAAACCAAAAAGGAACTTCGACTCGACATGACCGAGCTCCGAGAAGAGCTCTCTGACCCAAATGCCCGATGGCCCCAGGAGTTCACCTGGAATGAACACTCCACTGACAGCGAGGGCAATATAACCTCCACCGAGAAGAGCGGCTCCCTCACCAAAGCCGAGGCCGAAGCGCTCCTTGAGAAACTCGACGGGCAGCTCGCCACCATCGGGGAGCAATCCGCACTGTGGCAGTTTGATCTCCAAAGCGCCATGCAAAAACAGTCGGAGATCATGAACATCATGACCGCCATTCTCAAACAGATGCACGACACCATGAGCGCCACTATCCGTAACGTCAAAGCCTGACCCTGAGGGGGCCCGCGCCCCCTTTCTGTTCTCAAAGCAGCTCGAAAGTTTGCTTGATCCAACGCGACCGGATACGCTTTCAACAGGATCCAATTCCCCAGGGGAGAAAGAGAGCGCGCCATGCGAGTCACTGTCGTCGGCACCGGTTACGTTGGCCTGGTTACGGGAACCTGCCTTGCGGACATGGGCAACCTTGTCACCTGTCATGATATCGCTGAAGACAAGATTCAACGCCTCAACGCCGAGGACATCCCCATTTACGAGCCCGGCCTCGAAGAGCTCGTGAAGAGAAACCACCGCGCAGGGCGACTAAGTTTCACCACTCAATTAAGCGAGTGCCTCCCTTATTGTGATGTCTGCTTTATCGCGGTTGGAACCCCACCTGACGACGACGGCTCCGCTGACAGACGCTACGTCCTCAACGCCGCGCGCTCCATCGCGCAGGAGATGCGAGGACCTCTAGTGATAGCCGTCAAATCCACCGTGCCCATTGGGACCTGTGATCAGGTCCGCGACGCCATCGCCGACGTGCTCAAAGAGCGCAACGTTGATTACGACTTCGAGGTGGTCTCCAACCCTGAGTTTCTCAAGGAAGGCAAGGCCGTCCATGATTTTATGAACCCTGACCG
>JAZAIZ010000173.1:0-12641 GCA_036230545.1 Myxococcota bacterium
AAAGACGTTGTGGGCGTCCTGGGGGATCTCAATGTTACCGGCGATGCTGATGGTGTGATGGTCCTGGGTCTCGGCAGGGAGGGCCGTCTCTTTGAGGAGCGTTTGCCAGTTTTGTTGCGCCGACGCCGCCTTGCTTTGCCAGTATTGGACCCGTGTTGGATCGGGAAGCAGCTCGACGCTGCCGTTGAAGCCATCCACCGCGATGAGGTCGCCGTCGCCGACAACGTCAAAGATACCATGCACGCCCACCGCGGCTGGGATGCTCATGGAGCGGGCGATGATGGAGGAGTGGGAGGTCTTGCCGCCGATCTCGGTGATGAGGGCGGTGACATTTTGCTCTGCGAGCAACACGGTGTCGGCGGGACCAAGATCATGGGCGACGATGATGGTTCCGGGCTTGAGGGGGCCAAGCTCGGAGATATCGGCCGTTTTCCCCGTGAGGTTGCGGATGATTCGATCTCCGACAAAGTCGATGTCGCCACGCCGTTGTCTCAGGTAAGAGTCTTCCATTTCTTCGAAGAGTCTCCGAAGACGCGAGATGACCCGGCTGATAGCCCACTCGGCGTTGATGTGCTTGCTTAGAATAAGTCGAGAGGCTTCCTCCAGCAGTGCTGGATCTCGAATCATCATCTCGTGGGCTTCGAGGATGGCGTGGTGGTCCATCCCGTCGTGCACAAATTGACTTCGAATGGACTCAAGCTGTTCATAGGAGGTGGTGATTGCCTGCTCAAGGCGGCTCACCTCACTGGCGCAATGCTCCGGGTTGATGTGATGGCGTGGGACTCGGACCTGTCGCCTGTCAAGGAGGCAGACCTTTCCTATGGCGACGCCCCCTGAGGCGCCGATACCATCAAAAATGCGCGATTCGCTCTGCATGCTTCCCCCTCTTGTCTCTATGGCAGATTAAAATCCGCGTGGATGATCTCTGCGACCGCCCGCGCCGCTTCTTCGGCGTCACCTCCGGTGGCGGTGATTTTTAATTCTGTTCCGCAACCAGCTGCAAGGGAAAGAACGCTCATGATACTCTTGCCGTTGGCGATGTTTTTGCCGTTTTGGATCTCGATGTGCGAGCTGAATTGGGAGGCTACCTGAACCAGGGCTCCTGCGGCACGAAGGTGCAATCCAAGGTCATGGGTGATTTTCACCTCTGTGGTGGTCTCGTTAGTCACTGGTGCTCTCATGGGCTGGGGGGAGAGCCGACGCTCACGTCCAGTACTTCACTGGCGACTGCGATGGCGCTTTGTCCTGCATTTTTTACGATCTGGGCGGCGGTGGAGAGGTTGGATTCTTGGGAGCAGACCTGGAGTGCTTTGATTAACATGGGGAGGTTGGCGCCGGTGAGGACCTCTACTTCCCCAGCGGCGTGCAGGGTCATCCCCACATTGGAGGGAGTGCCTCCGAACATATCTGTGAGCACGAGAACACCCTTTGGGGTGTTCAGCTTTTTTACCGCGAATTGCAGTCTCTCCTGAAAGAGTTCGGTGTCATCGGAGGGAGCCAGCATTACAGCGGACACGTTGTTGTTATTTTTTACCACCTGTCGGGCAGTGTCCACGAGGGACTCTGCGAGCTTTCCGTGAGCGGCAACGACGATACCAATCATGCAATTATTCCTTAACGTCACGATGTCGACTATCGGTTAGAATGTGGTTTTCCTTAAAGTGTTGCGTTAACTCTCGCACGATCGAGACTGAGCGGTGCTGTCCGCCGGTGCATCCGATCGCGACGGTGAGGTAACGCTTACCCTCGCGGCGATATTCCGGAATCAAGAAAGAGAGCATCTCTGTGGCATGGTGCAGAAAGGTGGTTGTTTTATCGAAGCTCAGGACATAATCACGAACCTCGTCGTTGAGCCCCGTTTTTTGCCGCATTTCAGGGATAAAATAAGGGTTGGGGAGGAAGCGAACATCCAGGACGATGTCGGCGACCTGCGGCGCACCGTATTTAAACCCAAAGCTGACAAAGGCGATGCGCAGCTCGTCGGAGCTGTTCACATCGGCAAATTGTCCGTGTATCCGTCCCCTCAGATCGTGGGGGGACATACCGGAGGTGTCGATGGTGTCATCGGCACATTCGCGGAAGGGCACCAGGATATCGCGCTCTTCGGAGATGGCCGCAAGCAGTCCTGCTCCCGTCTCGCGGGGGTGGATCCGCCGGGTCTCTGAATAGCGTCGCTGCAGGTACTCTTCGGTAGCCTCAAGGTAGAGGAGCCGGGTGGCGTCATAGCGAGCTTTGAGCTTCTTGACCACCTGCAGCCCATCCTCGGAGAAGTTGGGAGTTCGCACATCCATGGCGATGGCGATTTGGGAGCTTATTTTGTCCTCCACGATGGTGGAGACCACTTGCTCAACTACCGTAGCAGGCATGTTATCGACGCAATAATACCCTTTGTCTTCGAGGGCACGCATGACGATGGATTTACCCGAACCGGATTGGCCGGTGAGAACGAGAATCGAGACCGACATTATTGGAGTCCTTTCTGAAGAGAGGCATCGGAGCTCAGACGACTTTCGAGTGTTGCTTGAAACCTTCGGGCCGAGTGATGACCCTGCAGTTTGAGGAGGTGATTACGAGCGGCGACCTCGATAATGGAGGCGAGGTTTCTACCCGGTCGAATGGGGAGCGTTATCCTTGCGATGTCGTGGTTGAGGATCGTCGCGGTGGTTTCATCGAGACCGGTGCGGGTGACGTTGGCGCTTTCTTCCCAGGTGACCAACTCCACGATGAGTTCAATGACCTTGGAGTCGCGGACGGAGGCGGCCCCAAAGAGCTCCTTAACGTTGATGATCCCCAGCCCTCGAACCTCCATGTGGTGCTTGGTTAGGGGGGAGACGGTCCCCACGGGCCCGCCGTTGTGGGACTTGATGATGACGGTGTCGTCGGCGATTAGACGGTGACCGCGAAGAATGAGATCCAAGGCACATTCGCTTTTCCCGATGCCGCTTTGACCCGTGAGGAGAATCCCCACCCCAAAAACATCCATGAGGACTCCGTGGCGGGGAGTGGCCGGGCTGAGATGCTCCTGCAGGAAGGCTTGAAGACGCTCGATGGCGACGCTGGAGTTCAGGGGGGTTCTAAACACCGGCAGGCTGTGTTGCTGGGCCAGAGCGATGAGCTCCTCGGGGACCTCCTGGTCCGCTGTAATGACGATACAGGCTACTTCAGAGGTCATCAGCCCCTGCAGTGAGTGGTAGCGCTCAGTGGGTGCGAGCCTGGCGACATAACCCAGCTCGCTCTTTCCCAGCACTTGGATTCGATGGGGGCGGAGGGAGTCGAGGTAGCCGGCCAGAGCGAGGCCTTGTTTTTGGATTCGATGGTGAGTGATGCAGCGGTCCAACCCGGACTCTCCCGCTAATAGTTCCAAATGCATGTTGCCCCCGCTCAGCAGGGCCCGGGTTAGAATTTTCATGGAGTCATCATCCCTCAAATGGTTGAGTCCTGTTGAACAAAGGCCTCGTAAATACCGGAGGCTTCGTTGAGGGAAAGCAGCTGCTCACGGAAGATGCTGTTTTTGAGAAGTCGGGAGATTCGAGCGAGAGCTTTAAGGTGAGCACCGCCTGACCTCTCTGGCACAAGGAGCATGAAGATTAATCGTGCGGGTTGTTGGTCGATAGCCTCATAGGGGATGCCCCTTTGGCTGACTCCAAAGGCAGCTACCAGGCCGGGCAGCTCGGGGAGTTTGGCGTGAGGAATGGCGACCCCTTCTCCAACTCCCGTTGAGCCGTGTTCTTCACGCTGCGCGATGGCTTCATAAACAACCTGGGGGGAGTGGGGGATCTGAGGGCTGTTGTGACACATAAAGGTGGCGATCTCCCGCAGGGCCGCTGCTTTGTCTGTGGCTTCAACCGTTGGGATGACCAGTGACTTATGAAGAACGTTGCTGATTCTCACCCCTGCCCATTACCTCTGTCGGGAGGGGATAGCAATGCTGCAGAGGGGGGCGAAAGCTCAGGGAGTTTAAAATACTTGTTTACGTTTTGAGGAGGAGGGAATGTTAAGCATTTCTCTGTATTTTGCGACGGTTCTGCGGGCGATGTTGATGTCGTAATCCTTGAGGATTGTGACCAGCTTCTGGTCCGAGAGGGGCTTGCGGGGGTTCTCGTGAGAGACCAGCTCCTGGATGCGATTGCGGACCGATTCCGACGCGATGGTGTCCCCGTCGACGCGGTTAATCGCCGAGTTAAAGAAATATTTGAGCTCGAAGATCCCCCGGGGGGTGTGCATGTATTTGTTGGTGGTGACCCGGGAGATGGTCGACTCATGCATCTCCACGTCTTCGGCCACATCTTTTAAGATCAAGGGCTTCAGGTGGGTGGGACCCTGCTCAAAGAAGTCCGCTTGAAATTTTAAGATGCTCTCGGTCACCTTATAGATCGTTCGTTGACGCATCTGGATACTGCGGATGAGCCAGGCGGCACTGCGCAGTTTGTCCTGGATATAGGCTTTGGCGTCTCCCCCAGCCTGGTTGAGGGCGTTGCGGTAATAGTGAGAGACCCGAAGCTTGGGCAGGCCGTCTTCATTTTGACTGATCTGCCACTCATCGTTGACCTTGACGACATAGATATCCGGGGTGATGTATTGGGGCGCGCGATCGCTGTAGACCCGTCCGGGGCGCGGCTCTAGATGGGTGATGGCCTCGACGGCCTCGCCGATCTGCTGCAGTGAGACCTTCAGTTTTCGGGCGATTTGCTTGAATTGTCGCTTCTCGATCTCGGGGAGATGGTGCTCGATGACCTGCAGGGCGATGGGGTCAAAGGCGGACTCTGCGAGGGCCTGCTTTAAGAGGCACTCCTGGAGGTTGCGTGAGCCGACGCCCATGGGGTCAAACTCCTGGAGCTCGCGAACCATATTTTCAACGAGGTCCTGCGTAATCTCGTACTCTTCGAGCTCTTCGAGCACCTCCTGCACGGCGTCCGCTGCAAGGTAGCCATCTTCATTAACTTCTTCGATGAGCAGGAGCATTACCTGTAGCTCGGTCTCGGTGAAGCCCTGCATGTGGGCCTGCCATCTGAGGTGCTCAATTAAAGAGGTCGGTTTGGAGAGGGTGGACTCAATGGGGGGGAGGTCGGCGCCCGGGCCGGCCGCTCCCGCCGAAGCCGGGAGAGAATAGCTGTAGGACTCGAGATAGGCTTCCCAGTCGATGTCCTTCTCGAGCTCCTTGGAGGAAGGCTCGGGGGTGGCGCCCGCTTCCATGACCTTCTCAAGATCACCGGCGATGCTCGTGCTCTCGCCATCGGGAGCGTCACTCTTCTGAGCGCCGAGGCCCATCATCCCATCATTGTCTCCGGGGGAGAGCTCCGCAGAGGCGGCTCCCTCTTTGCCGTCGACGTCGCTTGGGAGCATGGGCTCGTCGGGGGAGGTGGCGTCTTCAAGGGTGGGGTTTTCCTCGAACTCCTGCCGCAACACTTCACCCAATTCGAGGTGGGAGAGTTGAAGAAGCTTGATGGCCTGCTGTAGCTGGGGAGTCATCACCAGCTGTTGGCTCATTTTTTGCTGTAAGCTGAGGTTAATCGCCATAACGTCCTGATATTAATTCTATAGTAAAGTGGTGAAATAGCCAAAGCAGGTACTTGGTTTTAGAGGGAAAAGTCCTCCCCAAGGTAGGTTTGTTGGGCCAGGGGATCTGCGACGATCTCCTCGGGGCTCCCCGAGAGGAGAATGGAGCCTTCGGAGATGATGTAGGCTCTGTCACAAATCTTCAATGTTTCTCGTACATTATGGTCAGTGATCAGAACGCCGATGCCCTGGGAGCCCATGGATTGGATAAATCCTCGGATCTCGTTGACTGCGATGGGGTCGACTCCCGCGAAGGGCTCGTCAAGGAGGACAACCATGGGGTTGGAGATGAGGGTTCGCGCCATCTCAACCCGTCGGCGCTCTCCCCCCGAGAGTTGAGAGCCTTTGTTGTCACGGACATGCTGGAGATTAAAGCGCTCCAATAATTGCTCTGCTTGTTGGAGGCCCTCCGCTCGACTGAAGTTCAGGGCTTCGTAGACTGCCATGAAGTTGTTAAGGACGCTGAGTCCCTTGAAGATGGTGGTCTCCTGGGCGAGGTAGCCAAGCCCCAGTCGTGCCCGTCGGTAGAGGGGGAGGCTCCCCAGGTTTTGCTCCCCGAGCCACACGGTGCCGGCATCGGCGGGTAGGATTCCGGCGACCATATTGAAGGAGGTGGTTTTGCCCGCGCCGTTGGGGCCGAGGAGACCGACGATTTCACCGGGGTTGACTTCGAAAGAGACCTCTTTGACGACTTTGCGGCGGCGGTAGGATTTACAGAGACCGTCCGCTCGTAAGGATGCTGGCATGGTGAACTTCTTTTACTTCCTGGGGGGGGGTGGTTGGGGGCTTTGTTTGGGGAGGGGCCCCGGAGTGCTGGGGGTGGGGGCGCGGGGGGATTGGGTTTTGATCATAACCCCACGGGGTTGGCTGATCTGCGCCAGGTCGTTGTGGATGTTGAGAGTTATTTTGCTTCCCTGCAGGTAGCTCTTACCTCGTTGAAGGAGCGGTGCGCCGGTGAGGACGAGCTCAGAGGTTTTCAGGTTGAAGGTCGCTTTGTTGGACCACATGGTCTCGTTGGTGCGCTGTGCGACGACGTCCCCTTCGCAGGTGAAGCTGCTCCATTCCCACTCAGGTGTGGCGGCGCCGACAAATTGGCTGCAGCAGACCATCAGGTCTCCCCGCCGTACGATAACGTTATCACGGCAGATGCCCCGGTTGGGTTTGGTGAGGACCTGCATGGAGTCGCATTTAAACTCGATGGGGCCCTGACGTGTCTTCACCCGGGTCGTGTTGGGGGAAGCGTCGGAGGCGCCGGTGGTGTTCAGGGAGATCAACAATGTTAAAACTGCGCTTAGCATGGTCTTCTCCGACGTGAGGGACGGCGTGGTGACGCTTGTCCTTGTTTAAATATTCTCTTGGGGCCTGGTTTTCCAGCGCTGATGCATCCATACCCATTGTTCGGGGGCCTGTCTAATCCCCCATTCGAGTCTCTCGGTGATTCCTGCGGTGATTTGATGAATATCCGCGTCTTTGTCTTCACTGAGGGTGTAGCGAAAGCGTTCAAAATGCAGTCGGTATCCGGTGGGGGTGCGGTGAAGCCAACCGAGGACAATAGGGGCCCCGGTGCGGGTGGCCAGGGTGCCGATGGCCGAGGGGGTGGAGGCCGCTTTGCCAAAGAAGGGAACGAAGACGCTCTGCACCCGGGTGTCCTGATCGATGAGCAGCGCGAGAATCTCTTTGGCGCGAAAGACTCGAAGCAGCGCTTTGCTTCCGGCTTTGCGACCACGCCAGATGACCTTGAGCCCAAAGCGTGTTCGAATGGTGTCTACCCAGTGGGTCAGGCGAGGGTCGTAGATGGGCTTGGCGATGGTGTGAATTGGGAGATCGTGGGCCGCGAGGACCTGGGCAAGCAGCTCCCAGTTGCCGAGGTGTCCGGTGGCCGCGATGACGCCCTTCCCTTCTTGCAGGCACTCGTTAAAGAGGGCTTTGTGCGCCGGGGTAAGTTGAAGATCGGGGTGGGGGAGCAACGCATCCAGGTGGGTGATCTCGGCGGCGGCTTCGCCCAGGTGAACAAAGACTTCTTTGGTCCGCTCCTGATGTTGCTGGAGTGAGTTCTCGGGGAACGCAGTTTGAAGCTGCTGGATTGCTTTTCGACGCTCGGGGAGAATGAGCCAGTAGGCCATGACCCCGAGGAGTCGACCGAAGCGCTGCGCGATGGTGAAGGGGGTTTTGGCGGTTAGTCGGTAGAGAAAGCGAATGAGGTGGTAGAGCAGGGTGTTCTTGCTGCGCTGAATAAGTCCCCATCGTTTGGGCAGCACGGGCAGGTCAGAGGTTGATGCGGAGTCGTGTTGCACGGGCTTAGGCCTCTGGTGACCGTTGCCAGTCGCCTCGGGCTCGGAGGATGGTCTCGCAGATTTCGCGCGCTGCGCCGTAGCCTCCGGGGGTTTTCAGGATCCAATCCGCGGCCTCTTTGACCTCGTCGGTGGCGTCGTTGACCGCCACTTTTAAGCCTACGGCACGAAATGCGACGAGGTCGGGGATATCGTCGCCGACAAAGGCGGTGTTTTCGGGGGCGATGTTAAGCGCCTCACACATCTTCAAGGCGTCGTCGTATTTGTTACGGGAGCCACCGATAAAGCTTTGCACCCCAAGCTCGGCGAACCGTTTCTCGGCGATATCGGTGGGGCGGCCAGACAGGATGCCCGCCTTGAGGCCGACTCTCTTGCAAAAGATGGCCAGACCGACTCCGTCTCGAGCATGGAAGCGCAGGAGGCGTCCACCCTTTTCATCGTAGAGTAAATCCCCGGGGGTCAGCACGCCGTCACAGTCAAAGAGGATTCCCTCAATGGATTGAAGTCTCGTTGCATCGGGGGCAGATTTGTTTTCTGTGGACACGGGAGGCCTCCAGGAGGAAATGAAGTCTATCGGATGACCGCGCGTCGCGCGGCGTCGATGGCGGTTACCTGGTCAAGAACGTCGTCGAGAAGCTCAAGGGTGAGGGAGTTGGGGCCGTCTGATTTGGCGTTGTCGGGATCGAGATGGACCTCGGTGAAGAGACCGTCGATGCCCACGGCCGCGGCCGCCCGCGCGAGGAGGGGGGCAAGGGTGCGGTCGCCGGAGGTCGTCCCATCGCCGGCGCCGGGGCGCTGCACGGAGTGGGTGGCGTCAAAGATGACGGGGGTTTGGGTTTGAGTGCGCATGGATTCAAGCCCACGCATGTCCACGACCAGGTTGTTGTATCCAAAGGTGGTGCCGCGCTCAGTGAGGGCGATGTGCTTTCCTCCCGACTCTTTGAACTTTCCCACGACATGCTTCATGTCTTCGGGGGCGAGGAATTGTCCCTTTTTGATACACACAGGTCTACCGGTGGCGGCTGCCGCGGCGATAAGATCGGTTTGTCGGCATAAAAATGCCGGGATCTGAAGAACGTCCACGACTTCTGCGACCGGTGCGGCCTGCTCGGGGAGATGGATGTCGGTCAGGACCGGGATGCCGATTTCATCTCGGACCTGTCTCAAAATATCCAGGCCCTCTTCCATTCCTGGTCCCCGAAAGGAGTGGATGGAGGTGCGGTTGGCTTTGTCAAACGAGGCTTTGAAGATAAATGAGATACCGCGCTGGCTGGCTCGCTCGGAGATTTGCTCGGCGAGAATTTTGCACATCTCGAGGGATTCGATGACGCAGGGGCCAGCGATTAGAGTGAGATTTCTTCCTTCGAAGAGATCTGAGACGGGGCCTTCCATGGGCCAGGGGGCGTTGTTGCTCACCCTTTTGCTCCTTCGTTGTGTCGTTTAAGCGCGGCCTCAACGAAGCCAGAGAAGAGGGGGTGGGGGGCAAAGGGCTTGCTCTGAAATTCGGGGTGGAACTGGCAGCCGATGAAGTAGGGGTGCCCCTCCAGTTCGATCATCTCTACGAGGTTCCCGTCTGGTGAGGTCCCTGCGATGGTCAGGCCGCTCTCCACCAATTGCTCTCGAAAGGGGTTGTTGACCTCAAAGCGATGGCGGTGTCGCTCGCTGATGTTCTCTTGATTATAAAGCTGTCGTGCTTTGGTACCTGCGGCGAGGGTGCAGGGGTAAGCGCCCAGTCGCATGGTGCCTCCCTTGGCAGTGACCTTTTTCTGGTCCTCCATAATCGCTACCACGAGGTTTTTGGCTTTGGGGGCAAACTCTTCGGAGTTGGCGTTTTTGAGCCCGGCCACGTTGCGTGCATATTCAATCACCGCGACTTGAAGCCCCAGGCAAATACCAAAGAACGGGATGCCCTGGGTTCGAGCATGTTCAACGGCTTTGATCTTCCCCTCCACGCCTCGGTCACCAAACCCGCCCGGGACCAGGATACCGTCGCAGTGTTCCATCTCTTGAAGGAAGCCGGGGGTCTTCTCGATGTCTTCGCTGTCGATATACCTGAGGTTGACTTTGCAGCTGTGGGGCAGGCCACCGTGCACCAGCGCTTCGTGGAGGCTTTTGTAGGAGTCCACCAGCTCAACGTATTTTCCTACGATGGCGATGGTCACTTCGTGCTTGGGCATGAGCGCACAGTCAACGATTTGTTGCCATTGGTCCAGCTTGGTGGAGCGTGACCAGATGTTGAGCAGCTCGGCGATTTTGTCGTCGAGTCCCTGCTCATTGAGGGTGATGGGGAGTTGATAGATGGTGGGGACGTCCACGGCGCTGAACACGCAGTCGGTTCCCACATTACAAAAGAGGGAGATTTTGTCTTTGACCGGCTGCGGGAGTGGGTTTTCGCAGCGGGCCAGGATGATGTCGGGGGAGATACCGATGCGACGCAATTCGTTGACGCTGTGCTGGGTGGGTTTGGTTTTTACCTCTCCCGCGGTCTTGATGTAGGGTACGAGGGTGAGGTGCATATAAAGGCAGTTTTCTTTGCCGATGTCGTAGGGGATTTGCCGGATGGCTTCCAGGAAAGGGAGCGACTCGATGTCACCGACGGTGCCGCCGATCTCCACAATGCAGGTGTCCGCGTCCCCAGCGGCGTCCAAGACGACGCGTTTTATCTCGTTGGTAATGTGAGGGATGACTTGAACGGTGGCGCCGAGGTAATCGCCTCGGCGTTCTTTTTCGAGGACCCTCTGATAAATGCGCCCGGTGGTGTGGTTGCTGTTGGCGGTGAGGGTGGCCGAGGTAAAGCGCTCGTAGTGGCCAAGATCCAGATCTGTTTCCGTTCCATCGTCGAGGACGTAGACTTCCCCATGCTGGGTGGGGCTCATGGTTCCCGGATCGACGTTGAGGTAGGGGTCGAGTTTGAGCATCGACACCTTCAAGCCACGGTTCTCAAGCAGCGCCCCGATGGATGCGGCGGAGAGCCCTTTGCCAAGAGAGGAGACGACGCCTCCGGTTACGAAAAGAAATTTGGTGGTGCGTGACTTCATTGAATTCTTCCTGATGGAAATGCGGCGCTGCCCATTTGAGCGATCTGTTGTTGTGCCCACTTGAGGTCTTCGGGGGTGTCAATTCCGTGGGAGAGGCTTCGGGCCTGGTGGACTCCGATGGTCATTCCATGGGCGAGGGCTCGGAGCTGTTCGAGTTTTTCGACCTCTTCCAGAGGGTGAGGAGGCATGGTGGTTAAGGCCTGCAGGGTGGCCTTGCGGTACCCGTAAATTCCGAGGTGTCGGAAGCTGTGGCTCAGGCTCGATTGGGGGTCCCGGGGGAAGGGAATGGGGGCTCGGGAGAAGTAGAGCGCGGCCCCGTCCTCTCGGCAGACGACCTTTACCACCCCGGGATCCTGGAGTTCCTGGACGTCCTGGAGAGGGTAGCAGAGGGTGACCAGATCGGTCTGATTGGTTTTGAGAGCGTCGATCACGGTCTGGATGTCGTGAGGGTCGATGAAGGGCTCGTCCCCTTGCACGTTGATGATCCACTCCGCGTCCAGCTGGCGGGCAACCTCGGCGACCCGGTCTGTGCCGCTGGGATGATCCGGGCTTGTCATGATGGCTCGGGCACCGTGGTGTCGGGCTGCTTCGGCGATCTCTTCGCTGTCGGTGGCGATCACGACGATGTCGGCCCCTTTGCAAAGGGACGCTTGACGAAAAACATGAACGATTAGGGGCAAGTGTGCCAGCGTTTTCAGGGGCTTGCCAGGGAGGCGTTGAGAGCCAAACCGGGCGGGGATGATAACCGCTGTCTGCATGTGTAGAGAGGCTTATAAGCCCGTTTTTCCCGCGTCAAGTACGGAATGGTGAATCGGCGTCTGTGGGCAGGTCAAGGGGGGGGATTTTAGGGTAATTGAGGCCTGATATTGGAGTCCAGCACGGATTCCTTAAGCTTTTTCATCACCCGGGACTCCAGTTGACGGATGCGCTCTCGAGAGACCCCAAACTTGCTGCCGATCTCCTGGAGACTCTCGGGCTCGTCGTTTAAGAGTCTATTTTCAATAATATAGAGCTCTTTGTCGTTGCTGGTCTCTCGCACTTCTTCGATCTTCTCATGGAGAAGAGCCGTCTCTTGGTAATCGCCCAATGCTTCTTCCTGGGAGAAGGCATGGGTGGGGACCATGTCGAGGTGGGTGGTGGAGGAGTCGTCGGCCATGGTGGTGTCGAGGGAGAAGTCCCGCCGGGCCATGCGCATCTCCATATCGATGACGTCCGCTTCATCGACGTCGAGCCGCTCCGCCAACTCTGCGGTGGTTGCGTGGTTGCCTGGACCCGCCTCCTGATCGGCTCTTGTTCGCTCCGAGCGCACCTTAAAGAAGAGCTTTCGTCGAGAGCGGTTCAGGCCCATTTTCACCATGGACCACGAGCGCTGGATGTAGCTTTGAATCTGAGCCCGGATCCACCAGACCGCGTAGGAGATTAGACGGTAGCCCTTGTCTGGATCGAACTTCTTAACGGCCTGCATGAGCCCAATATTGCCCTCCTGGACCAAATCTACCATCTTGAAACCATAATTGCGGTATTCGTGGGCGATTTTGACCACAAATCGGAGATTGGCGGTGATGAGCCGGTGTGCCGCGGCGATGTCATCGGTGTCGCGGTAAGCTACCGCCAGATCAAACTCTTCCTCTCGGGTGAGCAGAGAATAGCGTCGAACCTCGCGCATATATTGATCAATATTATTTTCTTGCAGGGCTAAAGCGTGAGTCATTGGGGCGGCTCCTCAGAAGAGGCGGTGGGGGGCGAAGGGGGCTCT
>JAZAIZ010000174.1:0-3093 GCA_036230545.1 Myxococcota bacterium
CTGCCTTGCAGGCTGGAGTGGCGGGGCGTTGAAAGAGCGGCATGGTACTCCCGAGTCTTTGCCGTGGTGTCGTCGCGCACTTTTGTCTGGACCTTCGAGTATGAAAGTGAGGGGTCGCTTGTCAAGCAAAGCGGTAGGTGCGCCATTTTTTAGGGGTGGGGGGGATTGTACTTCCCCTGCGGTAGGGCGCTGACGTATGAAATCCCCGGGTGGTAAGTGAGAGAGGGTGGAAGGAGACGAAATGGACGTTTCGCGAAGGAATCTATTGAAGCTGGGGCTGGGTGGGGCGGCGCTCTTAAGTGTGGGGGGCGTCGGTCTGGCCCTGCGGCCCACGGTGCTGGTCCAGCCCCGGAGCGGCCTGCGGGCCCTCGACCAACAGACCTACTCGATTCTGGCCGCAATGGCGGAGAGGATCGTTCCGCAGCAGGAGGGATTTCCCCGGGCGAGTGATGTGGGGGTGGCGGACAAACTCGACACCCTGCTGTGGGCCATGCACCCAGCGGATGTTCGGGAACTGCGTCAAGGGCTCCTGCTGGTGGAGAATGCCTTGGCGGGTTTGGTGCTCGATGGGCGCTGGTCGTCTTTTACGGGGAGTCCCCCTGAGGTGCAGGACCAGGCCCTGGAGGCGCTCCGCACGTCGTGGATCCCCCTGCGTCGTTCTCTTTACCGAGCCATTTACGGGCTCGTTTCGGGAACCTATTGGTCTCAGCCGGGGCTTTACGCGCTGGCGGGTTATGGGGGGCCTCCCGAGTTTGGCGCCGGCCAATCGAAGATTCCGTCGAGGCCGCCGGTGGAGCGCCGTTCTATGGAGCCGCCCGGGCCCTTGGAGAGGACCACCCCCAGTCAGGAGGAGATGCCATGAGAGGGCAATGTTTTATCGGGCAGGACATCGATGCCGATGTGAGCGCGGAGTGCGATGTGTGCATCGTGGGATCCGGCGCCGGTGGTTCGGTGTTGGCGGCGAAGTTGGTGGAGAGCGGCCTGAAGGTGATCATGGTGGAGGAGGGTGGCTACTTTACGCGTGAGACCTTTTCGCAGAACGAAGGGGACGCCTATTTTAACCTCTATCAGGACCGGGGGACACGGGCGAGCGCTGACGTGGCCATTACTATTTTGCAGGGGCGCAGCGCCGGGGGGGGCACCACGGTCAATTGGACCAGCTGCTTTCGTACCCCGGATAGAATCCTGCGGCATTGGGAGTCGCGTTTTGGGGTGGAGGGACTGACCTCTGAAACTCTGGCACCGCATTTTGCGGCGGTGGAGGAGCGGCTGGGGATTCAAACCTGGCCCCTTGAACGGGCCAATGCCAACAACCGAATCCTGGTGGAGGGCTGCCGGGCCCTTGGGTGGGAGGTGAGCCCCATGCGCCGCAATGTGCGAGGGTGCGCGGATACCGGCAGCTGCGGCATGGGGTGCCCGGCTGGGGCAAAGCAGTCGATGCATCGCACCTACCTGCAGGATGCGTTGGACCTGGGGCTGACTCTTTATTGCGATGTTCGAGCAGACCGGTTTTTGTGGGAGGGACGCCGGGTGACGCGGCTTCGGTGCTCGGTTCTGGAGCGTGAGAGTGGCCGGCCCACCGGAAGGTCGTTGGAGGTGAAGGCGAGGGTCTTTGTCTCAAGTTGCGGGGCGATCAACGGCCCGGGGCTCTTACTGCGCTCGGGACTAAGCGGCAGGGGCAGGGTGGGGCGTCGTACCATGATTCATCCGGTGGTGGCGCTGCCCGCGGTGTTTGAGCATGAGGTCTCCTCCTTTTATGGAGCGCCACAGTCGGTGGGTTCGCATCAGTTTGTGGACCGCGGCCCGGATCGGGTGGGCTATTTTATGGAGAGTGCGCCGATACACCCGGTGTTGGGGAGTCTCGCATTTTCGCAATTTGGGAGGGCGCAGGGGGCGTTCATGGCCAAGCTGCCGAATACCGGCGTGGTGTTGGCCCTGGGGGTGGATGGTCTCTTGCCCGAGGAGGAGGGCGGTAGGGTTAGCCTGCGGGAGGACGGGCGTACGCGCTTTGATTATCCCGTGGGGCCCCCTTTGCAGGAGATGTTTCGGGAGGCACACAAGGCCGTTGCTCGCTTGGAGTTTGCCGCTGGGGCGAAGGAGGTGCTGCCCCTGCATGTTGACCCTCTCGTCCTGCGCTCGGTGGACGATGTTCCGCTGCTGGACACTCGTGAATATGGTGCGCTAAAGCACGGCATCTTTTCAGCGCACCAAATGGGGGGATGCGCGATGGGCGTTGACCTCGAGGAGAGCGTGGTGGACTCGACTTTGCGCTATCACGGGCTCGATAACCTCTTTGTGGTGGACGGCTCAGTGTTTCCGACGGCTTTGGGGGTGAACCCCTCGGAGAGTATTTACGGGCTGGCCCATTGGGGTTATCCCTTTGTTGCGGCGCGTGTCTGAGTGGGGCGCGGTCAGGCGCCTTCGGGGGCTTCGGGATAAATACGCGGCTCAGGAGGGAGGTTCATTACCGCCTGGGGAAATTCTTCCACCAGAAGATTGACGATGTCCTTAACAGAGATAATCCCAACGGGGCGCTTTTGCTGATCAATAATGGGCACGTGTCGAAAGCCGCCGAGGTTCATGCGATTCATGGCGTAGGAAATGGGGTCGCTCAGTTCGAGGCATTCTGGGTTTTCGGTCATGAACTGCTCGACTCGGGCGGTGTTGATGTCGACGTTTCGATTGAGGACGTAGAGGGTGAGGTCGCGCTCGGTGATGATGCCCTGCACGTGTTCATTGCGAGTGACCAGGACGCATCCGATTCGGTGCTCCTGCATGAGCTTGATGGCGTCGACCAGTTGGCAGCCCACCTCTACACTGATTGGCGTGGCCGGGGACAGTTCGCGAATGGGCAGGTTGAATAAAACGTTCTCCGTACGGCTCATGGTTGCTCCTGGGGCAGTGTGTTGGATCGTCTTTGGCGTTTTCGGACGAACTTAAGTATAGCACAGGATGGGCTGTAAACCGAAGGCGAAAGACCCTGTGAATTAGTGGGGCGACTAATTTTTATAATGGATCCGATAGGTTGCATCGGGCTTTCGCTGCGTCGGTTTTACGGTGGCACGGACCGTTGGTCGGCGGGGGGGGGACGAT
>JAZAIZ010000175.1:0-17247 GCA_036230545.1 Myxococcota bacterium
TTCGCCGAGAAGCAGCACCGGAAAGAAGGCGTCTTCGGGGGCGATCTCTTCAAAAATCGCGAGCTGCAGCTGCTCGACGGAGGTCTTGAGATCTTTGAGCAAGGGGGCGGTGGGATCGACCTTCCCGGCGGTGAGCTGCTGGAGAGCCGCCGTGCACGCCCTGGCCACCGTGGCCAGGGAGGACGCGTCATCTTCTTCAAGCGACTTCGTCAGCAGGGAGAGGACGCGCATCAACTCTTCGGCGGCCTGGGTGTCGCCGAGGGTCAACTCCGAGAGCAGGGTCGCTAATTGGTCGACGCTCTCTATGCTCGCATCCAGGGACATGATCGTCCGCCTGTGTGTCAGTTACTTCGCCTCTTAATAGTAACCTAACCGAATAGTTGAATCAAATTCAGGCCGTGGTCTGTTTTGGGAGCGCCCTTGGGCTTTTGGGGGCTCTGGGGTACACTCGAAGGGGAGTTGCGTCGCCTCCGGGTTGGGTTTATGGCCTTCGGGGGTGTCCCGGTGCGTCCGGGGGGGGCAGTACGGCACGCAGAGCATGTGGAGAGCGACGATGAGTGCAAAACGGGTGATGGTGGTAGAGGACGCAACCATGATGCGCCTCGTCATACGTAACCTCCTAAACGATGACCCCAACCTTCAGGTGGTGGCCAACTGCAAAAACGGTCAGGAAGCCCTCGACATGTTGCAGGAGGTAGATCCCGATCTGATCATCCTCGATATCGAGATGCCTGAGATGGACGGCATTACGTTCTTACGTCACGCACGGTTGAAGAGCCGCGCCAAGATCCTGGTGCTCTCAGCGGTCACTACCAGCGGGTCGGGCAAGGCGGCCAAGGCTCGGGTGCTGGGAGCCGACGCGGTTATTGCCAAGCCTTCGGGGTCGGTGTCCTTTGACCTGGCCGAAAAGCGTGGCACGGTCCTCTTCACCACCATCTACAAGCTGCTGGGGCTGACCCGCCCGGCCTAGGGCCGGGGCAGGGAGCGCGCGATGGTGTTGAAGGACGATCTGGATGAGGTGCTCACCGAGTTGTGGGAGTGCTTCTCTCAGGACGCCAGCGATATCTTCAAGACACTCGAAGACAGCCTCCTTGAGCTTGAGAATGAGCCCTCCGCACGCCCTGCCATCGATCGGGCCTACCGTGCGGTCCACACCCTGAAAGGCAACGCGCGGGTTCTCGAGCTCTATCGGATGGAGGCCCTGGTTCATCACGCTGAAGATCTGCTCGGGTTGGTGAGAGATTATGACGTCGCGGTCGACTCGGGCATCCTGGACTGTTTCTTTGAACTCCTCGATGGTTTGCGGGGGTGGCTACCTGGGGTGGTCGCTTCCCGGGGTGATTTGGAGGCACCCTGGACCGCGGCCCTGGAGAGTCGCTTCGAGGGGATGGTGGCCGCAAAGCGCCGGGGGGTGGTGGCACCGCGGGTTTTTCCGGAGGCTTCGGCTGCGGATCCGGATCCCGCTCCCGCCCCGGAGCCGGATTCAGATCCCGCGCTGTTGCGAATCTTTGTGGAGATGGTGCTGGGGGATTGGGCGCGCTTGCACAACACCATCGCGGCCCTCGACTCGCACGACCCCAGCTCGATGGAGGGTGTTCGCGCTACCCTCGATGACTGGGCCTTTGCCGCTGGGCGGGTGGGGCAAGGTGAGATTCAGGAGTGCCTGGGGCGCTGTCTTGAGGGTCTCAAGGGTGGGGACAGTGAGCAGTTGGACGCGGCGTTGCTGGTGGTGCTGGAGTTGGTGGACGAGGTTGGGCGGGGACCGGGGGTGTTTCCGGAGCTTCCCTCCGACGAGGAGACGGCCTTTGCGCCAGACGCCGAGTATGTTCGTATTTTTCTCGAGCTCGCCGAAGAGGAGATGGAGTACCTCGCCGCCGGGATTCAGCACCCGCAACTGGGGGCCCAACGGCTGATGCTGCGGCAGACGGTGGGGCGCCTGCTGCACGCGGCCACCCAGATGGGCTATGGCCAGCTGGTGGGGATGCTCAACACCCTGGGCGAGCGACTCGACACTGCCAAGGTGCTTGAACGGGAGCCTTTAGTGCTGGCAGAGCGGGCCTTGTTTAGCGCCCTGATGACGGTTCAGCAGCAGGCCGAAGAACTCGCCGGGCTGGAGCCTGCTACCCTCGCGGCGATCACCACCCGCTATCGCCTTTGGCACGTGCGCCGGGTGGAGCAGAGCGTGGCCCGGCTGCAGGAAATTGTGGTGGGGTTATCCAACGAGACCCTGCGCGGAAGCCAGGCCTGGGCGCAGGAGGCGGTTCAGATCTGTGGGAGTTTGCGGGAGGTCCTGCTGCATTTTGGCGAGGAGGGGGCCGCCGCTGTGGTGATGGGAATGATGGACGTTCTGGAGCGGGGGGCGCAGCAGGAGATTTCGTTGCGGCCCGATCTGGTCGCCCTGCTGCGTTCTCTCGGGGGCACTGTCTCCGCCGTGTCCGGGGCCTCTTTGGCCGACCCGGCCGAGTTGGGGGCGTTTAGTGCCCATGCAGGCGCCGTGCTGGACGGCTACGCTCGTGGAAGCGCCGTCGCGGGCGAGACCCTCTATGGCCAGTTGCCACTCGGAGACGAATACCGTGCCGCGTCCACTCCCGAGATTCAGAGCCGACTGCAGGATGCCCTGGCCGCTGGGGAGGAGTTTTATCAACTGCGGGTGGATCTGGAGCGGGATCACGCCACGGCGGGAAGGTTTGTGCAGTGGCTTGAGTCCACGGGGGTGCGCAACATCACCAACATCACGGTTCAACAAGGGGAGCGGAGTCTCTTTGAGTTTCTGGTGTCCACGACATTATCCCCCGACGTCGTTCGCACGCAGATCGAAGCGCTGGATCCTCCGATGCGAACGGTGTGCCTCTTTCGTGGGCCCCATAGGGTGGGGCTCGCTCTTGAAGAAGCGAGGACTTCGAACTCTTCCCTCCCGGCGGCGCTTCAGCCCCCGCTCGCTGCGGAGCAGACTCCATCGCTTCCAAATGCCTCTGGTTCGCCCCTTGAGTTGCTAAAGGTCGAGTCGCGTAAAGTTGACTACCTTATCGATTTGTCTGCGGAAATAGGTGTCGTGACTGAGGGCATGCGGCTAGGGCCGACCCGGGAGACCCTCGACCCGGTGGCATTGCTTCGCAGTCTTCAACGCCTGGAGTCCCTCTCTGCTGAGCTGAAGATGGTGACGGCCACGCTTCGTCTGGTGCCCATCTCAGGGGCCTTCGACCGACTGCGGCGAGTCCTGCGCGATTTGAGTAAATCCACCGGGAAGGCGATGGACCTCGAGTTGCTGGGGGGAGACATTGAGTTGGACAAGGTTGTGGTGGAGGGGCTCCATGAGCCCCTGATGCACGTGCTGCGAAACGCCGCAGACCACGGGGTGGAGTCGCCCCAGGAGCGGCGGGCGGCGGGGAAGCCCGAGCGCGCTAAGATCACTGTGGGGGCCTCCCAGGAGGGGACCGAAGTCAGAGTGGTGGTGCGGGATGATGGTCGCGGTCTTAACCGGGACGCCATTTTGGCCCGTGCCCAGGAGCTTGGCTTGGTGGAGCCGGGGGATGACCCCGGTGACGAGGGGGTCTTCAATTGCATTTTTCACCCAGGGTTTTCCACCGCCGAGGAGGTCTCCTCTCTCTCGGGGCGCGGGGTGGGGCTCGATATTGTTCGCGAGCGTCTGGTGAAGTTGCGTGGTCACCTGGCGGTTCAGAGCGAGCCAGGTGCTGGCACCACCGTTACCTTTCGGGTGCCCCTCTCCCTGGCGTCCCTGGACGGCATGGTGGTGGGGGTGGACGGCCGCACCTACATTCTGGCCCTTGAGGACATCGCCACGGTGGTGAAGGTGCCGGCAGCGGAGTTGGACCGGATCTCCGCCAGCTCAGAGCGTACCATGCTGGTGGAAGGCGAGGCGGTGCCGCTCTGCCCCCTGGCCGAGCTTTATGAGGAGGAACCCTCGGGCTCCCCGGAGGGCGAACACCGCATGGTGCTGGTGATGGACACGGCCTTTGGTCGGGTCGCGCTTCCGGTGGACGAGGTGCTGGGGCAACAGCAGGTGACGCTCAAACCTCTCACGGGGCATCTGAGCGCGATTCGGGCCGGCGCGGGCTGCGCGGTGCTCCCCAGTGGCGATGTGGCTATCGCCCTGCACGCTGACCTTCTGCACCGGGCCCGGCACTAAGGTCGCTTAGTCTTCGCCCCGAAAGCGCAGGGTGTAGGTGCCGCAGGAGGGAGCTGCCTGGGGTCTCCACAGCACCCAGCTGGTCAACTCCCGGCTGTCACCGGATCCCCACGAGCCGTCGTGCATGTACATGGACTGACCACACACTCGGGGATCAAATTGGGTGGTGTAGCCTCCGCAGCCGTTGCCGGGGTTCTGGATGACCGCGCAGAGGGCGAGGCCAGGGGGGGCGTCCACAAGCTCTACCCGGGTGCGGGCGGAGTCCTCAAAGAAGTCACAGCCGCCGCCGGCGTCTTCGGTGCGCACGAAGTAGAGGTCGATGTCCTCGGCGCTGTGGAGGGTGCCAGTGCGCACCACCTCACTGGGGTAGTCCGAGGCGCAATCGCCGAGGGTTCCCAGGTCGAGGCCGGTGGAACAAACCCCGCCAATCTCGTAGCCGCCGGGGTCCTCGCTGCATTCACAGCCGTCGTCGGGCAGGGCGTTGCTGTTGTGCCAGCCAGGATCACAGTCCCCGAGGCGGCAGGTGCCGTCGCTGCAGTCGGGACTGGCGTGGATGGCGGGGCATGCTTCGTCACAGGAGATGATCGATCCAGTCAGGTTTACCCGGCTGATTTGCTCCTCGATGCCGTTGTGGTGGATCAGCAGCGCGCCGCTGATATCCCCGAGGTATCTTCCGGTGACCACCAGGGGGATGAGGAGGGGATCGTCCCCGGGAGAGAGGGACGCGGGGAGGGGGAGGTCCCCGGCCACGCGGAAGAGCTCTGAGGAGCCAACGTCAAAGGTCACGTCGCTCACGAGCAGCTCGCTGGTACCGCTGTTTTGCAGGGGAAGGTAGTAGGTCTCGCTGATCCAGCCCTGCACCAGGGGGTCAAAGTTCAGGTCGGACTCGGTCTCAAGGTTGGGGGCGTTGCAGAAGCCCTTGAGGTCCAGGGTCAGGGGCGGGTTGTCCCCTTCGGGAACCAGGAGGAGCTGGGCGGTGAAGCTGCCACCCTCGATGGGGGCGGCGGTGACCTCAAAGGTCATCTCTGTCATGGGCTCCAGACGAACCAAAGGGGGCAGGGGGGTGTTAAAGGGGCTCCCTTCGGGGGTGAGCTTGACGTGGATGGTGGCAGTCCTGCCGCCTCGGTTGTAGAGGCGCACGCTGCGGGTGGCGGTCTGGCGGCTGCGCACCTCGTCAAAGGAGAGGACGTTACCGAGGGGCTCCAGCATCACCACATGGGGGCCGTTGATGGAGGTCCCAATCATCGGGACGGTGTAGGCGCCGGTGGAGTCGTTGGTGATCACCTCCACTGCCCCGAGAAAGACGTCATCCTCGGTGGGGGTGAACTCCACGGGGATCTCAATGGTCTCGCCGGGGTTGGCCAGGGGGTTCCAGCCGATGCCGATCTCGAAGATACCGGGGGGGCCGTCCATCACCTGGGCGTCCAGCACGTTGAGGATGGCGTCGGAGGTGCTGGTGTTGGTCACCCGAATGAACTCGGTGGCGGTGGTGCCGGGGCGGACATACCCAAAGTTAAGATCCGGGGGCCGCAGCTTGCCGGTGGCGGTGTCGAGGATCCGGGCGTTGATGGCCAACTCCACGGTGTTCATGGTGGCCTCTTCAAAGGGGACGGCGCCGTCAAACCAGAGCACGCTCAGGGTGGCGGTGTCAGCCAGGCCGTCGGTGGGGCGGTAGGTGATGTGCAGGTAGAGCGGGGCGTCCTTGAGAACCTTGAGGGGCTCCTCGGTGGTGGCCTGCAGGCTCTCCTGTCCCGGGGTGGGCACCTCTTCGGTGGAGATGAACACCGAGAAGTCCAGTCGGGTGTCGGGATCTTCGCTGGTGAGAGACACCTGCGGGATGGCGAGGGTGCCGCCGCCGCGGTTTTGCACCCGCAGCACCAGGGTCTCTTCGCAGCCGAGGAGGACGCAGGTGAAGCTGAGCCCAAAGGGGGGATCAACATAGATTTTGGGCGGGCTCCGCTCAAATTCATAGGTGGTGCAGATGGGAGAGTCCGGGGTCTTGGCGCAGTCGACCTCCTGGGTCTTGGGAATGCAGGCGCAGAGGGCCACCAGGGCGGCGACGGATACAGCGTGTCGAAGTGGCGTTGGGTGGTTCATGGGTTTACCGGGGGGTTAGGGGTCGATGAAAAACGCGCCGTTCTCGCGGCGAACTCTGAAGAAGTTTCCGACGTCACCCCGAGCGTTCAGGGTGACCTGCTGGGAGAAGACCTCATCGCCGTTGATGAAGGCCATCACGGTGACTTTGCTTCGTTTGTGCGACCAGCAGTTGTTTTCGATGAGACCGCCAATTTGGTCCGGGGGGATGGTGATGGGCACGCCCACCTGCCCCCCAAGGATCCCCAGCAGGGCGCTGACGCCAATGCCGGCCAGATCGGCGACGATACCGGTGGGGACGTTGGCGCAGTCTTCCACGTAGTGGGCCTTGACCTCAAAGTGCTGTCCGTCGGCGAGGGCTTGGCCCAGGCCATAGAGGATGATGCGCTCGGGCTCCTCGTAGACCCCTCCGGGGATCCAGTGGACCTGTCCCTCCAGCCCGGTGTCGGTCCACATCTGGCAGAAGTCTGTGGTGTTGGTGATGGCGTAGTTGCCCTCGGGGGTGCGGGTGTAATTGGAGATGGGCTTCTTGCAGGAGTAGCCAAAGGGGCTGACGAGCTCGAGGTCGACGTTTCTGAAGTCGTTCTGGGCCCAGCCGCCGTCGCTGTTTTCAAAGGTCATCTCCAGGCGCAGGATGTCGTCCTTCTCGCTGGTGCGCGCCCACCCCAGGAGGTTGACTGTGGTGAGGATGTTGTCGGTGTCGTTGCTCACAATGCGCAGGTAGGCCTCCGTTGGGGTGGTGGGCTGCGCGGGGTTGGCGGCGTCGCTGGGGGCGCTGGGGTTGTAGAGAACGTTCAGCGCCACGGTGGCGCCGGGGAGGAGGGGCGCTACAAAGGCAGGAGAGAAGGTGAAGTCGCCACTGGGGTCGTCCAGCCCGAGGTCCAGGGTGAGCTCCGATTGGCCCTCATTGTGGACCGTGAGGTGCCGATACTCGGTGCGCCCAAGGTTGAGGGGCTCGCCCCGAGGGTCCCGGAACTCCAACTCGGTGGGGTTGACGATGATTCGGGGGGGGCCAAGAGAGGAGGCGGCCAGGCGGGTGCTCACCACCACATCTTCGGCGGCGTCTCCCACGCCCCTGGCCTGCACCACCAGGGTGGTCTCCTGGTCGGCGTTGTGGGTGGGGGTGAAGGACACCGGCACGTCGATCCAGGTGTCGGGGTTGTTCTCGTCGTAGGGGCCAAGCAGCCGGGGGCTGATGGGGGAGATGTCGTCAAACGCGCCCTCGAGGGAGAAGTCGGTGCCCGGTCGCAGGTAGATGACCTCCACGGCGAGGGTGGCGTTGCCGGTGCCCCGGTTGGTGACGCGAACGCTCTCCACCCGGGTCTCGCCCCCCACCCCGGCGGTGTAGGGGACAAAGCCGAAGTTCAGCTCGGGGGGATCGATCTGCAGGACGGGAATTCCGGAATACGAGGCGTGCAGGGGCACCGCGAAGAGCCCGCGCTCGCCTGCAGTCTCATCGTCGGTACGGATGAAGAGGTTCGCGCTGGCCTCGCCGATCTCCACAGGGACGTAAGAGAGCTCGATGGGGAAGGCCTGCCCGGGGGCGACAACTTTGGGGTAGACGCTGGGGTCACAGGGGCTGCAGCGAAAGCCCGGGGAGCCACTGTCTCCGATGCCTGCCGACTCCACGGTGAGGTTGCAGGGGCCGACGTTCTCCACCAGGAGGGTCTCGGTGCCGGTGTCTCCCATGACCACTTCGCCAAACTCCACCGATGCGGGGGTCATCATCACCACGGGCAATTGGTCGGGTTTGCAGTTGAACTGCTCGATGGGAACGCACTCATCGTAGACGCAGAGAAAGCCCACCTCACACTCGCTCTGGTCGCCGCAGCCGCCGGGGCCGGGGGGCGCCTCACCGTCGGGGGCGAAGCGCGTGCGGGCGCACCCCTCGCTCATCCACGCCACACTTAGAATCACCAGAAATAACCAAAGGATATTCTTGTAGTTATCGCTCATGACATCTTCCCTCCTGCTAAGGTGTTCCGAGGCACCACACTAAACGAAGGACCGTTGAGATTGTCAACGGGATTCTGCCTTTTGGTTAAATTAGATGGGGACGCACGCAGGAGGGACGATTGCAGAATGCTCAGTTGACAGGCCGGTTTTAAGGGGCTACTGCCAAAAAATGGACGTATTGGACGCCGGCATAAAGATCCTTGAGGTCGCAGGGAAGTTGGGTGATGACGTGGGGGCCTCGGTGCTCTCAGACTCAGAGCTCGAGCGGCGCCTCGACCGGATCCCCGCCAACCTTGGGGCTTATGGGGTTGACCCCTTTGGGTTTGAGCCCGAGTACCTCAAGCGGGTGATTGGGCTTGGGGCCTGGTTTTATCGCCGCTACTTCCGATGCGAGACCTTCGGCACCGAGAACATCCCCGAGGGGCGCTGCCTCATCATCGCCAACCACTCCGGTCAGCTGCCCTTTGATGGAGCCATGATCAACATGGCGGTGTTTCTCGACCGCGATTCGCCGCGTTTTGTGCGCTCGATGATTGAGCGCTTTGTGCCCTCGACGCCCTTTGTCGCCAAATTTCTGGCCCGTTGCGGGCAGATTCTGGGCACGCCCGAAAATTGTCGTCGCCTCCTGAACTCCGGTGAGGCGATTCTGGCCTTCCCCGAGGGGGTTCGAGGGCTCAACAAAACCTGGAAAGATCGCTACCGGCTGCAGCGCTTTGGGCAGGGCTTCATGCGCATCGCCCTTGAAACCAACACCCCGATCATCCCCGCGGTGGTGATCGGCGCCGAAGAGCAGGCGCCTGCGTTTTACAACGCGAAGCGCTTTGGCAAACCCCTCGGGCTTCCGGGCTTCCCCATCACCCCCACCAACCCGCTGATCCCGGGGCTGGGGCTCTTTCCGCTCCCGAGTCGCTACCGGATCTATTTTGGTGAGCCCATGACCTTCGAGGGTGACGCCAACGATGAAGACGAGTTGATTTACGAGAAGGTGAGCGCGGTTAAGGAACGCATGCAGACGATGATTGATGAGGGGCTCAAGGCTCGCCAGCACGTGTTCTGGTAGAGGCAGCGGGCACGACAACTCCAACAAACAGGGCAGGACACGGGAGATATCGGTGCGGATAGTTTTAACGGGAATTTCAGGACGCTTTGGATGTCGGGTTGCTCAGCGCCTCGCCGAGGCTCACGAGGTCATCGGGATTGACCGGCGCGCCTGCCCAGGGCTGCCGAAGGGGGTGGTTCACGAGCGGGTGGATATCCGCCGTCGCTCGGCCGAGAACATTTTTCGCAGCCAGGAGATCGACGCGGTGATTCACCTGGGGGTGGTTCACAACTTCCGGGCTCCCAGCGAAGAACTCTATGTGCAGAATGTGCTCGGCACCGAGACGCTCCTGCGCTACGTCAGCACCTACAACGTCAAGAAGCTGATCCTGCTCTCCACCTCCGACGTCTACGGCCCCATGCCCACCAACAGCCACTTCATTAACGAAGACGCTCCCCTGATGGCCAGCCAGGGCTTCCCCGAGACCCGCTCCCTGGTGGCGGTTGATCGGGCGGTGCAGTCCTTCTTTTGGCGGCACCAGGACATCGAAACCACCATCCTGCGCCCCGCCCACATCGTGGGGCCCAACGTTCGCAACGCCCCGGCCAAATACTTCCGCTTGCGGGTCATCCCCACGATTATGGGCTTTGACCCCATGGTGCAGCTCATCGCCGAGGACGACCTCCTGCGCATGATCGGCGGCTGCCTTGAGCCGGGGATCCGAGGCGTGTTTAACCTGGCCACCACCGAGCCCGTGCCCCTCTCGCGGCTGCTTAAGATTTTGGGCAAGCCCCTGATGCCGGTGCCCTACACCCTCTTCAAGATGGTCCTCGAGAAGGCCTGGAAATACCGCCTGACCTCTTTTCCGGCCGCCGAACTCGATCACATTCGTTTTAACGCCGTGCTCGACACCAGTCGGGCCGAGAAGATTCTCAAGGAGCGCCCGGAGCGCAGCCTCTACGACATTCTCGAGCCCTTTCGGGCCGAGAACGCCCGCTTTCAAGAGGCTCTCTAGCTTCCGGCCATTTGGCGCCGTGTCTCAATCTCGTGTGCCAGCCTCTGGTGCTCTTCGCATCCAATGACCGCCTGCTCCCGGGGATGAACCGGTGGCTGATAAAAACGCTCCTTCCAGGTGCGCACTCGTTTGGCTGCGGCCATCAGGGTCTCGTGGGACACCCGCTCCTGCTCCACGGCGTGGATGATGCCCTGGTAGAGTTCCAGCACCACCGCCGGCTCTTTGCAGGCCAGGAAGTGATCCACCCCGGCGTTGAGGCCAAGGTGGGCCCGCTCCCGGGGGCTGTAGTGTTCTGACACGGCCTTCATCTCGAGGTCGTCGCTGATGATCACGCCTCCAAAGCCGAGCTCCTCCCGCAGGTGACGCAGCACCGTGCCGCTGAGGGTGGCGGGGCGCGCGGGGTCGAGGGCCTCCATGACCACGTGGGCGGTCATCATGGATCCCACCCCGGCCTCGACAGCGGCCTGAAAGGGGCGCCATTCAATCTCCCGCAGTCGCGGCAGCTCGTGGTCCACCGAGGGGAGGGCGAGGTGGCTGTCGAGGTGCGTGTCCCCGTGCCCGGGGAAGTGCTTGCCGCAGGCCCCCACTCCGGCGTCCTGCAGTCCCTTGATGAGGGCTGCCCCGTGTCGGCTGACCTGCTCTGGGTGATCCCCAAAGGAGCGGTCGCCGATGATGGGGTTGTCGGGGTTGGTGTTGACGTCGAGCACCGGCGCGTAGTTGACGTCGATGTTCATGGCCCGCAGCTCCCGGGCAAGGGCCTGACCCACCCGGCCGGTGAGGGCGGGGTCGTCGATGGTGCCGAGGTGCTCCATGGGGGGCCAGAGGGTGGCGGGCTCTCTCACCCGGGCGACCTGACCGCCCTCCTGATCGATGGAGAGCAGAAAGGGATCTTCGGGCCGGTGGCGTTTGAGCTCTTCGGCCAGCTCGGCGAGGTGGGCGGGCGAGTCGAGGTTGCGGGTAAAAAAGATGATCCCGGCGGGGTTGGTTTCCCGCAGCACCTCCTTGAGTTCCGCGTCCAGCTCGTTGCCTAAGAAGCCACAGGTGATGAGCTCACCGGCGGCTTTGCGAATGTCTTCCCGTGTTGCGTACATAACTTCCTCCCTATGGAAAGGACCCAAACGATTCAACGCATATGGGCACATCCAGCGACAAAAGTCAGCTTTTCACCTTGGACTGGCTGGTGGGGGCGTGTACGATAGTAAGACTATGGGAAGAGATCTACTTTATCGGCCGCCGGTTCAGCAGCAGCTGCCCGACGAAGAAGAAGAAGACGGAAAAAAGGTCAAAAAGGGCCAGGGCACCGACGCTCAGAAGCGGGCGCAGCTCAACAAAGATCTGCGGGCCCGGGACATCGGCCGCGTGGGCGGCGACGAGCTGCTCAAAAAATTCCAGCAGGCGCAGAAGAAGTCTGGTGCCTACAAAAACGATTATTTCAACAAAGACGTCAACGCCGTCCGTGACACCAACCTCGGGACGCGCGCGGCTCGCGCGTTGCGAGGTGCCGACCAGGCCGCCGATCTGCGGCAGGTGGTGATTCCCGGCCCCGAGGGGAAAGAGAGTCCCGATCCTGCTGAGCTGCGGGAGGCAGGCAAGCGCATGGGGCTTGAGGGAGAGCCCGATCTAAGCATGGGGTCGCTGCTTGGCAAACACGGTGAGTGGGCGCAGGGCAAAGGGGTGACCCTTGAGATGCTCAAGGAGCGTCTGGCTCAACTTGAGGAGATGGTGGCGCTTCGTGCCGCGGCCCTTGGCCGGGTGGGGCAGGGGCGCAGCGAGCTTGAGATCTCCAACGTCACGATTTTGCAGGCGGCCATCGCCCAGGGCGAGGCCATGGAAACCAGCGAGGACGTCGCCGCCGACGGAGAGGCCCTCGCTCGGACCATCGCCGACGAAGCCGAGGGGATGCATTCGCGCATCCGCAAAACCCTCGGGCTCAAGAAAGAGAAATAAGCCTTAGTTCAGGCGGCCAATCGCTGCTTCCACCGCGTTCTGAATCTCTTCCCGCTGCTCAAGCTCCAGGGTCAGTTGCATATCGTGGGCCAGGAGCCGGTCGGAGTCGAGGTGAGGGATCACCGCCCGCACGGTCTGGTGGGCGATGGCGGTTCCTTTGCCCAGGGCGTCCGGCTTGCGAAAGTCGATGGCCTGGGTGGCGCAGAGGACCTCCACCGCGAGGATGGATTGGATGTTGGTGACAATCTCCCGGAGTTTCCGTGCAGAGGTCATGCCCATGGAGACGTGGTCTTCGCGGCTGGCGCTGCCGGGGATGGAGTCGGTGGAGGAGGGGTTGGCGAAGAGCTTGTTCTCGTTTACCAGGGAGGCGGCGGTGACCTGAGCCATCATATAGCCCGAGTGGATCCCGCTCTCAGGGACGAGGAAGGGCGGCAGGCCGGAGAGGGCGGGGTTGACCAGCTGCTCGACCCGGCGCTCGGAGATGTTGCCTATTTCGGCCATGGCGATGGCCGCGAAGTCCAGGGCCAGGGCCAGGGGCTGCCCGTGAAAGTTGCCCCCGGAAACGATGTCGCCGTCTTCGGGAAACACCAGGGGGTTGTCGGTGGCGCTGTTGATTTCACAGGTGAAGACTTCCCGCGCGTAGCGCAGGGCGTCTCGGGTGGCGCCGTGCACCTGGGGTATGCAGCGCAGGGAGTAGGGGTCCTGCACCCGGGTGTCGCCGTTGGCGGGGCGGTTGGTGTCAGAGCCCTCAAGCAGTCGGCGAAGGTTCTCGGCGCTGGCGCGCTGGCCGGGGTGAGGTCGCAGCTGCTGGATGCGGTC
Organism: Myxococcota bacterium; assembly: GCA_036230545.1. GTDB lineage: Bacteria > Myxococcota > XYA12-FULL-58-9 > XYA12-FULL-58-9 > JABJBS01 > CAXGXL01. Next base: position 13,018 of record JAZAIZ010000175.1, read on the forward strand.
GTCAAAGGCGGAGGCGAGGCCGGCCAGTCCTTCGAGGGTCATGGCGCCGGCGATGTCCGCCAGTCGGCAGAGCGCCTCTGCCTGAAGCAGGGCCAAAACCCCGACCGCCGACATGGCCTGGGTGCCATTGACCAGGGAGAGCCCCTCTTTGGCCTCAAGGGTGAGCGGGGAGAGGGAGGCGTGTTCGAGGGCCTGTTTAGCGGGGATGGTTTCTCCCTGATACTCCACCATGCCTTCGCCGATCATGGCCAGGGCGATGTGGGCCAGGGGGGCGAGGTCGCCGGAGGCACCGACGGAGCCTTTCTCGGGGATGCGGGGGTGGACGCCCTTGTTGAGCATCTCAAGCACCATCTCAATGACCTCGGGCCGGCAACCGCTGTTGCCTTCGGAGAGGGTCTGGGCCCGCAGAAACATCATGGCGCGGGTCTCGGGTTTGGAGAGGGGCCGGCCCACCCCGGCGGAGTGGGAGAGGATGAGGTTGCGCTGCAGGGCCTTGAGCTGGTCTTTGGGGACCTTCACCTCGGCGAGGGCGCCAAACCCGGTGGTGACGCCGTAGACCGGCTTCTCGCCGGCTGCGAGATTTTCGACGAGATCCCGGGCGCTTTGTACCCGTTGCCGGGCGACTGGAGCGAGTTCAACAGGAGCCCCATGGGCGATGGCGTAAACCATTTCGAGGGTGACGGGGGCTGCCCCCAGAGCGATTTTTTCTTTCATGGGGCGCAACGTAAAGGCGTGGACGGTGGTGGTCAAGGACAAAAGGGGTCGGGGCCCCGGAAGATGGGGCTCCCGGGGACCTGCTTGCGGCGACCTCGGGATTCTGGGCATCTTCGAGGGCATGATTGACCTGCACTGCCACCTTCTTCCGGGCCTTGATGACGGCGCTGTCTCGATGGAGAGCAGCGTCGAGATGGCGCGTCAGCTGGTGGAGGCGGGCGTGTCCATCGTGGCACCGTCCCCCCATTATGGAGAGGGCCCTGGGGGGGATGTTCCCGTGCAGGAAGCTACCCGGGTCCGGCAGCTTTTGCAGGAGCGCTTGCGCAAGGAGGGGGTGGAGTTGACGCTCTTGCCTAACGCCGAGCATCACATCAGCCCGGCGCTCTTTGAGCGCGTCGATCGGGGGGCGGTGGTGCCCCTTGGCGGGGGGGGGCGGTGGCTCTTGGTGGAGCTGCCCTGGTCGCCGGTGCCCAATGCCGAGGACATTCTCTTTCGCCTGCAGATGAAGGGGTATCGGGTGTTGTTGGCTCACCCGGAGCGCCACGGGTACCTGGCGTTTGAGGGGGTGGAGCGGCTGGTGGAGCGGGGTGTGAAGTTGCAGATCGAGCTCGGGAGCTGGGTGGGGGTGTATGGACGAAGAGCGCAAAAGCGGGCTCGCCGCTTTGGGGACCGGGGACTTGCGCACGTGGTGGCGTCGGATCTGCATCGACCCGAGGCCTGGATCGACGCGGGCATGCGCGCTGTGTTGAAGCGCTATGGGGAGGGGGGGCTTGCCCGTGCGATGCAGATCAACCCCCGCGCGCTTCTTGACGATGCCGCCCCGGAGGTGGTGCGGCCTTTTTCAGAGGCGCGTTAAATACGAGTTGCACCGAGTAGGAGCAGAGGCGAGGGGCGCGCAGGTGCTGATGTTGTGGGTGCTTCCCCCTTCCGCGTTTCGCGCATCCCAAGGGATTACCAATCCCTCCCTCAGATTTGTCCTGTTTTCTCTCGATGTCCCCAATTTAAAAGGTGTTTTTTGCCCTGAGGCACCTCCGGTGTCGTGGTCTCAATTCTAGCAACGGCGTCTCCAATATTGCCGATAAAGCAGAGGTTCAATCCACCTCTGTCCAGTCGCCCATAAAAGAGACCTTTTGTACTGTTGGAGCCTCCTGATGCCTCGTATTACCCCTCCCTCCGCCCCCCTGACTTCCACTGTGGACCGACCAGCCTCCAGCGGCCAAAAGCTGTCTGAACCCGCCCAAACCTGGGGCGATTATTTTGAAGGCGTGGGTTTTAGCGCATTCGAGGGCTTCCTTAAGGGATTAAACGCCAGTGGCCTGGCGCGGCCGGTCTTGTCCACGGGGCTTCGGGCTGCTGCGCCTGGCAACGATGCGCTTTGGTACGACGCCATGGCTGACCACGCCGCGACCATGCTTGAGGCCGAGCACCTTGAGAGGCCAGGCCGGAAGAACTTTGAGGAGCGGAGCCGGGAATACCTTTCCGAGGCCCGAGTTAGCGGGAGCAAAGCAGAAACCCTCACCGACAAAACTGCGTTTGATAACCCTGCGTTTGTTCAAGAGCTTGAGGCGGCTGGCGGGGCGCAATTCAGCGCCGGCAACAGCGTTGAGTTTCTCATTGACGGCCCCGCGGCCTTCGCCAAACGAGCAGAACTTATTGAGAACGCCACGGAGAGTATTCATCTTCTGACGTGGTCGATTTACGATGACGCCACGGGAAAAGACCTCTGCGCCAAGCTGGTCCGGAAGGCCGCCGAAGGCGTTGACGTGCGGGTCATCGTCGATCGAAACATCTCTGCCCGGAGCGCCCACCTCGATACCCTCAAGTTAATGGAAGAGAGCGGGATCAAAGTCATTCGTTGGGAAGACCCCGAGCATCGTCAATACGGCAACCATTGCAAGGTGATGATCGTGGATGGAACCAAGGCCATCGCCGGCGGGATCAACCCTGGTGACGAATACAGCCACGGGTGGGGCGTGGACCCGGACTATGCCGGGCAAAAGTGGCGTGACACGGACGTCTTCGTCAGCGGCGCGGCTGGAGTAGCTCAGCAAGAGCTCTTTGTGAGCTATTGGAATGACCAGGTGCAGAAACAAAATCTCGCCTTCGCGCCCATGAGCGTCGACGTGGAGGCCTTGCAGGCCAAAGCCTCCAGCGATGGAAGCTCCCAGGTAGCAGTGGTTGACCAAAAACCCGACGATGAAAATTATTCGGTGCTCAGCACGATGATGAAGGCCATCTCCGGGGCAACCAAAACCATCGATATTGAGAACGCCTATTTCCTCAACCTGCCTGGGATGGACCAGATCCTCATGGGGGCCCTCATGCGGGGCGTGAAGGTTCGCATCTTCACCAACTCCGATAAGAGCGTCGATGAGCCCCTGGTGAGTGAGCCGATCATGCGCAGCCTCCCCGAGTTCTTTGAAGCGGGAGCTGAGGTGTATATCAAAAAGGGCGACACCCTTCACAGCAAGTTTTTGATTGTGGACGACGCCTTCGTCTCCTTGGGCAGCTTAAATCTTCATCCACGCTCTCTCTATTATGATACGGAGATGGCGGTGAATATCATCGACCCCAAGGCTGCGCTTGCTTTGAAGGCATCCTTTGACGCGGACGTGACGGGAGACCAGGCCATCAAGATCGAGTCTCTCGATGACCTGAAGATAGAGTCCCGATGGTACAACCGCTTCATTAAGAAGTATTACTTCCGTCACCTCTAAGGAGGAACTCGCTCCCCTGGGAGCGCGGCTTTTCTCGTTGCTCGACGCCCCTTTTGTTTCCCCGGGAGATAGAAGGGGCGTTTTTGTGTCTAGAGACTCACGCTCGGCGCGGCTGTCTCGAAACGAGGCATCTTCCACTCAGGGGTGGGGGAGCGGCCAAGGGCCCCCAGGCTGTGCTTGAGTTTGCTCAGGAGGATGTCAATGGCGACCCGGTTGTTGCCGCCCTCGGGGACGATGAGGTCGGCATGCTCCTTGGAAGGCTCGACGTATTGCAGGTGCATGGGGCGCACGGTGGTGTAGTATTGCTCGCGGATCTGCGCGAAGGTGCGGCCCCGGGACTCCATGTCCCGTCGGATGCGTCGAAACACTCGAATATCCGCTGCCGTGTCCACGAACACCTTAACGTCCAATCGATTTCGAATCCGCTCATCCACAAACACCAGAATCCCCTCCACAATGACAATAGGGGTGGGCTCCACCCGGCGGCTCTCGGGCCGGCGCAGGTGCGTGACAAAGTCGTATTGGGGCACGTCCACCGTCTCCCCGCGCTGGATGAGCTTGAGGTGGGTGAGGAGCAACTCGTTGTCGAGGGCTTCGGGGTGGTCGTAGTTGACCAGTTGCCGCTCCTCAAGGGGCATCTCCGGGAAGTGTCGGTAGTAGCTGTCATGGTCGATGAGGGAGACGCTTCCGGGGGGGAGGCCTTCGCAGATCTTCTCTGCTACGGTGCTTTTGCCCGATCCGGTCCCGCCGGCGATGCCGATGATGAGGGGTGGTTGCTTGCTCATGGCGGCCCTATAGC
>JAZAIZ010000176.1:0-1150 GCA_036230545.1 Myxococcota bacterium
CTCGGACTCGGCCTCGACCTCAAACTTGGGAACTCACTCTTTGGACCCCAAACTCAAACTCAAGCTTGGCAAGTCGAACTCGAACTCGACATCGAACTCGTTGGACCTCGAACTCGACCTCACACTAAGCAATTAAAACCCGAACGCGACCCCGAACTCGGCAACTTTTGTGTGCAAACGACTCCTCGGGGGCCAAATTTTGTCCGAAAAGTTGAAAAAATGGTCCCCAAGGGACCCCGAAAGTGACTCCGGGGGCGCAGATGAATCCGGGAGGCGCCCCGCGGCGCCCCCAGGAGCTCCCGGACACCCTCAGCCCCCCGCCCGGGGACACCAGGGTGTGCGGCTTGGTTCCCAGAAAACCATGCTCCCTCCAATGAAATACTTAACTTTTCACCTTTGCGCCCCCCGGCGGCGGCGACCGCGCGGGGACCGCGCCCCCGGTAGCAATTGGTAACCCTTGATCACCTCAGCCCCCTGCCCTACTCCCCTCTTTCTACTCTCCTAAAACCTACTTTTCTCCTACCCGGACCTCGAACACCGGGCTGGCTCATTGCCCCCCACGCCTCAGGCCCCTCCGGGGTCGGCGGACTGACTGGCCTGCGGCCACTGCCGCCGACCCTGGAAAAGACCTCGAGAGTTAACTGCGAAGAACTGCTGCCGTTGCGTGAAGGTCGGGCTTCGTCTTCTTTTGAACTAACCGCGAATGGGCTGCTGCCGTTGCAATAAGGTCGGGCTCCGGTTTTCTCTGTTGTCGTCATTCTCGCCGCGGCCGCGCTCGCTTTTAACACAAGATGGGAAGAGAAAAGATGAGAAGAAATATGACGAGAAGAAATATGACCCCAAACTCAAACTCAAACCTGGCAATTCGAACTCGAACTCGACCTCGAACTCGGTAACTCCGACTCGAACTCGGACTGGACCTCAGGCTTAGGAACTCGATCTTTGGACCTCGAACTCAAGCTCAAACTTGGCAATTCGAATTCGAACTCGACATCAAACTCGGCAACTCAGACTCGAACGCGGACTCAACCTCAAACTTGGCAACTCAATCCTTGGACCTCGAACGCAAACTCAACCTTGGCAATTTGAACTCTGCCACGACATCGAACTCGGCAACTCGGACTCAAACTTGGACTGGACCTCAAACTTG
>JAZAIZ010000177.1:0-54978 GCA_036230545.1 Myxococcota bacterium
CTGCACACTCCACCCTCTTCACCTACCACCGGCTCTGTCACTCCCCTGTCACAGGCCAGGAGACCAGCCAAAACAAGAACCCAACCTATCCGCATCTTACTCTCCCTCTATCACTGGTGAATGAACCTCAATCAGCCCACACCCCCTAGTAAACCAAGCCCGACACCGAATCCAGCGAGGGGCGCAGGAGAGGGCTACCCAAGGTCTCGAATCCTAAAAAGCTGAATATTCGCAACCGCTTAGGATTTCTTCTGCCCCCCCTCCCTCGTCCTGTTTATTCCCTTGTCAAAGGCCCCCTTCCCGGTGTACCCCGCCTCCTATGAAGTCTCAGGTAACCGTCATTGGAGGAGGCCTCGCCGGCTGTGAAGCTGCGTGGCAGTTGGCAGAGCGAGGTGTCCACGTCACGCTCATCGAAATGAAGTCGCTGCGCAAAACCCCGGCACAAACCACCGACGCCCTCGCCGAGTTGGTCTGCTCCAATTCCCTGCGCTCCCGCAACCCCCTCAACGCCGTGGGGCTCATCAAAGACGAGATGCAGCGCCTCAACTCCCTGATCATCCACGCCGCCCAAACCAACGCCGTCCCCGCCGGGGACGCCCTGGCGGTGGACCGGGAAGGCTTCAGCGACACCATTGCCTCCCGGATCGACGGGCACCCCAACATCGAGCGACGGGCAGAGGTGGTCACCGCCCTCCCCGAGGAAGGCCCCACCATCGTCGCCACCGGTCCCCTCACCGGCGATGAACTCGCCGCAGACATCGCTCGCGCCACCGGACGGGACCGACTCTATTTCTACGACGCCATCGCCCCCATTATCTCCAGCGAGAGCATCAACCGAGACATCGTCTTCGCCGCCTCCCGCTACGGCAAGGGCGAGGGCAGTGATTATCTCAACTGCCCCCTCAACAAAGAAGAATACGACACCTTCATCGACGAGCTCCTCAGCGCCGAGTACATGCCCCTGCACTCCTTTGAGAAGCCGGTCTATTTCCAAGGCTGCCAGCCCATCGAGGTCATCGCCGCCGCCGGCAGGGACTCCCTGCGCTTTGGCCCCATGAAGCCCGTAGGGCTCACCGACCCCCGCACCGGCAAGCGCCCCTGGGCCGTGGTGCAGCTGCGCCAGGAGGACCGCTTTGGTCACTCCTACAACCTCGTCGGCTTTCAAACCAAGCTCAAATACTCCGAGCAAACCCGCATCTTCCGCGCCATCCCCGGCCTCGAAGACGCCCAATTTATCCGACTCGGCGCCATCCACCGCAACACCTACCTCGACAGCCCCAACCTCCTCGATGAGCAGATGCGCCTGCGCACCCGGCCCCATCTGCGCTTCGCCGGCCAAATCACCGGCGTTGAGGGCTACGTCGAGAGCGCCGCTCACGGGCTGCTCACCGCGGTGCTTTTGGCCAAAGACCTCGCCGGCCAGCCCATCGACCACCCCCCTGCCGACACCGCCCTCGGAGCCCTGTGGCGGCACGTCACCGGTGAGCACCGTCTCAACAACCGGCCCCACGAGCCCCACAACGTCAACTGGTCGATGTTTCCGGCCGCGCCCCAGGGCGTGTCCAAACGCGAGCGCAAGCGCTACCGAGTGCTGCAAGCCATCGACGCCATAGAGCAGTGGGCCCTCAACCACGAGCTGCCCCTGCTGCCCACCACCATCACCGCCGAGCAACTCGCCGACAGCCCACGCCCCCCCAGACGCAAACGCTCCACCGCGCCCAGCGCCGACGCAAGCGCCTAAAACAAATTACTTGCAGTTTTGAGGGGAGTGATTACCATTCAGGGGTGACCAAAGCACCTCCGAACAAACCCCTTAGCAACGAATGCGGCGCGCTCATCGATGGTTTCTCCCGCTACCTGCTTCAAGAGCGCCGCTACTCTGAAAACACCGCCCGGGCCTACATCACCGATCTGCGCACCTTCATGCACTTCGCCATAACCCGAAGCGCCCCGCGGCCCCATCAGTGGACCACCGACCTGCTCCGCTCCTCCCTCGCCCACGCCCGCACAACCTCCGGCACCCCCCTCAGCCCCCAAAGCCTGGCCCGACGGCACAGCACCTTCAAGACCTTCTTCACCTGGCTCAACCGGGACACCCCCGAGCGGCCCAACCCCGCCGCAGCCCTGCAAAAACCCCGACTCCCCCAATCTCTCCCCCGAGCGGTGGACGCCGACTCCGTGATGGCCCTCCTGGCTCCCCCAAAAACCTCCTCACTTCGGGACGCCCGCGACCACGCCGCCCTGCTTCTGCTCTACGGTCTGGGGCTTCGACTCCAGGAGGCGGCCAACCTCCGGCTTAACCAACTCGATCTCAAGGAGGCCACCGCCCACGTGGTGGGCAAGGGGCAAAAAGAGCGCGTACTCCCCATCCCCGAAGGTTGCCTCCCAGGCCTGCTCCACTACCAAAGCCAGCGCCCCACCCCCACCTCCCCCTATTTTCTGGTGGGCCGTGGGGAGCGCCCCCACTCTCCCCGAACCATCGCCCGCCCCGTAGACCGACAGGCCCTGAGCACCCTGGGGCAAAAGGTCAGCCCCCACCAGCTGCGCCACTCCTTCGCCACCCACCTCCTCGCCGGCGGCGCCAACCTCCGGGAAATCCAGACCCTTCTGGGACACAGCAACCTCTCCACCACCCAGCGCTACACCAAAATCACCGCCGAGCGCCTCTTCGCAGTCTACGACCAGGCCCACCCCCGCAGCGCCCCCTCGGAGGATTGACAGAGTGGAGTCAGGCGCTTACAAGCGGCCACCATGTCCAACGCATCCAACGTCCCCAAACATGCCCCCGAGCGCCGGGCCGTCGTTCTGCTCTCCGGCGGGCTCGACTCCGCCACCGTGCTGGCCATCGCCCGCGCCGAGGGCTTCACCCCCTACGTCCTGAGCTTCGCCTACGGCCAACGGCAAACCATTGAGCTCAACGCCGCCCGACAGGTCGTGAGCGCCTTCGGAGCCAAAGAGCACCGCACCGTCGAGATCGACCTGCGAGCCTTCGGCGGCTCCGCTCTCACCTCCGAAATCGATGTGCCCAAAGACCGCGCCCCGGACGCCATGGCCGACGCAGGCATCCCCATCACCTACGTCCCCGCCCGCAACACCATCTTCCTCTCCTACGCCCTGGCGTGGGCAGAGGTGCTGGGCGCTTTCGACATCTTCATCGGGGTCAACGCCGTCGACTACTCCGGCTACCCCGATTGCCGCGGCGAGTTCATTGCGGCCTACCAATCCATGGCCAATTTAGCCACCGCCGCCGCCGTTGAAGGAAAAGGGGCCTTTACAATCCACACTCCGCTCCTTACCTTAACCAAGGCTCAAATCATCCAGCGAGGCGTGGAGCTGGGCGTCGACTACGGCATGACCCACTCCTGCTACGATCCCGTTGATGATTCAGCCTGTGGCCGGTGTGACTCCTGCCTGCTGCGACGAGATGGATTTAAACAGGCGGGGGTCTCCGATCCCACACGTTACACGACCACCCTTTACCCCTAGAGAGGTACACAAAATGGCATCAGAGAGCATGCGCGGAACCACCATCCTCGGAGTACGCCGGGGCAACCAGGTTGTCATCGCCGCCGACGGCCAGGTGACCCTGGGCAACACCGTCGTCAAACACGGCGCATCCAAATTAAGGCGACTCTACGGCGGCAAAGTTATCGCCGGCTTCGCTGGCGCCACCGCCGACGCCTTCACCCTCTTTGAGCGCTTCGAAGCCAGGCTCAAAGACTACCACGGCAACGTCACCCGCGCCGCGGTGGAGCTCGCCAAAGACTGGCGCACCGATCGAGCCCTGCGCCGGCTCGAAGCCATGCTCTTAATCGCCGACACCGAGAAGACCCTTCTTATCTCGGGCACCGGTGACGTCATCGAACCCGACCACGGGGCCGTAGCCATCGGCTCCGGCGGCAACTTCGCCCTCTCTGCGGCCCGGGTCCTCCTTAGCCACAGCGAACTCGCTCCCCGCGAGATCGCCACCGAGGCCATGCAAATCGCCGCCGAACTCTGCATCTACACCAACAGCCACCTCATCTTTGAGGAATTGGGCAACCACGAGTAAGCACCATGTCCACACACACACCCGATAGCTCTTTTACTCCCCGTGAAATCGTCAGCGAACTGGACCGCTTCATTGTCGGCCAGGACAAGGCCAAACGCGCGGTCGCCATCGCCCTGAGAAATCGCTGGCGCCGACAGCGCGTCCCCGAAGAACTCCGGGATGAGATCTCCCCCAAAAACATCATCCTCATCGGCTCCACCGGCGTAGGCAAGACCGAAATCGCCCGTCGTCTGGCCAAGCTCGCCCACGCCCCCTTCATAAAAATCGAGGCCTCCAAATTCACCGAGGTTGGCTACGTCGGCCGCGATGTCGACTCCATGATCCGCGACCTCGCCGAAAACGCCATCCAGATGGTACGAGAGGAGGCCAAAGAGCGGGTGATGGTCAGCGCCGAAGCCAACGCCGAAGAGCGTGTCCTCGATGCCCTCCTGCCCCGCCCCGCCACGCCCCAATACGAGCAAAACGACGAGCAAGCCCCCGCAAGCGACGACACCAGCCGCGAGGCCATGCGCCGCATGCTGCGCTCCGGGAGCCTGAACGAGCGTGAGGTTGACGTCGACACCGTCGAAAAGTCCATGCCCACCATGCAGGTCTTCTCCAACTCGGGGATGGAAGACATGGGCATGCAGATTCAGGACATGATGGGCCAGATGATGGGCGGCAAAAACAAAACCCGCAAACGCCGCGTAACCGTGGCTGAGGCCATGGAAATCTTCACTCAGGAGGAGGCCCACAAGCTCATCGATCAAGACCAGGTCGTCAAAGAGGCCCTTGAGCGCGCCGAAAACTCGGGCATCGTCTTCCTCGACGAGATCGACAAAATCGCCAAGCGCGGTGGCGGCCAGGGCCCCGAAGTCTCCCGCGAAGGGGTCCAACGGGACATCCTCCCCATCGTCGAGGGCTCCACGGTCACCACCAAATACGGTCAAATCAAAACCGACCACATCCTCTTCATCGCCGCCGGCGCGTTCCATGTGAGCAAGGTCAGCGACCTCATCCCCGAGCTTCAGGGACGCTTCCCCATTCGCGTCGAGCTCGACGCCCTCGGCGAGAAAGAGCTCCTGCAAATCCTGCGGGAACCTCAAAATGCCCTGCCCATTCAATACAAGGCGCTCCTGCACACCGAAAAGGTTAACCTCGACTTCACCGAAGAGGGGCTCCAGGAGGTCGCCCGCATCGCCGCCGAGGCCAACACCCGGGCCGAAAACATCGGCGCTCGACGCCTGCACACGGTCATGGAGAAGCTCCTCGAAGACCTCTCCTTCCACGGCCCTGAGCGCACCAACGAAGAGGTCTCCATCGATCAACCCTTCGTCACCAGCACCCTCTCGGAGTTTTTAGAGAGCGAAGACCTCAGCCGCTACATTCTCTAAGCCCCACGGCGGGTCATTCCCCGTAGAGCCAATGGATATAATAAGGGTACACCTGCCGCCCCTCGCTTAAGGGGAGCCGCTTCAAGCGCGCGGCGGTGCCCTGGGTCGGCAGGAGGGTCACCACCTTTCCCGCCAGGTGCTCCCCCACCAGATCGCATCCATACACCCCGCCCTCCGCATTAAAGCTGCACCCAAAAAGTCGGGCCAGCAGCTCCCGCATCGGATACACCCGACAAACGCCATCCTCCCCCAAAATGGGGCAGCGATAACGCAGCTGTGAGGCCAGCTTAAAGTGATCTGACTCCCCCTCAGGCACTGGCCCACTCAAGGCCTCAATCACCGCCTGATTCTCCGCATAGAGAGCCAGGCCCTTTTCGATGATGCGCTCGCGCTCGTTTGCCTCAAGGTTCTGCTGAATCCAATCCCAGGCCCCGAAAAACTCCAGCGGGGTTAAAAAGACGCTCTCGTGACAGCAGGCATCGCACCCGCGATGGCAGGGCAAATCAAGGCTCTTCGTGTTGACCTCATTGCGGGCGTCCACGTCGGCGTAGATGGCCCTGAGTTCCTCCAGGGCCGGCTCCAGCTCCACCCCTTCCTGCGCCGCCAGCGCATGAAGGTCTATGGGGGGAAAACGCTCCATACCCCAAGCATGGCACGGGGGCCCGCCTAAGCCAAGCTCGGCTCCAAATCGGGCCCCTTCGAGTCATCGCGCTCGCGGGCCAGCCACGACGAGGGCAGATCCGCCTCCACCGAGGCCGCCTCCAGCTCAAGATACGAGGCCGGGGAAAACAGAGAAAGCTGATTAGAGACGTTGATTTGCCGAATGATGTCTTCGCTTTGCTGCGCCCCCGCCGATGCCATGCGCTCATAGGCGAGGTTGATAGCCATCTGACTCAGGTCGTTGCCCGCGAAAGACCGGTCGTTCAACACCGCCGCAATGCCTGTAGACGATGACCCCATAAAGGGATCTGCCACCAATTCACCAGGCTCGGTGCTCTGACGAATGAGTGTCTCCGCAATGGAAACCGGCTTTTCGGTCGGGTAGCCCGTGGAGACCCGAGGTGCCTCCAGAATGTCGGCGATGCCCAAATCATTGAGACGGCGCTTGCCCTTCTCAAAAAAGAGGATGCACTCATAACGGGCCCGATAATGATAGCCCATCCCGATTCGACGCTTGTCCCAAATCAAGGGCTTCCAAAAAGTCAGCCCCACCTTCTCGGCGATGGGTTTGGCCACAAACATCGTCTCTGCGTCGCAAAAGAGATAAAAGTGCCGGTCGGTCTTTAGAACTCGCACAATCTCCGAAAAGAACTCTTCAAAACGATGATTCGGGAAAATCTCAAACCACTCATTGCTCGAGGACTTGCTGTGACTCAAGCGGGTGGTTGTCCCCACTGCTCGATGCTTTTCCAACGACTCGTAGGGAGGGTCGGTCACCACGAGGTCGAGGCATTCATCGGGGAGGCGTCGAAGCCACTCCACCGCATCGGAATGAAAAAGCTGAAAATAGGCATCACGAATCATCCAAGGGCCTTAACAGCTTCCCCCGACAAAATCGAGCAGCCAAAAAAAAAGCCCGGCACATCGAAATGCACCGGGCTTTTATCATCTCTTTATCGAGAAGCCTTAACCACCAAACTCGGTGACGTAGGCCATGTCTCGCATGATATCCAGCGAGCTGGCGCGCTCATTCACGCCGGCCTCAGCCTTCTCAAGCACCACCTCCGCCGCCAGCAGGGCGTCACGGTTAGCGCTTGAGTTCAGAGTCTCGTAGTTGGCCTTGGCAGTTTGCCACGTGGTCAACGCAGGAGCATAGGTGCTGTCCGCATACTCCTGAGCTTCCGTCAGCATGTGAGCGCCGAAGTGCATCTCATAGTTATCCTTCGCTTCTTTCATCTCCAGATAAGCCCGATGCAATTCCTGCTCGTCTACCCCGCCAGTGGCCTTGAGTGTGAGGTAATCCGCCTCAGCAATATCCATCAACCCAGAGAGGGTGAAGGGCTGCATCTGCGCATCGTCACTCTCCAACACCCCGGGGCTGTGGTAAGTGTAGCCGGTGATGGGATCAACATAGGTTGTGATGTTGGCATCCATGGTGCCGTCATCGTTCAGGTCAGCTTCCATGTCCATGCAGTCCCGATAACCATTGAGACAAACCCGGCCGTAGGACGAGTAGTCGATGGTATAATCGTACATGGAGTTAAAACGAACCATGGGGAGCACCGTCGCGTAATAACGCAAAGTCCAGCTCCAGGAGCCTGCAATTTTGGGCAAGTCCATGGCTGAGGTGTCCCGAACGTAGTCTTCATCAGCGATGTCGGCTTCCTGCTTCTTGTAGATGTCCACAATGGGCAGCTCCAGAAACTTACCGTCGGTATCCAGACGCCAGGAGAAGTCACCGTGCTTGCCAGTGATGGCCGGTCCAAAGAACTTCACCATCTCCGGTCGGAGGCTTCTCCAGTAAGAGAGAGAGAAAGAGCCCGAATCAAACCAGTCCGAGAAGTTCCGGTAGAAACTGCCTTCGTTGTAGGTCATGGCCCACAGCGCGACATATTTATCCCAGTAGGTGCCGATTTGAGTCACTTTGTAATTGTACTCATCAGTCCACTTGGTGCGTAGGTTCTTACCAACTCCCAGGGGAATCTCCAGTTCGTCTCCAGCCGCGCAGCCAGGCAGAATATTGCCTTCGCCGTCATCCCAGTGAACGTAGGTGTTGTCGTCATTCTTACAGTGCCAACCCGGCTCTGGCTGGTTCACCACCGAGGCCAGGTAGTTCAACCCTTCCATAGCGGATGCCTGCCAATCCCGACCAACACCGAAATCCGTCAGGTAGAGGTAGTCGCCGTTTTTGTCATAGCCCATGCCGTTATTTCCGTAGAAATAGTATCGGTACACACCAGACATGGCGCTGAAATAGCGAGAGTACAATCGATAAGCATAGCTTCCCAGATTCAGACCAAACTCAAAGCGGTCACGCTTGAAGTTCGAGAATACATAGTAGCGGTCATGACGTAACGCGCGGTCCTGAATGACCTCAGTCATGTTCGCGCCTTTGTCCCATGCCTGGCATCGCACGTTGGACTCCCAACGATACTCATCCGGACAGAAGGCGTAAGGAACCTCATCGTAAGGAATGTCGTAATCCACATCGTTGTGATAATCACTCCACTCTTGGTAGAGCACCTCGTTGGGCACAAACTTCCGCTTGGAGATGTTCTCGGGCTTGGGCGCAGTGGTCTTCAACGCGTCCTTATAGTAGCTGTTGATGTGGCGACTATAGAGGGCGTAGTTGGTGTCCGCGGTCACCTCATCATCAGCGCTGGCATAATCACCATAATAAGCGTTCGCCATGCTGTAATCGGGATGACAGTTCTCAAAGCGGCTGGGGCACGACAGGCTGCCATCAAACACCTTCGGAATGTCGTGGTAGCTATTGAGGAAGAGGAGGCTCTGATAACCCAGGGCCGCAAAATCTCCATCAAAGACTTCAACCATCTCGCCATAACCAAAGTGAATCGCCGCGTTGTCATAAGGGCCAATGCCCTCAAAGGAGTCGGCATAAAAACGAGCATCGTAATCCATGATGGTGGAGTACATCAGACGCTCTGCTTTAGTGGGCTCCTCGTTGTCATCCACGTATTGAATCTTCTCCTTCTGCACATCGTAATGGTCCCAGAAGGAGTGGTGGAAGTTCAGAGGATCCATGGAGCCTTCGAAGTTGTGACGAAGCCCGATGGTGTGTCCCACCTCGTGCGCCATAACTCCGCGGTAGATGTTCTCACGCATGAAGCTGTAGATCTCTTCCCAGCTCATGTCTTTCAGCTCAAGGGCCATGGAAGCCATGCCCTCATCAGCCCAACTTTCAAGCAGAATGGTGTCTTCAGCCAGTCGTTTCTCAAAAGCGTCCATAGCCTTCTGATAACCAAACTCGTCCATGGTCCAATCAAGGGCGCTGAAGTCCCGGGCGCCGTTGGAGGTTCCCACACCAGGCTGGAAACCGTCCGGTCCAAGGATACCACGACGATGCTCATCGCTGGTGAGCAGCTCTCGGTCGATACGAGAACCACGCAAGCGCTGCAGCTTGGCGCGAGAGGTCGCCGTGGCCATCTCCCGCATCTCAGGGGTCATCGCGGGAGCGTTAATGTTCACCCGCAGGGCACCCTTAGCCATCTTCTCAGGAGCTGCGCTGTTGAACGATCGCTCCATGTGATTTTGAGCGCGGAACTCACGATTCATGCGCTCCATTTTCTCGAGGTCAAAGCCAGCGTGTCGAGCCTGCGCATCGGGGATGTCGGTGTTAAAACGATGAGACTTCATGTGCTCACGCACGTGGGTCCCGTTCACCATATTCGCCATATCGATGTCGTTGTTCATCAACTCAACAATGTCCGCAGCATAGGCGGAGAGTCGGTCGATGGAAGCACCGTAGATGTTGGCGTTGGCAGAGATCAACTCACCAGAGATAGGGTCAGCCGAGGAGGGGCCATAGCCCAGAGGACCATTTTGAGGAGTGTCCACCCAGTGGAAAAAGCTGTGACGAAGGTCCGCGGTCTTTTCCCAGGTGAAGTCGCCCTTGCTCACGTGCTCAAGCACCGCGCAGGCACGCTTGAGGTTGCCTTTCACGATCTCGGTGATGCCATAGGAGCTCAGGGTATCCTGATGCTTGTGGGCAGTGGCATAGCTGGTGGCCTTCTGAACCGTACAGCTGTTTTCCTTGAGAACAAAAATGGGGTTGATGCTGTCAAGAGTCGCTGCTGGGTTCTCCAGCTGACGTCGGCTTAGGACGGTCTTTCGAAAACTCTTGTCCCAGTCCTCAACCAGCTTGTTGGTGCCATCCCAAATGTCGCTGTCCACAGGGAAATCGACGTTGGTGTGGTAGACAATCTCGCCCTCAAGACGCTTTTGCATGGGAATGACGTCCCCTTGCGCGTCCCGAGACTTCTTCCAGATGTTCCAGCGGTTTGCCACATACATCCGACCGTCACGGGTGAATTGATACTTGGGGTCGTATTTACGACGCTCGGTCCGAAAGAAACCAAACTTCTGAAACATCCCCTGCTGCTCGGCGCTACAGTTGGTCGCGTCGACCTCCGAACACTCCTGGAGGGGCTTACCATTCTGGTCCAGGTAAGGAACATAATCGGGGAAGTTTAACGCCACATAATCACTCTCGGGAACCTTCATAAAGGAGAGCTTCATCTTGCCATTGGTGGAGGGGCAGTTCAGCAGGGAGAGCCAGTCATAACCGGTGGTGTAGAGACAGTTCATATAATCCGGCTGAAAGAAATACTCTCCCACCACATTAATGTTGGTCTCGGTGACTTCCGGATGCCAGGGGCTGTCCACCGCCTGCTCCTGAATGAAGTGCCCAGCAGCAGCATAAGCCGTGATGGCGCCATCAAGAGCATAGTGGTCCCAATGCATATTCGTCGACCAGTCAACAAACATGTGGTCTCGCTGGTGCCACGGCCGGGAAGAGGTGTCCTCTACCAGAACGTTGCTTTGCTCACCGGTAGACTTGTTGTACTCACGGAGAACATCAAAGTGTCGTTTGATGGGAAAAATCGCAACCTGGTTGCCATGAAACTCGCCACCGGTGGTGTCAAGTTCAGCGCCCTCAAGAAGCTCGTAAGATCGGTACGCAACAAGCGCCTTCTCTTCGATAACCCAGCGAATCCGCTCCATGTCGCCTTCCAGCCCCTCGAAGAGGAGGGAATCAGCATATTGCGATTCAACGATCACCGGGCGAAAATACCACTCACCCTTAAAAATTTCCTTGGACACCTTGTCTGGCCCGGTGCGGTCAATATCAACCACCTCTCCGTTACAGGCGACCAGGCCGCCCATCAGGGCTGCTACCATCATCAGCTTTGTAAACTGAGTACGCATTGAGTTCACTCCCAAATTAAAGAATGCATTTCTTGGTTTCGTCGTCATCATCATCTCCGGCTTAGAGCTCTGCCCCGTGTTCGTAGATTAGATGAACCAGTCGCGTGTATTGCAGCAGCTGCTCATTCACAGTCAGGGTATTGCGAGCCTTGCTCCAATCCCGAGACTTATCACGATAAATCGTTCGCTTGGCGTCAATATCTGCCTGGGCAGCCACCGGGTCAGCGGCGCCGGAGAAGTCATCCCGCGCTGCCTGCCAGGCATCATAAGCCACTCGAACATCTTCATATTCGTGGGTTTCCAGGTACTCTGCAGCCGCAGCGCACTCGGTTACCAGGTCGTAAGCGATGTTGTAGCCATCCTGATTCTGCTTGGCCTTGAAGACCTTGCCCGACACCGGGATGGTGCAGGAGGCGGTCGTCAATGTACCAACAGGGTCGTTGCAAGTAAGCGCGGTTGCATCCCACTCACAGCCAGCGATCTGACCGCAGGTCCAGGAGTTGGTACCGCCACCACAGAGGCTCGCTTCAAAATCACCGACGTCATCGTAGCCACCGTCGAGAACAACCCGGGTGTGCTTGGCGAAGTCAAGGGTGCTGTCCAGGGGCGACGTCAAGAGCGCCATCCCATAAAGCATCGCCGTACGCTGAAGGTTTCGTGCCAGCGCAGGGATAATCACCGGCGCAGTCTCACCCGCAGCCGGGGCCTGAGCGCTGGTTTCCAGAGAACGAGTCAAATCCACCACCCGCTTGGGCTGCAGATTAATCCGGTCATCGGTCACGTCCACCACAGTCGCCAAAGACTTGCGGTCGTATTGAATCAGGCCACTCATGATGCCCAGAATCTCTTTGCTGTAGAGACGGTAAGGACTCACTGAGTACATTCGCCAATCCTCAGCCGAGTTCACCCGGTAAAAACGAGCCCAAGGGTCGGTCAACTCGCGAATCGCATACATCTTGTCCCAATAGGTTCCGATATACTTCCAACCCCAAGTGACGAAATCATCGGTGAGGTCAAGGAAGAGAGGTTGAACCTGTCCAAGAACAGGAACCACGCTGTCGTCAGTAACGCCGTCACGGTTGGTGTCCGCGAAGACACAGGTCTCACGGTCGAGGCCATAGCCCACGTGGTTGGTGGGGTCTGGCTGCTCCAGAGCGCTGTAGGAGACCATATTGCTGGGGTAGTAGAAGACGTTGCCGTCATCGTTGGTGCATTTGTAATAACGTCCGGGCTCCGGCATCGCGATGACCTCAGCCATCATGTTGATCCCATTCCCTACGGCCGTCGCCATGTCCTGCCCCAGGTCAGTCTCAAAGAAACTGGCTCCGTCAAACATCTCATCCTGTGTGCTGCGGTAGAGGTACATATACTGATACGCGGTGATAATCTCACGGAAGTATCGGTAAGAGCGCCCCATCAAGGCCCACGAGGGCAACTCAATTCGACCGTTCAGGTAGTTCGAGAAGATGAAGTAGTTCTTATAACGAACGTAACGAGCCGCTTGCAGCTCCCGATAATTCGCTCCGAAGTCAAAGCGATTACAGGTAGGGGTCCGTCCGGCGTACTCATCGGAGCAGAAGAGGTAAGGAACCTCGTTGGCTTCAATGTCGTCAACGTTGGCAACGATGCGCTCGTCGGAGTCAGTCCAATCAAAGCTCACGTTGTTTCGGTTATAAAACGTGTCAACGGAGCCCATGTACGCGGGAATCTTCTTATAATCGTTCTGAAAGTTCCACTTCCGCAGCGACTTGCCCGCGTCCATGGTGGTGTCCTCGAAGACCTCCACAAGCTGACCATAACCAAATTTGGTGGCGGCCTCGTCATAGAGACCCAGCCCACGGAAATCACCGTTAATCTTACCGTGATAATCCATGATGGAGCTGTATTTGTACTCGGGCTGATGCTGCTCGAGCTTGTCTTCCTCAGTGATGTTTGCGGTCTCAATGTCCCAGAACGCCCGATTGTAGTTCAAAGCGTCGTAAGAAGCCTCGAAGTTGTGCCGCAGACCAATGTTGTGACCAATCTCGTGCAGAGCCACTGCCTTAAAGATCCGGCTCCGAAGAATCTGGTAACGCTCCTCAGGGCTCTTGTCTTTCAGCTCTTTGGCGAGACCCACCAGCGCGTCATCAAGGTTAGCCATCGGGCAGAAGGTGCGCTCTTGAAGTCGCTTGGCAAACCCGAGCTGCTGATGCTTCTGCATCCGAGAGTTCTTGATAAAGGAAGCGTTCTCCAAGTGCTCATCAGTGATATCATCACCGGGCTTCCACTGGCCAAAGGAGGTCAACACAATGTCTTCGGGACGGGTCAGGTGCTCGTGCTCAAAGGAAGTCCCCTCAACACGACCAAGACGCTCTTCAAAGTGCTCGCTGTTTTCGATCCCCACCAGGAGTTCCTCTTTAGAGTCCCCCAGCCCTTGAAAACGGGCCTCGAGGCTGGCGAAGTGCTCCGGCGAAGCCATCTGCTGAGCCATCTCATTCATCTCTTCCATGTCCATGGGAGAGTCCATGTTTTGGCCAGGCATATAGTCGGGGCTGTTTTGCAGGCCAGGCATGTGATTGCCCGCCATGAGGTCTCTGAGCTCGAGGTCGCCGTTCTCGTAATCGATATAATCTCGAGCGCGAGCAGCGGCGTGATTAATGGTGTAGCCCATGAGGTTCGCCGTGGACACAACGTTCATCCCCGTAACGGGGTCCGCCAGCATCGGGCCATAACCCGAGAAAGCCGCCGGAGAGACCTTATTAATCCAATTGAGCATATTGAAGCGGGCGTCACCGGCCTGCTGCCACTCAAAGACATCTTTAATCTCTGCTGCGCGGCTGAAATACTCAGCCGCCGAGCAATAATTTGCCAGGTTGGCGTCCGTCATAGCCGCACCCACCTCATTGGCCACCAGCTTCTTAACGCTGCCATGCTCGGCAAAGTAGGCGGTCAGATTGTCGGTGGAGCAGCTGTTCTGCTTCAAGACAAACATGTCCGGGACATCGGCGATGTTCTTGCCCTGAAGTTCGGCTACCAGACGCTTGAACACGCCGTTCCACTCTTCAGCCACCTCTTTGGCGGTGTCCACCAGGTCTGCTGGGAAATCCCAGTTGAGGTAATAGGTGATAGGCTTTGGGGTACGCAGAGTGTAGGGGATCTCAGCGCCCTGAGAGTCAACGCTCTTCTCCCAGATGTTGAAACGGATGATTCGGTTCATGCGACCGCTCTCGGTCAACGAACGATAGTTATCATAGGTCAGGCGCTCGAGACGGTAATAACCAAAGCGCTCCCAAATCTTGGTACGTCGAACCTCACCAGTCTCGGCGTCCACGATCTCATTGCCGCTGCTGTCAACCACAGGCACCGAGTCAGGGTAATTCAAGGGCTGGTAACCCGCCGCTTCTTCCTGATCCATCTCCATAAAAGAGTGGCGAACCCGGGCTTCACCGGAACCACAGGTAAACCAGGAGAAGCCATACTCGTAGAGACACTGATACCAATCGGGGATCATCGTGTGCGCTGTGACCACGTCAAAATAACCGGTCTCGGGATGCACTCGAGGACGATAGGGGTTGGAGGGCGAGGTGCCCTCGGTGATCAAACGACTGTTGGTCACCGGAATAAAGGAGACGTCGAGGATGAAGGGGTTGTGACCGAGGATGTTCGTGCCCCAATCTACCCGCATATACTCACGCTCGTTCCACAAACGATCGCTGGAGTTCTCCGCGATGACGTTGGTGGGCTCTCCGTTGGCGCTGTTATAACGGCGCGCGATGTCGAAGTGCGTGGTGATAGGGAACATGACGATGGGGTTGCCATACTCACTGAGGGTCGCGCCCTCTTCAGAGCCCTCCTCACTGCCAGCCACCCACTCGTAATCCGAATAACCGATTAACTTATTGGCCTGAACTTCCCAGCGGATCCGCTGAATCGTGAATAAATCGCCCGTACCGATGGCCAGCCAGGGGCGCTGGGTCTCGGGGGCGTCTACGACAGTCCGTCGATAATACCAGGTCTTGCCCAGTAAATCAGACTTCTTCACGTAGTTGGGTTGAACTAGATTAACATCGCCCATGTCTGCGGCGCAGCCGACAACCATGAGTCCTGCCAGTACGAGAGCCAACGCTCCCCCAGCCAATTTGCTCACCTGATTGAACATCATCTTCCTCTCAGTGTGGGTACCACTTAAACGATTGTTGATTCTCATATTAGAACGTTCCTGACAGACTGAATCCGAAGCCACCAAAGTTGGACGCGATGTTGTTCACGTCGCCACCCTTGTCTTCGTTATCGGGGATAGCACTCGCATAGCCAACATCGGTGCCGAGCGAGTTGTAGAAGAGCGGCCAGCGGATCGACTTCTGGTCTGCACGCCAGACGCCGTGAGCCGTTGAAATCCCCATGGAAGCGCTAAGGCTGAAGGGCAGGTCCACCGCGTCCCCCAGCTGGCCCGTAATATCGTAAGACAAATCAATGGAGGTGGAGAAGCTGTCCGAACCGCCGCGGTCGTTTTGAGCGTTGTCCGCCTGCAGCTCGTCGCTATCAGGATAGTTGTTGAGATTGCGTCGATTGGTGAGGCCCACCGAATAACTCAAGCCGAGATGCTCGGTGAAAGCATAAGAAGCGCTGAACCCATTTCGAATGCTGAAATCAGCGTTAGGGCCACCGCGGTGACAGCGATAGACATCCTCATCGTTGGCGTCCTTGCCCAGGCTACAGAGCGCTGCGTCCGCTTGAGCTACCGCCTGCTCCGCCTCCCGCACCTGCGAGCTCATCGCCACTCGAACATTGGACCCATAAAAGTATTTGGTGAAGCCAAAGTTATAGCTCAGGCTAAGACCACCAAATTTACGCGAGACTCCAAAGGACGTCCCCAAAACGCTCCACTTCTCGGCGTGGATGCTCTCCGGTGAGGTAGGCAGACTAAGAGAGAGACTGCCGCTCAGGTTAATGCCCGTAAACTCATCCTTGTAAATTGAGCCATCGGCCACCCGCAGCGAAAGGTCTCGAAGAAAGACCCGCTGCCCCACGGGGTTGTTGGGAGTCGTCAACGCCATTCCAAGTCCCCACCCTGCGCGGGCGGAGAGCTTGTGCCCGAGGACATCAAAGCGGTAGGTCCCGCTAAAGCCCCAGGACTGCGTGACATCGTCGTAATAATCTCCAGAGGGACCGCTCACAAAGGTGCCAGTTCCAATGTTGTGGCCCATCGAGACACCGGCACTCCATGGCTTGGTGTCTTTCTTCTCGGAGTCTTCCTCGGCAACGACTGCAGCTGCGGGCGCCTCCTGAGACTCGGGAAGGGCGGCGGGTGCCGCTTCGGCAACCGCTTCTTTGTTCGGAACTTCCTCAGTAACCTGCTCAGAGACAGGATCCTGGGCTGCCGGCTCACCGGAGTCAGCCGCCGCAAATACGGGGGGTGTAAAAGACAGGATTAATAGGACGGCACTAACAAGGGCATTTATTCGCACGCGGTTCTCCCCACGTTAAAGCCACACTGTGGAGACGCTTCCTCCATCCATGAGCAGCTGCGGATTATTTGGCTAGAGTTAATCAAGGACCCAATCCTGCGATTAACCATTTCTAACCAATGTTCAATCGTCGGTCTTCTCAGAAACAACTGCCAAGCGTTTCCAGATGACACCGGATTCCAACTCCCTTTGCCCATTGAGGGCATATCCGAAAATTTGGGAATGCAGGTGTACCATTCTCGTTTCAAAAACGTCAACGCTTTTCTAAGTATCAAAGCGTGGCTGTGGAGGATGGTTTTTCAAGAAAAAGGGCCTTTAAGTTACTGATAATATTTGTCATTTCTTTAGCAAAGCCCGGAAAACCGGTGTTTGCAGCGTTTCATGACCTTATAAAGAGGGGTAATTCAACGACCGGTGCAGGTCCTTCGTACCTGTCCCACCAGCTCAATGCGATCCATGGCGAGGTTGTTCGCCGCCCGGAAGGTGTGGATATTGTGCTTGTTTGCGCGCTCAAGCACCCTCTTCATGATCGAGTAGATGCTCGCCGCCTGATTCAGGGCCCGCTCCTGGTTGTAGCCCTCAAGCTCCTTGGCCACGTTCATCAAGCCTCCCGCATTGATAACAAAATCAGGAGCATAGAGAATTTTTCGCTCCCCCAACATGAGCGCGTCGGTGGCCTCGTCCCGAAGCTGGTTGTTGGCCGCCCCCGCGATCAATTTGCAGCTCAAACGAGGAATGGTCTCCTCATTAACGATCGCGCCCATGGCGCAGGGAGCGAAGACATCGCAGTCCACATCGTAAATTTCATCCGGGGAGACCGCCTCAACGCCGTGGTCGGTCACTGCTTTACGGACGTTCTCAAGATCGATATCCGCCACCACCACCCGAGCCCCGGCCTCCACCAGGTGTCCCACCAGGTGATAACCCACGTGGCCCACCCCTTGAACCGCAATCTTCAAACCGCGAAAGTCGGAACGACCAAAGCGCTCTTCCACCGCAGCCTTCATGCCCGAGAACACCCCAAAGGCCGTCACCGGCGAAGGATCTCCAGACCCGCCCACCGAGCGGGAGATCCCCGTAACATGCCGGGTTTCCAAACGAATCATCTCCATGTCTTCCATGGTGGTGCCAGAATCTTCGGCGGTAATATAGCGCCCTCCCAGCCCTTCGAGGTAGCGACCAAAGGCCCGCCACAGAATCTCACTCTTGTCGGCTTTGGGGTCGCCAATAATGACAGCCTTGCCGCCACCGAGGTTCAGCCCCGCCACCGCCGCCTTGTAGGTCATCCCGCGCGACAGCCGCAGGACGTCAATCAGCGCATCACGCTCACTCGCGTAGGGGAACATCCGGCAGCCCCCGAGGGCCGGGCCCAAAACGGTGTTGTGAATTCCGATGATTGCTCGCAATCCGCTTACTTCATCCCGGCAAAAGATGACCTGCTCGTGGTCACGCTTCCCGAGTTCTTCAAACACTTGATAACCTGTCTCATTCATGGGCGCCTGATTACCCCGTTGTCCCCCACCGGTCAACCGAACAAAACAACGCATTGCATCAGATATCCCTTTAGAATAAGGGTTTCAGGACACACCACCGCTCGGACAGCCCCGAACGTCACCCACGCCCTTTTGCTCCCGCTCGCGGTGGTATACCGTCACAGAGAACACACGGATTCCAGATGCCCAGATGCTTCATCGCCCTCCCCATCCCCCCGGCCACCCGCCAGGCCCTGCTGCGCGTACAACTGCATCTGATGGACTCGGAGTTCGCGGCGACCTGCCCCCTGCGCCCCACCCCTGAATCCAACCTGCACCTGACCCTTAAGTTTCTCGGCGATACCACCGACGCGCAGCTGCACCAGCTCACCGAACACCTCGAGGAGCTTGCATCCAGAGTCACCCTCCCCACCGTGCACGCCCGAGGCGTCGGCGCATTTCCCAGCCCCACCGCCCCCCGGGCTGTCTTCGCGGAGATCGTTCAGGGGGTCTCCAGCCTGCAGCAACTTGGCACACACCTCGACGAGCTCTGCCTCCCCCTTGGCTTCGCCCCCGAAACCCGCCGACGCCACCCCCACATCACCCTCGCCCGAGTCAAAGGACGCCCACGGGGCCAGCCCCCCACACCACTCACTCCCTGGCTGCAGGGGCAACAGGATGTCCCCTTTGGCCCCCTCTGCGAGGAGCCCGGGCCGAACGCTCCGCTCCTGACCCTCTACACCAGCGAGCTTGGCCCTGAAGGCGCCGTGTATCACCCCCTGCATTCCTATCCCCTCAACGGCCAGGAGAAGCTATGATCCTCATTCGCAAAGACGAGCTCTCAATCCCGGAAGAGATGACCCTTGAGGAGTTTGAGCGCTTGGTGCGCCGGGGGGAGATTGGCCCCCACACTGAGGTCTGCTTTCCGGTAATCACCGGCGAGCGTTTTGTCCCCGCCAATGAACTCGAAGTGTTTCGCGGCCTTTATCAAACCGGCCCCATCACCTTCCGGCGGCACTTCAGCTTCGAGCGCACGCCCTGGCTGACCCTCCTTGTCATGGCCATGCTCTGCGGGACCTACTTCTTCTGGCAGGAGCCTCTCACCTCCACGGAGACGCTCCTGCAAAAGGGCGCCAAGAGCCTCTCGCTAATGGTCGAATTGGGCCAATGGTGGCGCCTGCTCAGCGCCAACCTCCTGCACGTGTCCGGATGGCATCTTGGGGTGAACGCGCTCTTCCTCTTCAACCTCGGTGGCCCGGCCGAAGCGATGTTTCGTCGACTGGATTACGCGCTGATCCTCATCACCTCCGCGGTGGGCGCCACAGCGCTCTCCACCCTTATCAACCCCAGCGTCAGCTGCGGCGCCAGCGGGATGGTTTTTGGCGTGTGGGGAGCCTGCGCCGTCTTCGGGATTCGCTACCGCGCGATCCTGCCGGACCGCTACCGACGCTACTTCATCGGGAGCGTCATCCCCTACTCCATCTTCGCACTCTATTTCGGCATCGCCATGCCCGGCGTCGACAATTGGGCTCACCTCGGCGGCCTCGCCTCCGGGGTGCTCGTGGCGCTCTTTCTCCCCGCCCGTCTGCTCCAGCCCCGGCACACCTTCCTCAGCGCCAAGGTAGCCCTCCTGGGCCTGGTGTTTCTGCTCATCGCCGGTGCGAGCATCTCCGGAGCCGGCCCAGGCCCCCTCGACAACCACCGATACTTTGCCCGAAATGGCCTCTCAGTCCCGGTCCCCCAACGCTGGTATGAACTCGTCTCTCGACGCAACCCCCGCTCGGAGACCCACGCCTTTCACAACCGAGCGGGCGTGGTGGTGGGACTGGAGACCTCCCTGGAGACTGCCCTCATCAACCTTGAAGAGGCCACCACCCAATTCATTGAGATCGATCTCGCCTCCCAGCTCGAATACAACGACGCACGCGGTGTCAAAATTCTAGACCCCGTCGACACCACCATCGGCGGGCATCCCGCCAAGCTGATTCGAACCGAGATCATGACCCCCAGAACCGCCCAGCGCGCCGATTATTACCTGATCGCCCGGGGTTACTACCGCTATATTCTCAGCCTCAGCACCCCCCTGTGGCTCGCCGAGGTCTACTATCCCATCCTTAATCAGGTGCTAGACCAAACCCAACTGGTGGAAACCGACATGCTGCAGGCCGCCAGGAGCGAGGTTAAAGCGTCCAACAACCCCGCCTCCCAGGCCCACCTCGCCCGGGCACTTGTGCTGGCGGGCCAGGAGGAGCGAGGCTGGAACGTCCTGACCAGCGCCATGGAGCAATGGCCTTCCGCCGGTGAACCCACCGCTGTGGCCGCTCAACTCTTTTATGAACAGGGCAAGGACGCTGAGCGAGGCTGTGAGCTGGTGACCCACGCCCTGCAGCACCGTGAATGGACGCCCGCCCTCATTCTGCTGGGCTACAAACTCCACGTCAGCTGCGACCGGGACACGGCCGCCAAAGAGCTGCTGAAAGCCGGGCTTAAGCGCTTCCCCACCAACAAAACCATCAAACGAAAAGCCAGCATGGCCGGGCTCGACACCCCCTGAGGGTCCCCTCCTCAGGTGAAGAGTTCAGGACGCACCTCTACTCCGATGGGGCAATGATCGGAGCCCATCACATCGGTGAGAATAAACCCGTCCCGAATAAAGGGGAGCGCCCCTTCGGAGGCGAGGATATAATCAATACGCCACCCCACGTTCCGCTCCCGCACCCCGGCCCGGTTGCTCCACCACGAATACATACCCTCCTGATCGGGATGAAAATGCCGAAAGGTGTCCACCCATCCGGCCTCAAGCCAGCGGTCCAACTCCTCCCGCTCCTCAGGCCGAAACCCACTGGTTTCACGGTTTTGCCGGGGCCGCGCCAGATCAATGTCACGATGCGCGGTGTTAAAATCCCCCAGCACCAGCACAGGCTCACCGGCCTGACGCCGCTCCTCCAGCATCTCAAAGAGGCGCCGATAGAAGCTTAATTTAAAAGGGATCCGACTGTTATCGCGGTTTTTCCCGCTGCCGTTTGGGAAGTAGACGTTGGCCACCCAGAGCTTCCCCCAGCGAGCCAGCTGCATCCTCCCCTCGGCGTCAAACTCCTCCTGGCCCATGGTGGTGATGAGTTCATCGGGCTGCGTCCGGGCATAAAATCCAACGCCACTGTAGCCCGGCCGCTCCGCCGGAAAGAAAGCGGTGTGAAACCCTTCGGGCTCACGCGCGTCAACAGAGAGCTGCTCCGAGCGGGCGCGCACCTCCTGCAACCCCACGATCTGCCCCTCACTTTTGGCCAACCAATCGAGAAACCCCTTGCGAACACAGGCCCGCAGCCCGTTTACATTCCACGATATGATACGCATCAAAATGCTCCTTCTGCCTGCCCCCTCCCCATTTTGCAATCGAGCCTCCGCCCACCTAACGCCAACGAACGACCCTCCATGGCTAATCGATGATTTTTTCTCCTTTGTCCAACCCCTAATTAGCGCGAAAAGTCGTTGACACCCTGAGTATGTTCATTCATTCAACCCTCGGGTTTAACCCTGAAACCGTTGACCCGAAGACAACCATAAGTGGTACCCTGCCCCCTACTGAAAGGAACCGTGGCTATGGCATTTAATTCGATTCAAAATCTGGTGGTAAACCCCAAAAGCGTGATCGCCAACCCCGATCCCCAAGACCTGCGCACTATGGTGGCAAACATGCCCAACGCGCAGCTCACAGAGTTTGGCAATTACAACGTCACCGTCAAAGTCAAAGCCCGTTCCAAGGCCTCCACCTTCATCGTCACGGACTCCCCCGAAAACCACTCCGACAAGACCATCTCTCGCGCCGCGGCCGAAGAAGTCGCCCAACGTCAAAACGAGTACATCGCTCAGCAGGACATGCTGGTCATCGACGGCTTCATTGGGCCCGATCCCATGACCCGCACCGCAGCGCGACTCACCATCGAGAAGACCAACGCCAACATCGCGGCGATGCAACAGCAGCTCTACTTCACCCCCTCGGCCCAGGAGTTCAGTCACTTTGAGCCGGAGCTCAATGTCATCTACACCCCCAACCTCCCCGCCCCGGGCTATCCCAACGACCGACTCATCACCGTCGACCTCGAAAACAAGATCACCCGCGTCATGAACTCCGACTATTTTGGTGAATCCAAAAAAGGCGGCCTGCGCATGTGGAACAACTCCATCTACAAACAGGGCGGTCTCTCCCTGCACGCGGGTTGCAAAATCATCCCCGTCCCCGGCGGCAATAAGGTTGGGCTCATTATTGGACTCTCCGGCACAGGAAAAACCACCACCACCTTCAGCAAGCAGAACGACTCCAGACCGGTCCAGGACGACTTCGTGGCGCTGATGCCCGGCGGCAAAATCCTCGGCACCGAGAATGGCTGCTTCGCCAAGACCTTTGGCTTAAACGAAGCCTCCGAGCCGATGATCTATCAGGCCGTCACCAACCCGGCCGCGTTCCTCGAAAACGTCGCCGTTGACTCCCAGGGCAAGGTTGATTTTTATAACGGCGACTACACCCAAAATGGCCGGGCGACCTTCCCCTTTGAGTTGCTCAGCGAAGCAGGAGATCCCCGCGAGCTCTCCGAAGTAGACTTCATCCTTATCCTCAACCGCAACGAGAACATCATCCCCGCCGTCGCACGGCTCACCAAAGAGCAGGCCGCAGCCTACTTTATGCTTGGGGAGACCAAAGGCACCTCCGCCGGCGGTGTGGAAGAAGCAGGCAAAGCGCTTCGTGTTCCAGGAACCAACCCCTTCTTCCCGCTCTTGCACCGTGATCAAGGCAACCGCTTCCTCGAGCTCCTCACCGAGCGTCCCGTGGATGTTTTCCTGATGAACACCGGCTGGGTCGGTGGACCCGATGGAAGCGAGCATTCCAAAAAGGTTAAGATCCGCCACTCTTCAGCGGTGATTCAGGGCATCGTGGACGAGACGATTAAGTGGGGCGAGGACACCACCTTTGGTTACGAAGTGGCCAGCGCCATCCCCGGCATCAACAACGGAGACGAGAACCTCCTCTGTCCCAAGCAGTATTACACCGACACCAATCGTGAAGAACAATACAGCGAGATCGCCCACCAGCTGAAGTCCAGCCGACAAGCCCACCTGCAAAACTACGCAGGGCTGTCTTCAACCATCGTGGAAGCGGTTTAAGAAGAAGAGTCTGATTCAAGAGGGGCCGTCACACCGTACGTGGCGGCCAGCTTTTTCGCCTCATCCCCCCTCCCCAAAAGAATCAAGGACGTCATGATCACGTCCTTATTTCGAGCGAAGGCCTGCGCAGGATCTGCGGCCCGGCCCAGGTCGATCATGGCCATGGCGAGGGCTCTTCGAGCGGAGATCTCCGCCGAGTTCAGGTCCGTCACATCATCGCTTCGGGCAGAGCCAAGACGCGGCTCCATAATGGGGGTGTGTTTTTTCATGCTGTGTCTGCTGATTTCGCAGATCCCCGAGGGCCTTGGCAAGGGGGAAAACCCACTCCACGGAAAAAAGGACGTCAGCCCCCCACAACCGCGCCAGAAGCCTTGACAGCCTTCCGGATAAACCCTAAAAGGCCAGTCCCTGAGCGGGAATAACTCAGTGGTAGAGTGCAACCTTGCCAAGGTTGAGGTCGCGAGTTCGAATCTCGTTTCCCGCTCCATTTAGTCGATAAGAAAACGCCCAACCACGCGGTTGGGCGTTTTTTTTTGCCCGCTCCCTTTCTGCTCAAGTTCCCCAAAATCTCACCGATGCCATAAAGGGGGAAAAAAGGGTGCCCACGACCCTTCGCCTCCCGAAGTAATAACGGGAATAGTATGATCACCCTGAATAACAACGCACCCCGACTGGGGGTCCAATCCCAATTGCGGCGCATCGAACAATCGACCCTTTCCACCCTGCGGCGCCTCTCCAGCGGACGGCGCATCAACGGAGCGGCAGATGACGCCGCTGGGCTGAGCATCTCCAGTAAGATGGGGGCCCAGCTGCGCAGCCTCACTCAGGTCTCCAAAAATATCAACCAGGGAATAAGCTACGTGCAAACCGCTGAGACCGGGCTGAGCGCGATTCAAGGTCTCCTCACCCGAGCCCGAGAGCTCGCAGTACAGGCCGCCTCCGGAGGGGGAGCCCCCCACGAGCGGCAGATGGTCCACCAGGAGTTTCAATCTCTTCTTCAGGAGATCAACCGCATCGCCACGGTAACCGAGTCGGCCGCCAAAACCACCCCGCTCATGGAGGAGCTCCCGGGGCTCTTCCGCATCGACAACCTCTTTGGAACACCGGGCACCACCCTCGACAGACAGGTCTCCGGGCTGGTTCCCCTGGGCTATGTCCCCGGTGGCACCGACACCCTGGACCTGAGCATTAACTCCTTTCCCGTGGATGATGACATCGCGATCTTTACCCGCTCAGGCAAGCACATCGCCGGAACACCCCTGAGCGATGGGGTGTGGACCAGCGGCACCAACAATATCACCAGCGCCGCCGACATGAACTCCCAGGTGCTCACCACCGCCAATGGCTTTTATGCCGATGCCTCCTACGACGACTCAGAGCTCATCACCTCCGGGTCCGGCTCGGTCAATGGCATGAACATCACCTACACCGGCGAGCAGCAGCCCACCAGCAACCTCGAATCCGTCTCAGTGGTCCCCGTCGAGGAGACCCTCATTGTGTTTGTCATCGGCGCGGGGCGTTTTGACGTCACCGCCGACTGGGACGGGCTCGGCTCCAATGGCGCGGAGATCAACGTCACCGAGTTTGGTGACACCCTGAGCGTGGACGCCAGTCCCAGCGACACCGGGACCCTCAACCTGGACACGAGTCAGGTGGGAACCACCACAGGCGCGGCCGCGGCCATCGACGCCGTGGACAACGCCATGCAACAGGTCAGCGCCTACCGAACCCGCTATGGCAATGCCCTGCACGCCCTTGATATTCAATCGCAGCGAGCAGCCAAACAACGGGCAGCCATGACAACGAGCAGAACACGCATCGCCGACGCCGACATGGCCGAAGAGGCCTCCACCATGGCGCGGACCAGTATTCGAAAATCGCTCGCCGGCGCCATGATGGCCCAAACCCAAAAACTCCAGGGCCTGGCCCTCAACCTTATCCAAAATATCTAAGGCCCCAAAAGCCTCCAGCCCCGCCCCACACAGCATTGTCCTTCCAAGAATTGTATGTCATGAAGCCGGTCCCTGCGCCCTCTCCCCCAAAGGCCCAGGCCCCGGAAAACAACTGTGAACATCTTTAAAAAATTCGAATTAGCGGGCCGTCAATGGCTCATCCGCCTCTTAGGCGCGCTCTTTGGGGTCCGCCACCGCGAGCTGACCCTCTCCTCTCCCCCAAAAATCCTGGTGGTCCGACTCGACGAGCGCGTGGGCAACCTCATTCTTCTGACGCCCCTCCTCACCAGCCTGCGACGGCGCTTCCCCGACGCGCAGCTTGATCTCCTGGCCAATCCCCGGGGAAAAGCCCTCCTTGAGGGTCACCCCGACATCGATCGTATCCTCCTCTTTGAGAAGCGCAACTACTTTGGCCGCAGCGGCCCCTTCGCCATCTTTAGAACCCTGCGACGCAATCGCTACGACCTCGCCATCGACGCCGGAAACCCCCTCGGCCCCTCCACCACCCAAACTCTGGTGGTGTGGCTCTCGGGGGCCAACAACACCATCGGCGTCCAGCGCCGGGACCAGGCCCGACTCTTTACCCAAACCGTCATCATCCCCCCCGAGGTTGAGCACGAGATCGATCTGCGGCTTCAACTCCTCAACCCCCTCCCGGGCACCGCCCGCACACGGGAGGTGAGCGTTGGCCCGCTCCCTAAAAACAAAGCCATAGACGCCCTCGTCAGGTCGCTCCCCAAAAAATGGGTAGTGCTCAACATTGGCGCACGTCTGCTGCAAAAACAATTGAGCGTTCAGGACTATGCCGAGGTCACCCGGAGCATTCAGCAGGCGGGCTTTAGCCCCCTCCTCACCTGGGGACCCGCCGAAAAAGCGCTCGCGGCCAACGTGGCCGAAGCCACCGGAGCCCCCCTCGCCCCCCCAACATCTCTGCACCCCCTGAGCTCTCTGATGCAACAAGCAAACGCGGTGGTCACCTGCGACACCGGCCCCATGCACCTCGCCGTCGCCGTGGGAACCCCCACCTTCGGGATCTTCGTGTGCACCGATCCGAAACGCTTTGGTTATTCCGAGAGTCCCCACCAGGCCCTGGACGCGCAGGAAGGCTGGCGAGCCGATTATGGCATCGAGATGAAGAGCTGGTTGCAAGGTGTGCTCCCGCAGGCAGCAGAGCCCCGAGAGCGTTGAACGAAGCGCTCGTTAGACTCAGCAGGCCTCGAGGATCGCATCCACCACATCATTGGTGGTGGCGTTGCCCCCTAAATCTGCGGTCCGCGCTTTAGGATCCAACATCGTCTGCTCAATGGCACTGTAGAGGCGCTCAGCGGCGCTTAACTCACCGATGTGCTCAAGCATCAACACGGCGCTCTTAATAAGCCCGAGCGGATTGGCCACCCCTTGCCCAGCGATGTCCGGGGCCGAACCGTGCACCGCCTCAAAGACAGCGACGTCTGCACCAATATTGGCCCCAGGCACCACACCCAAACCACCCACAAGCCCCGCGCAGAGATCGGAGATGATATCTCCGTAGAGGTTCTCCATAAGCATCACGTCAAAGACGTTGGGGTTGCGCACAAGCTGCATGCAGAGGGCGTCGATGATCGCCGTATCGTATTGAATCTCGGGATAGCCCTTCGCGATGTCCCCGACACACTCAAGAAAAAAGCCATCTCCCATCTTCATGATGTTGGCTTTGTGGACCGCGGTGACGCGCTTACGCCCGTTTTTCCGTGCGTACTCAAAGGCCGCGGTCGCGATTCGACGAGAAGCCGCCTCGGTCACCACCTTAATCGACACCACCACACCGTCAGTGACCTGAACTTCCTGACCGGAATACAAGCCCTCGGTGTTTTCTCGAACAACGACCAGATCCAAATCTTCGTAACGCGAGACCACACCAGGCATGGATTTAGCGGGGCGAATGGAGGCGTAAAGATCAAGCGCGCGACGCAAACGAACATTGGCGCTGACGTGCCCCTTCCCCACGGGGGTGGTCGTGGGGCCCTTCAAGGCGACCCCGTTGGCCCGCACAGATTCCACGGTCGCGTCAGGGAGCGCGTCCCCGGACTCCTCAAGGGCCTGCAGACCGGAGTGCTGAACATCCCACTCAATGTTGACGCCTGTCCCGGCGAGAACCCGCTTGGTGGCGTCCGCGACCTCAGGGCCAATCCCGTCTCCAGGAATTAGTGTAATACAATGTGGCATCGATTCTCTCCTTCGACCATTCCATAGCGTAACGACGCTGCGACCAGCCCCTTATCAGATTTTCGCTGATTCGGTTGCTCCACGCAAATGAACGTACTATCGAAATAGTCATATGACTATTAAGTGGGATCCAACGATCGTGGGGGTCATTAGCAGTAAAGACCTCGAACAAGCGAGGGCAAACGCCCAAGAAGCACAGAATACAGAGCTCCGCGGGCCACAAGCGCCTCCCCCGAGCCCCAATTCGGAGGCTCCCTCGCCTCCCACCACCAAAGGCCTCAACGCTCCCGACCAGAACTCCTCCCCACAGACTTTGTGGAAAAATGAGGTGGAGCGACTGAAAAGCAGCCTCAACCACGCCCCGGATACTCAAGAAGAGACCATCGAGGCCGCCAGCCGACTCGCCCTGAGCTACCGCACGCGCCGGCTTAAAGCTGCCCGCCGGGACTGCAATCAACTCCTTGGAATCATTCTGAAAACAGAGGGGACACACACCAACTCAGTGCAGAGCCTCCAGGACATTCTCCTCGCGGAGAGCGAGCTCAGTGAACTAAGCCCCGACAACACCTGGAACGCGGCCCGACTCCTCTTGTCCCACATCCACTCCGAGGACCCTCACAGCGCCCTGGCCCAGGCCACCCTGGCCCGCACCTTTACACAGCTGGCCCTGCATTTTCCCGCAGAGCTCGACCAGGAAGAGCTCCCGATCCACCACGTGCTGGAGCAGGCCTTTTACCTCGCAGAGAGCGCCGCCACCGAGGCACCTGCCCTGGCAGACGCCACCACCGCCCTGGGGCGCCTGGTGCTTGTGCACCCCGAAGAGGAGGCCTGCAGCGACAGCGAGGAACTCTTTCGGCTCGCGCTCTCCCAGGATCCCGAGTTTGACCCGGCCCGCCTGGGGCTGGCCGCCACGCTCGCCCTGCAAAAGCGTGGCGATGAGGCCCTCCACGAGCTGGGCCTCCTGGCTCAGCGGGGCAACACCTTCCCAGGGCGCCTGGTGCTGCGCGCACAACTGAGAGCCCAACGGGGCGAGTTGCGTCTGGCCCTTGAGGACATTGACCGAGCCACCCGGCTCGCCCCAAGAGCCGGGCTTTTTCGGGTAGATGCGGCCCAAATCGCTCACCAGGCGGGACAGCATGAACGGGCCGACCGCTTCATGGACCAGGCCCAGGACCTGCTTGGCCCCTACGCCTCCCTTGCCCTTTCAGCCTCCTCCACCAGCCCCAAAAGCTGAAGCCCACCGGCATTTTAGCCACCTCATTTTTTGGGATTCTCCCGCTTCAACACTGGCTCTGCCTCGTGGATCCCGCTATAGAGCCCCCATGAAAACACCATTGATTGTCACAACCCTCCTCTCCGTGTCCCTTTGCTTTGCCTGTCAGAAGGACGACGCTTCAGCCCCCAAAGCCGAAGCGACGCCCGTCGAGGCTAAAAAAGACGCGGCCAAACCCAAAACCGACATCAAGCCCATCGCTGAGAAAGGCGTTCCCGGCGTGAAACCAGAACCCCTCCCCGCTCCCGATGATGTCCAGGCCGCTCCCAGTGATGCTATCACCACCGCATCCGGGCTGGCCTCCAAAGTGTTGAAAGCCGGAAGCGGCACCACCAAACCCGACGCCAAAGACACCGTGGAAGTGCATTACACCGGCTGGACCACCGACGGAAAAATGTTCGACAGCTCGGTCGTCCGTGGGACCCCCGCCAAGTTCCCTCTTAATCGAGTGATTAAGGGTTGGACCGAGGGACTGCAGCTGATGGTTCAAGGCGAAAAACGTCGCTTCTGGATCCCCGGCAACCTCGCCTACGGAGACACCCCCCGTCGTCCCGGCGCTCCCGCAGGCACCCTGGTGTTTGACGTCGAGCTGCTCAACATCGTCGCCGCCCCCAAAGCCCCCAGCGACGTGGCCGCCGCTCCCGCGGACGCCAAAAAGACGGAGTCGGGCCTCGCTTACAAAATGCTCACCAAGGGCACCGGCACTACCCATCCCACCCCCACCGACATCGTGGAGGTGCATTACTCGGGCTGGACCACAGACGGCAACCTCTTTGACAGCTCCGTGGTCCGGGACCGCACCGCGACCTTTCCCCTCAACGGCGTCATCAAGGGCTGGACCGAAGGGCTGCAGCTGATGGTCGAAGGCGAAAAGACCCGCTTCTGGATCCCCGGCGACCTCGCTTACGGCGAGACCCCAAGCCGCCCGGGCGCTCCTGCTGGCACCTTGGTCTTTGACGTTGAACTGGTCGGTATCCGAAAGCCTCAACAGGCCCAGACCCCTCCCAAAGCAGCAAAATAAACACTCCCTAAGCATAGCTCCCCCGCCCATCAGCGCGGGGGGAGCTTTGCTCCCCATCCTCTCAGGAAACCTCGCTCCCCGGTCGACGGCCCCTCCATTTTTTTATACGATGTAGAGGTGAAGTTCAGGGGGGAACACCAAGGGTCGTTAATCGTGCAGACGCTCGCTAAGAGCGCCCGTGTAAAACTGTGCCTTCTATCCATTGCCGCCCTCCTCCTTGGATCCCCTGCTCTAGCCCAATCGGATTCCGCTTTTGTCTATCCCTTTGAGGCCGAGGAGCTCTCCATCCTCTCCAAAGCCGAGGAGCTGCTGCGCAACAACAAGGCCACCGAAGCCGCCGATTTGATCTTCCCCCTCTCCCTCGGCGGGCACCACGGCCCGGATATTCTTCAGGTCAGAACCTGGGCCCTCTACCACTCCGAAGCCTACCTCGAACTCACCCTCATCCTCGAAGAGCTCCCCCACCTCTCTGGTGAGCTGCGCTACCTGCGCGGGGCCGCCCGCCTTCGAACAGGGGACTGGACCGGAGGGCTCTCCGATCTGCAATCCCTGTGGTGGGAAGAATCCGACAACCTCTGGGGACTCTCCGCCCTTCGGGAGCTGGCCGACAGCAATCTGCCCGGCACCTACAGCCCCTACGAGCGAACGGTGATTCAAAAATACATCCCCCAGGTGACCTACAACACCCGCCGACTCTCCCGCAGCAACAACCCCCGGCGGATCTTCCCAAAACTCAAGCGACGCGCCCCCACCAAAGGCACCCTCGCCATCGAGCTCCTCTTCGCCGAGGGTCTGCGCTTTCTTCACCAGGAAAACTTTCGCGCTGCCTCCAGAACCCTCTCCAGAGCCCTCCAATCCAAGCCCCACTCCAACCTCCAGAGAGCCATCGAGCTCAATCTCGCCGAGGCCCTGCGCTTTCGGGGCGCCTACCAAAAAGCCCTGCAGCATTTTGACCACGTCGCCAACACCGGGGATGACGAGCTGCGCTACCGCGCCCTCTCCCAAGCCGGTCGCATGGCGATTCACTACCGCCGCTACGAGGAGGCCCGGGTGCGCTACCAGGCACTGCTCCTCACCAACCCCCTGGGCCCCGCCCGAGAAAAGGCCCTGTGGGGCCTTGGCTGGGTGGCCTACCGCAACGACGAGTTCAACAACGCCCGGCAGTTTTTCAAGACCCTCTTCCAGGAGAACCCCTTCGGCCCCCACGCCCCCCAGGCGTGCTATTGGGGAGCCCGCAGCGCCCAGCGCATGGACCTCGACTCCAAAGCCTACGGAGAATACGTCGCCCTCATCGAGCGCTTCCCCGTCGATTATTATGCCCACCGCGCCAACCAGATGATCTCGCGACTGAAACGTGCGGGCATTGAGAAAATCCCCGCCGTCCTCCCCGACAAGCCCACCGACCCCCGAGTCTCGCACATCGAAGGCCTCGCCCAATCGGGCCTCACCAAAAAAACCGAGAAAGCCCTCCGGGAGATCCTCCCCTACGCCAGCCAATACCTGAGCCCCCTCGAACTCGACACCCTCTACCTCACCGCCCGTGATGCCGGCTTGAACCGCCTCGGCGGCAAAGTGCGAGGCATGCGCCAGCGACGCTTCCCCAACCGCGACCGGTCCTCCGTTCGAACCCTTGCCGCCAACTTCCCCCACACTTATGTGGAGCTCATCCGCAAAGAGGCCCGCAGATATCGAGTGGAAGAAGCCCTCGTGGTGGCCCTCGCACGTCAGGAGAGCGCCTTTAATCCCCGCGCCGTCTCCCCGGTGGGGGCCCTGGGGCTGCTGCAACTCATGCCCCTGACCGCCCAATCCATGATGAGCAAAAAAGACCAAAGCCAACCCGTCGATCGGGAGCAAATTCTCAACCCCGCACTCAACGCCAAACTGGGCTCCCGCTACCTCAGCAAGATGCTCAAAGCCTTTGGCGGCAAGGTCGAATATGCCCTCGCCGCCTACAACGCGGGCCCCGGCGCCGTGGGGCGCTGGCGACGCCAATACGGCAATTTGCCCCCGGAGATCTTCGTGGAGGAGATCCCCTACAAAGAAACCCGGCAATATGTGCGCAAAGTGCTCGCCTGGAAGCGCAAGTTTTCCTTCATGCGCAAGCACCGAAACCTCCTCTGGTCACCTAAAAAAAGCAAACGATTACAGAAGTCTAAAAAGAAAAAGTCCCCAGGCTGACCCTTCGTCGCGGGCCTCTCTCCCCCCCTATTCGGTCTTTTTGCTTGCGGACTCCCACCCACGCAGGTAGACCTTGCCGACTTTCCGATGAAAAATACGCACTTTCAGCCCCCGACTCTGGCCCAATTGGACTCCCTCTCCGCCCCTCCGCCCACAGGCCCCCAAAACCTGCTGGGCTGCACCCTTGAGGAGCTGCAGCGCTTCGCCACGGACTCCGGCCAACCCTCCTACCGGGGAAAGCAGCTCTTTGAGGCCCTCTTTAAGCACCGCCGCCAGAGCTTTGAGCACATCACCAACCTCCCCAAGGCCCTCCGGACCGAGCTCGAAGAGCATTTTGTCCTGGAGCGTCCCACCATGGACGAGGTTCAGGTAGCCCAGGATGGCACCCGAAAATACCGCTTCGTCAGCCCCGACCAGCTCGCCTTTGAAGCGGTCTATATTCCCAACGTCGCCCAGGGGCGCAAAACCAACACCCTCTGCGTCTCAAGCCAGACCGGCTGCGCGGTGGGGTGCAAATTTTGCTTCACCGCCTCCCTGCGCCGAAACCGCAACCTCTCGGCGGCCGAGATCGTAGGACAGGTGCTGGCGGTTCAGGATGACGTCGCCTCCCTCGGCGACGAGGCGAGCGTCACCAATATCGTCTACATGGGCATGGGCGAGCCCCTCCTCAATTACGATCAGGTGGTTCAATCGGCCCGGATTCTCCTGGCCCCGGAAGGGCTCGATTTTTCAAGCCGGCGAGTGACCATCAGCACCTCGGGCATCGTGCCCCGCATCGCTGACCTCGGAAGAGACCTCCCCACCCAACTGGCCATCTCCCTCAACGCCACCACGGACGAAATCCGCACCCGCATCATGCCCATCAATAAGAAGTGGCCCCTCGCCACCCTCATTGACGCCCTGCGGGCCTACCCCCTGAAAAATCGCCGCAGCTTCACCAGCGAGTATGTCCTGCTTAAGGACATCAACGACAGCCCCGAAGACGCCCGACGCCTTATCAAGCTGCTCGAAGGCATCCCCGTAAAAATCAATCTCCTCCCCCTCAACGTCCACGACCGAACCGAGTTCAGCTCCCCCAGCCGCAACCGAGTCATGGCCTTTCAGCAGATCCTGCGTGACGCCGACATGAGCGCCCTCATCCGAACCCCCCGTGGACAGGACATCTCCGCCGCCTGCGGGCAACTCGGCGAAACCGTCAACGCTGCATAACCCACCGTGGATTCCCCTCCCTCATCGGACCTTCTCCTCCAAATCGCCAACGCCGCTCATGAACTCGGTTTTGTTAAAGTGGGATTTACTCCCATCCCCGAGTTGAAGCGCGGCACCGAAGCCCTGCAGCGCTGGCTCAACCAGGGCTTCCACGGCGACATGGACTATATGGCCCGGCACGGCCTCCGGGATGATCCCAAAAAGATGCTCCACGAGGCGAAGGGAGTCATCGTGGTGGCCCTCCCCTATGCCCGCGACGATCAAACCGACACCCGGCTTACGCCTTTGCGTGGCGTGGTCGCCCGCTATGCTCGGGGCCCGGATTATCACCACCTCCTCAAAGAGAAGCTCTCTCAGCTCGCCGAAACCCTCAGCGACCTCCTCAAGAGCCCGGTCCTCTCCCGCCCCTGCGTAGACACCGCGCCACTACTCGAGCGCGAGCTCGCCGAAGCGGCCGGAGTGGGGTTTGTCGCAAAATCGACCATGACCCTCATCCCCGGCGTGGGCACCTACACCCTGCTGGGGGAGCTGCTGGTCAACATCGAGCTTCCCCAAAGCGTCCCCATGGAGACCAAATGCGGGGAGTGCGTCGCCTGCCTGGACGCCTGCCCCACAAAAGCCTTTGTGGGTCCCTGGGTTTTGGACGCGCGGCGCTGCATCTCCTACCTCACGATTGAATCGAATCAGCCCATCCCGCGGGAGCTCCGCGCCCCCATTGGCGATCGCATCTTCGGCTGCGACATCTGCCAGGAGGTCTGCCCCTTTAACGCCAGCCCCAAGCCCCGCCCTGGAGATCCTGGCCTCGCCCCCTTCCCACACCTGCAGGCCCCCGAACTCGCGACGCTGCTCAACCTGCGCTCGGGAGAATACCGACGCTTTGTCAAAGGCAGCGCCCTGCGTCGAGCCAGCCGCGCACAACTCGGGCGCAACGCCGCCATTGCCTTGGGAAACTCCCCAGACCCACAAGCGGTACCCATCCTCGTCGACGCGCTCCACCACCACACCTCGCCCCTCGTGCGCGGGCACGTCGCGTGGGCCCTGGGGCAACACGGGGGAGAGGTGGCACAGACGGCCCTGACCCTGCGCCTTCAGAACGAGGAGGACGACTTTGTGCAAAGCGAGCTCCGCGCCGCCCTTGAAGTCACTTCCCCCTGAGCTGAACGCG
The DNA here is from genome assembly GCA_036230545.1 of Myxococcota bacterium. Classification (GTDB taxonomy): domain Bacteria; phylum Myxococcota; class XYA12-FULL-58-9; order XYA12-FULL-58-9; family JABJBS01; genus CAXGXL01. The sequence continues at coordinate 34,396 of JAZAIZ010000177.1, forward strand.
CTCTCCCCGAGAATCGTCCTCTCCTTTGTCATTCCACTTCAGCTGCAGATCTCTTTGGCGTTATATTCATGAGAGGAGGAGACCCCCGTGACCCAACATTCCTATCTGCAGGACCGCCTTGAGACCCTTGACGGCTCCACCCCCCACGCCAGCGTTCTCTCCGACAAAGCCAGCGCGCAACTGCCCCTGGCGGCCTTTGAGATCCTCAAGGGAGGAGACGTGTTTGACGCGAGCGGCGCCTCGACCCCGGCCATCGCCAGAGAGCAGGCGGAGCGCTGGATAAGCTCTCACCTGCAATGGAAATTGCACGGCGCCCCTTCCACACTGCGTGACCTTGTTGTGCGGGACATCCTGCAGCAAATCGGATTCAACCCGGGACTCGTATCGCGGCTGGAGGCAGCCAAACCCATTCAAATCGAGATTATCCCCCCCGACGAGGAGATGGCACAAGCGGGGCTCCCTCCGCAAATCTCACCGGGCATCACCGGGCTCTATTGGGACCACCCCCGCTGGCCCTGCGCGCGTATCCTTTTGCGACAGGAGCAGCTGGGAGTAGATCCGGTGCTGGTGGTGCATGAGATGGCCCACGCCATTCACTACCTCGCCTTCACAGCGAAGGAGCGCGCCCTCATTTACCAACTGCTGCAGCCCACCTTTGGCAACCGCCAGGCCATGGACGAGGTCTTCGCCATCTACAGCGAGCGAGAATTTGTGGACGAGTTCTCCATTGAAGAAAAGGCAGTGCGCGGGGTGTATGGCTTCACCCGCCGGCAGTGGTCGGAGAACCATGTGTTTACGCGCTTTGTCCGCAAGCTCTACTTTCCCCACAAGCCACTCGCCGGCCCGAAGCTCTTCAGCGCCGCCAAGCCCTCCTCGGGACTTAAGCTGCCGCCCCCCTGAGGGCACACCTTGCGTCAATGGGCGGGGTCCGCTAGAGGCTGCAACAAACACTCCACCCCCTGAGGTACCTCCATGCTGCTGGCTCAAATCATTGAGATCTATTCGTTCATCGTGCTGGGTTCGATCCTGATTTCGTGGATCAACCTGCCCCACCATCACCCGGTGGCACGCTTTCTTGAAACCATGACCGAGCCGGTGTTGAAGCCCATCCGCCAAATCCTTCCTCCCATGGGGGGCCTGGACTTCTCACCGATGATCCTGCTGGTTGGCTTAAATTTCCTGGCGCGCGCCACCCTCTGAGGCCTAACGCCTCTTGAGACTCTCCAGACGCTTTAGACTGACATAGGAAGGATCCCAGCTACGCTGGCGATCTACGGTATCAACAAACCAGCACCCCGGTGTCATGCAGCGCTGATCCATCCACGGCAGACCAGCAAACACCCCCGTGGGCTCGTTGATGCTGATGTGAAGGTGGTGGTGGTGAAAACGAAACCAGCCAGCCCCGGTGTCCTCGGTCTCATAGGCGAGCTTCAGGTTGGTGCAGGCGTTGCCCCCAATCCACCCAGCGCCACAAAGTTGCTGAATGGCATCGGTCATTAGCTCACCAATCTTGCCGTCCACGCCAATCACCCGCAGGTTGTAGTTGTCATGAATCTTCGCGATAAAAACCGCGGTTCGCCATTTGTCGAGAATGTCAGGGTCCCCAACACAGTGGTATTGGTCGGAGCCACCGGACACATGGTTGCAAACCGAGCGCAGGACATTGTTGGGTTGGCCTAATTGATAATAGGCGATGTCCATGTCGCTGCCGTCCACGTGAGTTCCCGCAGGGTGCCCCGGGCTTCCCCGGGAAGCGCCGGGGATTGCACCATCCCCTTCGCTCATGTCCCCAAGGCCCAGGGGCTGATAGGGCTCGTAGCTCCACCCCTGACTCAGGCACTCGGTAAACGCCGTGGCATAACGCACCGTCTGCATGACGTCCTGTCGAATCCAGCTGCGATATTGTTCACTCCCCTCGCCGTTGATTTGATAATCCCAATAGCCATAGGCTTGAACGGGGTTGAATTGAACCAGAGGCGTACACTGCGGCTGACCGGGACCATTGCAGCCACGATAATCGGGGACCTGTGCCCCAATCCGACAATCCGGAATCACACCACCGGGCATGTCCATCGCTTCGGGGATACACAACCCGTTGCTACCGCAAAAATAACCCTCGCCGCAGCTGGTGGCCGTACAGCGATAGTCCCCATTGCCACCGTCACCGTTGGGAAAACATATATTCTGGGAGGTGCAATCGTAGCTGCTTCGACAATCAGCAGTGGCCGTGCACTGGTCGAGGCAAAGCACCTGCTGCCCGTCATCAATGTTGTAGCACGCCGAGTCCCCAGGGCAGCCTCCAGTGCACTGCAGCACCGTACAATAGCCCCCAGGAAATCCATCCCTCACACAATCGGGAGCGGCCGAACCGCAATCAGCGTTGGAAGCACAGGGCGCCCCAACGCTTCCCAACCCGGCGACGCCGGAGGTGGGCTCGGGCAGATTACCACTGCCTCCACCGCTGTCACCGCTGTCACCGCCGCCACTGTCGCCGCCACCGCTGGTTCCACCGCTGTCACCACCGCCGCTGGTTCCACCAGGATCTGTTGACACATTACATAAGGGAGAGCAGGTCCCGTCACAGCTCGTTGCGCTGGAGGGGGCACACGAGCCATCCGCGTCGCAGGTGCCCGCACATGAATAGGCGTCACAATCTGGCCAGCAGAGTTCATACGAAGTGTCCGCCAGCCCCCAGCAGCTCGCACCTGCACCACATTCAGATCGGGATCCTCCAGAGGAGCAACTTGCGCTCGCCTCCTGCATGCAGATCCCGAAAACACAAATCCCAGGTCGCTCCGCGCTGCCGGAGCAATCGCTGCTGCAGTTGCAGGCGCTACCCGGAGAGAGGCCATCGCTAGTGCCACCACCGGGCGTGTTACCAGAACCACCGCCGGGCGTGTTGCCAGAGCCACCACCGGGCGTGTTACCAGAACCACCACCAGGCGTGTTGCCAGAGCCACCACCGGGAGTGTTGCCAGAGCCGCCACCGGGCGTATTACCAGAGCCGCCACCGGGCTCAGGCTGAGGGGCTCCAGCCGGTCCGTTGTCACAGCTGCTGGCATCCCACTCAACGCAATTCCACGCGCAGCGTAACACCCCGCCACCAAAGCCCTCTCCATAACAGGTCGCGCCGCCAAGGTTGTCCCCGTCGCAAAGCTCTCCCGCGTCAAGTCGCCCGTTTCCGCAGATCGCGATGCTCGCTGGCTCCTTCCGGGTTCTCGACTCTCCCCCATCACAGCCCACCATACCCACAGCCAGCAGCAGAACATATTGGTGCAATTTCATTGGATCAAACCTCCATATCAGGGACATCACAGGACATCGATATTTCAAGCCAGGCTCACCGGGCACACCCCTTTGGGGCGCTCGACCTCAGCGGCTTCAACCCCGACAGGGGGGCCTCAGAGATAGGAGATAGAAAGATAAAGCGGATCCGTCAAACAAAATGACACACTCGGTCAAGCAGGATCGGGGAAATACTTAGCCTCAACAGAGTCGTAATAGTCGATCACCCGGCGGACGTAGCTCCGCTTGGTGAGATAATTTCCGGGGAAGAAGCTGCGCTTAAACCCATAGATTACAATGGACTTTAAGTCCTTCCGGGTGAGTCCAAGCTTGTCCACCGCCAGCTTCAGCTCCCGTGTCACCGTGGTGTTGCTGACGGTGCGGTTGTCGGTACAGATCGTGGTGGAGAGGCGGTGTTGGCGCAGGGCCCGAAAAGTGTGCTCGCTGAGGTCTTCCATATCGGGGTTGGTCTGCAGGTTGCTCGTGAGGCACACCTCAATGGTAATTCGACGGTCCGCGACATACTGCCCCAGCAAATCGACGTATTGCTCACGATCTGAAATCGTGGGGTCCTGAATCGCGTTGGGGTCAAGCAGGTAGGTCCCGTGGCCTATTCGATCGGCATAAAGGTCGGTCACCGCCTGAAAGATACTCTCGGGGCCGTAGGCCTCTCCAGCATGAACCGTCTTCTTTAAAAAGTTCTTCTTGGCGAACTGAAACGCCGTGATGTGGTCCTCGGCAGGATAACCCGACTCCTCACCAGCGAGGTCAAAGCCCACCACCGGCAGGCCGTATTCATCCCGCGCAATCACCGCCGAGCGGGCAAGCTCAAGGGAGGCCATGTTGTAGACCTCTTTGTCGGGGGCATATCGATGAGCGTCGATCAGGTTCGTAAAGTATTCGCTGAAGCCCCGTCGAAACATGCGCATGGCACAGCAGATGATCCCATACTCAAAGGGGGGCTCCTCCCCGCTGATGACCTCGGCCTTGCTGTTAAACTCGGTCTTGGCCCGCTCCAACCCACGATTAACCGCCCTGAGCACCATCACCCCATTCATGTGCTTGTGCACATGCAGTTGGGGAGCAAATCGCACCTCAAGGTAGCGCACGCCCTCCTGCTGATTATCCAGCGCCAACTCATAGCCGCATCGCTCGAGGGCGGGCTCGCTCTGCATCACCGCGCACGAGTAAGCGAATCCTGTCAGATAATCACCGAGGCTGTCGTAGCGATCTTTAAAGACCAGCTCCCGCAACCCACTCTCGGTGTAGCTTGGGAGCTCAACGTTGTACTCCTTCGCCAAATCCACCAGGGTGTTAATTCGAATCGAGCCGTCAAGATGGACATGCAGGTCGGTCTTGGGCAATTCCTCAAGAAATTCAGTTGTAATCGTCTCGTCGTTCACACCGACACTCCCTGAAAGTTCCCGTCACCCCGTCCTCTTAGTGCTACTTTAGTCCATCTGAGCCCCTTAGTCACCCTTTTGACGCAAGCGACTGATTTAACGAAGGCTTTTCTCGCTGACGCTGGGTCACCCGATAACCAGCTTTGCTTGATCCCCCAAAAAAAAGGGTGGGAAAAACCCACCCTCTTTAGGAGATTCTCATTGTTGAAGGAGATGATTCGATGCTGATAGTGGATGCTGATATTGCAGAAACTTCCGCGGCCTCCGCGGCCTAACACAAGTGACTGATTTAGGTTCCTTTTTCACTTCCCCTCCGCAAACTCCCTGTCCAACGCCACTAAAATCTGGTCCAGCTTCCCCAAAAACGCCGACCTGTCTTTCGGCTGCATAGGCTTGGGTCCACCGGTCTCAATCCCCATCTCCCTCAGGTTTTGTGAGAGCTCCCGACTGGCCAAAGCATCCCCGATGGAATCCGGCGAAAACTCCTTTCCCTTCTGCCCCAAAACCCTCGCGCCTTTATCCAGGCACAGGGCCGCCAGGGGAATATCATTGGTGACAACAACGTCTCCCTGCTCACATCGTTCTGCGATCCACGCATCAGCGACATCGTCCCCCTGCTCCACCGTGATAGCCGTGATCATGGGGTTTTGGGGAGTTTGGATATATTGATTGGCCACCACAAAGACCCTCCACCCCCAGCGATTCGCAACTTTATAACACTCGTTCTTCACAGAGCAGGCGTCAGCGTCAATGTACATCGTTCTCATGGTCATCCTGAGTCAAAGGTGGTTCAAAGGCTCCTGGCTTGCCAGCCCTCCCCCTTACTTGCCCCGGCCCCTTCATACCGCTATTAGCCTCCCCTACACGGAGCCAACAGGGTACCGGGAAGGAACACCATGATCAACCGAAGACACTTTATGAAAACCTCCGTAGCGGCCGCCGGCTGCCTGATGGTGGGCGTACGATGCGGCGAGTCCTCCACCTACAAAGACGGAGCGGCGTACTTTCCCCAATCCCTGGCGTCGGGCGACCCCAAAAGTGACAGCGTCATCCTCTGGACCCGGGCAGTGGATCCCAAGCGACCCACAGCTGATCTCAGCGTCCAGCTGGAGGTTGCCCTGGACCCCTCCTTTGACAACCCCATCAGCTTCGACGGCTCTCCCTCACTCACCCTCAAGGCCACCGCCGGCTCCGACCACTGCATCAAGGTGCGCATCACGAGCCTGCAGCCCCACACCACCTACTACTACCGCTTCCTCTACAAAGACGCCAAAGGCCAGTCCTACACCTCACACACCGGCCGCACCCGCACCGCGCCCGCTGCCAACACCGACACCCCCGTGCAATTTGCGGTGGTCTCCTGCCAGGACTACAACGCGCGATATTACAACACCCTCCGCAGGCTCGCCGACGAAGACGTCGACTTCATCGTACACCTGGGAGACTACGTTTACGAGACCTCCGAGCGCCTCTCCTTTCAAGACAGCAGCGAGACGCGCAACTTCAGCTTCTCCCAACCCGATGAGGCCCTCACCATCAACCCTGGCCAGTCAGACTCCTACCAGGCAGCCAAGAGCGTGGGCAATTATCGCGACCTCTACAAAACCTACCGCTCCGATCCGGACCTGCAACGACTCCACGAGCTCTTCCCCTTCATCATCATCTGGGATGACCACGAGTTCAGCGACGACTCCTTTGGGGCAACCGGCACCTATTACGACGGAGCCGAAGACGAGCACAACGTTCCACGCCGCAAAGCCGCCAACCAAGCCTGGTTTGAGTTTATGCCCGTGGACTACATGGACAACCCCGATTTTCAATACGATCCGGACGCGACCTATCCCGACGACATCCGTATTTATCGAGACTTCACCTTCGGCAAGCACGTGCATCTGGTGATGACCGACCTTCGCAGCTACCGCCCGGATCACCTCGTGGCAGAAAAGATGGCCCCCTGGAAAATCGCAGTCACCAGCGCCGACCTGACGCAATACGCCACGCAAATCACCACCACTCTGGGAGAGGCCGCCGACGCCTTCCCCGAAGCCTATGTTCCAAGCTTTGACGATCTCAGCGCGGGGCATCAGGATCTCCTGCGCAGCGCTGCGCTAAACGCCGGGGTGCCCGAAGCCGAGGTAGAAGAATCGGTGCAGGGTGCGGTGAGCGTAGCGTTTCTCAACAGCCTGATCGCCGACGAAGACCTGGACACCGGCGAGCTCGCCCCCATCGACGAGACCTCCCTCGAGCGTGGGATCGCCTATCACCACATGGGCAAGTGGTCGTATCACAGCGCCCTTGGGAGTCGACAGCTCGTGGTGGAGACGCCCTACCGCATCTTCGCCCTGGTGCAATACCTCAAGACTCAGGGAGAGAGCGAGCAGATCATGGGCGCCACACAGGAGGACTGGTTTCTCGCCACCATGCGGGAGTCCACAGCCACCTGGAAGGTGTGGGGCAATGAGTTTATCTTCTCGCCCATGCTATCGGATGTCACCGGGCTGGTGAACTCCGAGCGCTTCAGCCAGAAGTTTCAAGTCAGCAGCGAAGATTGGCACGCGCAACCCAACCGACGAGACTTTCTCCTCGAAGAGCTCGGGACGCTCGACAACGTGGTGCTGGTGACCGGAGACATTCACGCCTTCTACGCCTCCACAACCTCCCCAAAAAGCGATCCCAACAAGGGGCTGGTGGAGTTTGTCACCGGCGCGGTTTCCTCCAAAACCTACCGCGCCATGCTGCTCAACAAGGCTACGTCAGATCCTGTCCTCGCCGCAGCGGGAGCCGCCGGTCTCGCCTTTGGTATCGACCAAATCCTCACGAGTTCCCAACGCAAAACCAACCCCGGCCTCGCCTTCGCCGACAGCGACAAGAACGGGTTTATCGTCATTAAGGCCAGCGCGACCGAGCTCGTTGCCACCCTGCACATGATCGATGGCAAGCATGCGACCACCCACCAGGGAGAGGGAGCCGCCCTGAACGCTCTCTTTGAGACAACCCGCTTTCGGGTCAAGGCGGGCTCCCACCAACTCCACCTCGAAGAAAGCGGAGCATTGAGAGCCTGGTGCACCGAAACAGCCCAATGGAAAGCCCCCGGCAGCGCCACTTAACACAACAACAAAAATGCGGCGGCCACCTCGGATAAACCGGGCGACCGCCGCACCTTATCTTTCAAAACGCTGTCCGACTCAATCGGATCAATCCGCCGATGGTCCCCGCGCACAAAGGCTGAAAACATCATCGCAGCCCGCCGTGGTTCGACAAGAGCCACAACCCACGAGCGCCGCTGTACAGTCAGCGCTGCATGTCGCGTCACACTGCGTTGAGATAGCCGCACACTCCGTCAGGCAGTTGGTCAGGGTACAACCCAGCACTGCCGCATAACAGGTGAGGCAACCATCAGTCAGACTGGAACCCAGGTAGTCCTCACCCTTCATGCAGGCCACCGAACAGGCCACGGGGTCCGAATCAGCGAGACATCCGGTGCCGCAGGTAGTCGCCGCGCTGGAGGCAGCGTCTGCGCCCGTCTTAGGCGAGCCACAGCTGCTGGTGGCAGCGTCCCACGTGCAGGTGACGCCGTTGTTCGCTAAAAGAATAGCCCCACCCGCGGTGCAGTTGGCTTCCGAAGGAGGAGGCACGCAGCCAGCTGGCGTGTGAACACAGTTCGCCGCAGCACAGGCTGCAGCATCCGCAGAGTGCGCGCCACAGGTGGCGGCGGTCGTGGCAAGACACCCCGTCGTCTCCCCTGTCCAGGTACAACCGGTAATTGCCGCGCACGTCGTAGCATCCGCGCCGCCGGCACAAGCCACACCCGCGCCAACAAGGCCCGCGCCCTGACAACCAGCCACCGCTGCCTTTCCGCTGCACTCTGCCTCACCCCAGGAACCATCGCCCAAAACACTTACGCTGTAGGCGGCGTCATCAGTTCCCGTGCACAGCCCGTTGCAATCAGCTGAGCAATTGCCGAAGTTTTCACCGGCATCACAGGTTCCGTTGTTGTCGCAAACCTCAACCGGAGTGGTGTCTGCGGGGGCATCGTCTTTGTCGTCTGTATCATCGCCACAGCCGACGATGAGCGCCACACATCCCAGCACCAGCGGGAACATCATTCTTTTCAAATTCTTCATTGGATTGGTCTCCTTCAGTAAAGCAGCTCATTGACGGAAGGCTCACAGGAGCGCCCCATGAGTTTCGCCGTTAAAAAGCAAACATCATCACAGTCTTAACGGCAGACTCTCTAACAAACATCCCCCTGTGGACAAAGAATTCAAGCAAGAAAAATCCGCCTCTCTCCGACTTTACCCGACGCGCTGCGCCCCTTGCCCTTTCATCACAGCTTCGCTAAGGGGAGCCCGCCAACAATCCCCTTTATCGCGGGGTTCACCTCTGAACCCTTTCGCCCAACCAGGAGACTCATCCATGCCCGGCTTCCCCCTCCCCAAAAAGTTCTCCTGCCAAAGAGGCCTGCGCCTGGGGTGCCTGCTCGCCGCGCTCGCCCTCAGTGCCGGCTGCCACAACGACGATGACTCCCTCAGCGACATTAGCTTTCGCGCCGGCCTCGACCCAGCCCAGTCCATTTCCGCAGCGCCCTTTCCCAACGACCTCTACCTCGATGAAAACGGCGCGGTGAAGCTCAAGCCCCTGGGGGAAGATCCTCTCTTCGCCACCCTCTCCACCCCGACGTTTCTCACCAACCTCTCCGAGCGCATCGCTCAACAGCGCGGCTTCTCCTTCGCGAGCCCGGTGTTCTTTTTCATCGACCAACCCGTGGACGTGACCTCAACCCAGGAGCGCGTGCACATCATCACTCTCTCCGGCCCCGAAGCCGGGCGCGTGGTGCAAGCACAGACCTTCTGGTCCCAACACGGGCAGGCCCTGGGGGTGATGCCCTCGTGGCAAGACTACCTCATGCCCGGCTCCACCTACGGCGTGGTCATCACCCAGGGCGTCAAGCTAAGCTCCGGTGACACCGTCAACCCCGGCTCCATCGGGGCCTCCCTCTTCGCCTCCAAAGCTCCTGCGAATGCAAGCGACGAGCTCACCCGCGCCCGCCTCGTCTACGCCCCCCTGCGCGACCATTGGGCAAAAGCGGGACACTCCGCCAGCCACGTCATCGCCGCGACGATGTTCACCACCGCCAAGAGCCTTCCCTTCGGCGAGGCCGCCTTCGCCGCTGTGGACGCGTTCTTCGCCCTCAACCCCAGCCCCTCGCCCACCCGACGCATCCGCTACGACACGGCGAGCGCCAGTTTTCAAGAGGCACCCATCATCGGTCGGGAGGGCATCGAGGCCTTCTTTGGCACCCCCACCGCCCCCTTTGAATTCAACCCCGGCAACTGGGGTGCCTGGAGCCGCGAGAACGCCGTCGCCCTTGAAGGGGGCAGCGCTTATGCGGGCGGCTCCCTGCACCAAGGCATCGCCACCGTCATCAACGGCACCCTCACCGCCCCCGCCCTAAACTACGACCTCGTGGACGGCACCGCCCAAAGCGCCCCCCTCCGCATCGAGGCGGGCGTCGCCCAATCCCCCGTTCACACCCTGATCCCCTTCACCCTTTACCTCTGTGAGCAGCACCTCCAACCAAGCGGCGACGTGATAAACGCGCCCTTGCCTGTGGCGCTCTACACCCACGGCGGCACCGCCTCCCGCAACAGCGCCCGCGCCCACGCGGTGATGAACTGCCTCGAAGGCGTCGCCACCCTCGGCCACGACCTCCCCTTTCACGGCGGACGCAGCCGGAGCGCCCAGGTCCTCGAAGGCGAGCGCGTCATCGTTGCCCCCTCCACCCTCGACAAGCTCAACGAGTTCACCGGCGAGGAGACACCCGATGGCCCCGGAGATTACGTGGGCGATCCGGTGGGCACCGTCACTAACGTGGGTGAACTCTACGGTCTCAGCTCGGCCCTGGACCCCGGGGTGGTCGAGGCCAACCTCATCACCATCGCCACCGAAGCCTACGCCCTAACCCGCTACCTCAAAGACGGCGACTGGAACCCTCTCCTGTCCGGGCTCCGCTTCGACCGCACCCGGGTGTTTCACCAGAGCCAAAGCTACGGCACCACCTTCACCCAGGCCCTGCACGCCCTGCGCAGCGAGCACGCAGCGGTCTTCAGCAGCGTTGGCAGCGGTTACATCGTCACCGCCAATGTCCCCGCCGCCCCCTACAACGCAGGCCTCGGCAGCGGTTTCATGCGGCTCGCCATGGGGCTGAAGTCAACGGCCATCGAGCTTCAGGAGGGCGCCTGGAAAGATCCCATCGTCAGTATTCATCAGTGGCTCTGCCAACGCAGCGACGCCATGGCCTATGCTCCCTACGTCCTGCGCCACCGACAGGACGACCACTCCATGGTGATGCTCAGCATGGGCAACAGCTGGGACCACACCCTCTCAAGCTACGGCCAACTCGCCTTCGACACCGCCCTCGGAACCCCGGTCTATCGCTTCGGGCCCGAGTGGACCCTCGACGCCCGCCTGCCCCGCGGGGCCGACCACGGCCAGCCCTTGCCCGAGGGAGAGACCCTCACCAACACCATCGAATACGGGGGACGCACTCACACCGCGGCGCATTTCTACAGCGCCCTCAGCTGCCACACCCTGCAAAGCACCCCCTACTGCACCCGCTCCTTTGAGCTCATGTACCCGCCGGTCACTGCGCTCCCGGAGCTTGTGGCGGGCCCCTCCCCCCTCTGCGCCTATCAGCACCAGGCCCGAGAGCTGCTGCGCACCACCCTTGCCGGCGCCCCAGTCATCGGCGCGCCCGGTGGCAGCTGCGAAGCCCTCTACGGCACCCCTTGAGCCCCTAAAGCGCTCCGAGTCAGGCTCCGGCCAGCTCGAAAGAGCCCCTCCCGATGACGGGCCCCCGCCTCTCTGCCCACCCACTCCAATGTCACCCCCCAGGAGTCCGAGAGCACGATGAGGGTCTGCACCTCCACCCCGTTGTTTAACCTGAAGCGCTCATAAATACCGGCCCGCGATCCCAACTCCCCCGGCTTCAGGGCCCGAGGCTCTTCTTCCCACACGGCGCCCTGGGGGAGCGTCGCGCTCTGCCTCCCCTGTAAAATCGAAGCACGCTGTCGCTCGAAAAGCTCCAGCGGGATCGCCTCCTGCATGGGGACCACCCCAAGCAGCACCTCGTCAAAGAGAAAATCTCCGTACACCACCTGCACGGCTCCCTCCGAGCCACTCCGATCTTCCCCCGAAAAGATGTCCGGCGCCTCCAGCGAAAAGCCCGAGGTCCCCACCTCCACCTGGTGCCACGACCAGGGCTGATTCAACGCCCAGGGCTTCCCCGCCTGCAGAGCCAGCCCAAAGGCCAAGAGGGCCACCACAGAGAGGGCAAGCGCCATCGCCCGAAGGCCAGCGCTCTCCCGGGGACTTCCCACGACCCCCTCTTTTCGGCCCCACAGGAGGACTCCAGAGCCCAAAAGCAGCCCCCCCACCAAACCGCCCCCGAGATGCGCCGCCATGTCAATGCGAGGCGCGAACGAGATCAAAAGATTAATACCAAGGTTGACCATCACGCTGCGCTTCAAACGCGGCACCAACGCTTGGGGGATCACCCCCCGCGGCCAAAAAGCCAGCGCTCCCGCCGCCCCAAAGAGGCCCCAAAGTGCCCCGGAGGCCCCCACGCTCATGGGCGCGGTGTGACTTAACACACTGGCCAAAGAGCCGCCCACGGCGCTCAGCACCAAAATAACCGCCAACCTCGAACTCCCAAGGAGCTGCTCAACGAAGGTCCCAAGGGCCACCAGCACGTAACCATTGCAAGCCATGTGCAAGAGCCCGCTATGCAAAAAGGCCGACGAGAGCAGTCGCCACCACTCCCCCTCAAGCACCCGAGACGGAACATTCGCCCCCATGCGGGCCAGCACATCGGGCCGCTCGGTTCCGCCAAAATACCACTCCGCCAAAAAGGCCAGCACCAGCACCGCCGTAGTGACATAGGTGACCAAGGGCCGCTTTTGACTCAACCGGGTCCGAAATTCGCGCATCTCCTTCTCACGGGATTGTGCCGCCAAGAGCTGGCGCTTCACCTCCACCTGAAACCACTGCGGGTCGGGGAGTTCCACGTGCTCCGCCGCGCTCAGACGGGTCAGGGTCTTGCCCACCATGGCGGTCTTCTCACTCCGGGCTCCCACCCAGAGCTCGCCGCTCTCCTGCAGCTGATACACATAAAATCGGCAACGCCCCGCCGAGGCCATCTCCAGCTCCTGCAGGGGCTCCCGCAGGCTCTGCTCCCCCCCAAGGAGAACCACATGCAGCGCGCCCTGCTTGTGCACCGCCACAAGCCACTTTAATCGCTCCATAAATTGCTCTTCCATCTCGGGCTCTGCGCGCAGGAGGATGAGCTGGGAGCCGTCCTTAAACTCAAAACGAGCGTCGTTGGGCTCAAAGTAGAGGAGATTTCCCTGGGCCTTTTCGTCGAGGGCCCAGGACTGAATCAAACTTAAAAACCAGGGATTCACCATAGCCGAACCCAATAGCACATATTCCCCGCCCATCCCAACCACCCGAGGGCTTCCAAACAGGCTCTACTTAAGGTACTAGGTGTCCGCACCCCAGCCCCCAGAGTTGAAGCACCCATGAAATTAGACATAGAAGCCGCGCGCCGGCGCACCTTTGCCATCATCTCGCACCCCGATGCCGGGAAAACCACCCTCACCGAGAAGCTCCTCCTTTATTCAGGAGCCATCCACCTCGCGGGCTCCATCAAATCCCGCCGCAGCTCCCGGCACACCGTCTCCGACTGGATGAAGATGGAGCAGGAGCGTGGTATCTCGGTAACCTCTTCGGTGCTGCAGTTTGAGTGCGAGGGCAACGCGCTCAATCTCCTGGACACCCCCGGCCACGCCGACTTCTCCGAGGACACCTACCGAACCCTCGCGGCGGTGGACTCCGCCCTGATGCTCATCGACCACGCCAAGGGCGTCGAGGCCCGAACCCTCAAGCTCTTTGAGGTCTGCCGCATGCGGCAGCTGCCCATCATCACCTTTATGAACAAGCTCGACCGGGAGGGGCTCGATCCCCTTGAGTTGCTCGACGAGGTCAGCAAGACCCTCAACATCAAGGTGGCCCCCCTCAACTGGCCCATCGGCATGGGCAAGCGCTTTCGCGGCATTGTCCATCTCGCCACCCGGGAGGTCCATGTCTATGAGGCCGAAAAGCACGGCACCGGCACTCTGAAAACCAGGGTGGTTCCGCTGGACGAAGCCCGGGAGTTGCTGGGAGACACCACCTACGAAAACCTCTGTGAGGAACTTGAACTCGTGGAGATGGCCGGCGACCCCTTCACCGAAGAGGACTTCCTCGCGGGCAAGGTCAGCCCGGTGTTTTGGGGTTCAGCCATGACCAACTTCGGGGTGGATGTGCTGCTGGACTTCATCGCCCACAAGGCGGCGCCCCCCGCCTCACGGGACGACGACCAGGGCAACACCATCCAGCCCCACGACGACCAATTTACGGGCTTTGTCTTTAAGATCCAAGCCAACATGAACCCCCGACACCGTGACCGCATCGCCTTTGTGCGGGTTGTCAGCGGCAAGTTTGAACGGGGAATTGACACCATCGTGGGTCGCAATGGTGAAAACATTCGCCTCTCCAAGCCCCACTCCTTTGTGGCCCAGGAACGCGCCATTGTAGAAGAAGCGTGGCCCGGCGACATCGTGGGCCTCTACGATCCCGGCAAGCTGCGTATCGGCGACACCCTCGCCGCGAAAAAGCGCCTGCGCTTCAACGGCATCCCACGCTTCGCGCCGGCCTTCTTTGGCCAGATGATCCTCAAAGATCCGCTTAAGCGAAAAGCCCTCGACTCGGGCCTCGCTCAGCTGGCCCACGAGGGGGTCATTCAGCTCTTCTACCGGCCCGACATCGGCAAGACCGATCCAGTCCTGGGCGCAGTGGGTCTGCTGCAGTTTGAGGTCCTCAAAGAGCGGCTGAAAAATGAATACAAGGTGGAAGCCATCTTCAACAGCCTCTCCTACAGCACCGCCCGCTGGATCGCCGGGCCCCCGGAGGCGCTCGATTGGGTTAAAACCCGCCGGGATTACCACCTCTACGAAGACCGCAACGGGCACCCAGTGCTGCTGACGGAGTCGGCGTGGTCCCTGCGCTACGCCGCCGAGAACGCCGAGGGACTTGAGCTGCACGAGGTCGAACCACTCTAGCTCTTTCCTCTCTCCAGCACAGCTGCTATCTGCCTCTCCAGCGTTTCCCGACGGGTTCGCCCCGGTGCGGCCCCCTTAACAACAAGGATAAAATAATGTCTAAAAAAGTAGGTGTTGTACTCTCCGGCTGTGGTTTTCTCGACGGAGCTGAAATCCACGAAGCCACCCTGACCCTTCTTGCCCTCGACCGCGCCGGCGTTCAAACCGTCGCCATGGCCCCCAGCGTCCCCCAGATGCACGTAGTGGACCACACCAAAAGCGCCCCCGCAGAGGGAGACGCACGCGACGTCCTCGCAGAGTCTTCACGCATCGCCCGCGGAGACATCGTTGAACTCAACACCGTCAAGGCCGACGACCTCGACGCCCTGATTCTACCCGGCGGATTTGGCGTCGCCAAAAACCTCTCCACCTTCGCGGTTGAGGGCACAGGCATGACCGTCAACGATGAACTCACCGATCTGATTCGCACCATGAACGGCGCGAAGAAGCCCATGGGGTTTATCTGCATTGCTCCTGCGGTGGCCGCAAAGGTCCTCGGAGAGCTCAAACCTAAATTGACCATCGGCAACGACGCCGACACCGCCAACGCTCTTGAGGAGTTGGGTGCGCATCACGTGGACTGCGCCGTCGACGATACGGTCATCGACGAAAACCTTCGCATCGTCTCCACCCCGGCCTACATGGTGGGACCCTCCATCGCGCACGTGGCCAAAGGCATCGACAAGCTCGTCAATGAGGTGTTGGAGATGACTGAGGCCTAAAGGCGTCCGACCTGAGGGGGAGCCGCCTCCCCCAATTGCAGAATGCGACAATAGGACGCGTGAAGCGCTTCCATCTGCTCAGCCCCCAGGACACCCTCCGAGGGGCGACCATCCATTCGAGTGGGACGATAAGTCGCTGGGAGCGTTCGCGGATCAAACCAGCGACGCTCCGGAGCGCGGCTGGCAATCAAAAGCCTGAGGCTCTCCAACATCCGCATGGCCACTGTCCCATAATGGTACGTTTCAGAGTGCGCCCGAGCGTGGGCCTCCGAAGCGAGGTTCTGCCGGAGCGGGGCGCTCTGCAGCACCTGACAAACGCGGTTAACAAATCGTTTTTGATAGGCAGCCTCCAAAGGCGATCCGGAAATCACATACCCATCAACACCGTGACAGATGCGCTCCGGGATAGCGCCAAACTCTGAGGACACACACACCAGCCCCGCCGCCTGAGCCTCCAATAGAGAGATGCAAAAGGTCTCGTTCACGTGGGCAGGGTAGACGTAGACCATCGCCTCCATCATTCTCTTCGCGAGGTCACGCTGCGGGAGTGGCTCAAAGAGAGTCACCCCCTCCATGGCCTCGGCACGCTCGTAGAGGTCGCCGAAGAGCTCCCGGTCTGCACTATCGGATTCCCCATAAAGCGTCGAGCGGGAGTACACATGCAACCCCGCCTCTGGAACCCGGGCGCGCACCTGAGGGAAAATCTCGAGCAACGAACGCAGGCCTCTATCCGGGGTAAGTGAATAGAGAAGAATGGGCCGTCGCGAGGTGCAATCGAGGGTTGTGTCAAAGAGGCCGGGTTGCAGGCCATTGCCAACGACGCAGGCGCGAGTATGCTCCCAGGCAAAGCGTTCCTGCAGCGCCTCAGCCTGCCAGTGACTCACCGCAAACACGCGGTCAATCTGCCCATCGAGTTCAGCCAAAGAGAGCGCCCCCACCAGAGAGTCGCGCCGGGTCTTGTCCTCAAAGAAGCGAAAGGCCCCATGGGTGAAGGGCTGCTCAAGGTTGTCGTGGCACCAATAGAAGAGCGCCCGGGTGGTCACGGGGATTGTAAAGGCCGCCAAGTGGCGCACAACGCCAAAAGCGTCAAACACCTCCGGGGCGATCCGCTCGCGCAGATTGTGGGCCCGTCGATAATCCACCCCACGCACCACCTCCTCCGCAGGCGTGTTGCAATACACCACAACCTCGTTCCCCTGCGCCGCCAAAGCCTCGCAGGTGTAGGCGACAGCCGTCTCGGTGCCCCCACGGGGCTCCTCTCGAACGATCTCTCCGTTAAACGCCTGCTCGGTCCAATGCCAGATCCCAATTCGCACCACGCTCCCCTTTCTGGTTAGAAGATCTCCACCACCCCACCATGGCCCCTCATCCGGGCCAATGCAACGATTCACCCTCTCCAGAGCACACCGGCGCGGGGGCGACGAAACACCGCATCCCTAATCAACTGAAAATACGACATAAAATCCATATTCGCCCCATAGAGCAGCGGGCCCTCGCTGCCGCCACGGAGGCCCTGTTTCGGCTGATTTAGGTTGAAAAATCCCGTTTGAGCTGATATTTCGCCCCATCGCACCGCAGGGAACCATAGAGGTAATATGATGTCTAAGAGCAACTTTGAGCGTTTACTCGATATTCGAAAATTCGCAGGAACATCGCAGACTTTGGGTCTTCAAGACGAGATCATTCTCGACCTTCTCAAGACCGACACCCATCTGAACGCAGCAATTGACGAGGCCTGTGACGCCCACGCCGCGTGGGTCAAGCGCAACCCCGAGATGCGCTCCATGGACGAGCAGGAGCTTATCCTGCACCTGCAGGAAGGATACTGCAACTTCTACTCCCCCGAGACGGTCAACCCCTATGTCCCCCTCGCCGCGCGGGGCCCCTGGATCATCACCACCCACGGCGCGATCCTGCACGACAACGGCGGCTACGGCATGCTGGGCGCCGGACACGGCCCCGAGGCCGTTATCAACACCATGTCCCAAAACTGGGTCATGGCCAACATCATGACCGCCAGCTTCTCTCAGAAACGCTTCCTTGGCCTCTTAAAAGAGGAGGTGGGTCACCGCCGCGCCGAGGGCTTCCCCTACGAAGAGATTGTGTGCCTCAACAGCGGCTCCGAAGCAGTCACCGTCGCAGCGCGCATCGCCGACATCAACGCTAAACAATACACCGACGAAGGTGGCGTTCATCACGGCAAAACCATCAAGATGCTGGCCCTCTCCGGCGCATTTCACGGTCGCACCGACCGCCCGGCCCAGGTCTCCGACTCCACCATGTCCATCTACAGAAAGCACCTGGCGACCTTTCGAGACCGGGACAACCTGATCACCATCGAGCCCAACAACATCGCGGAGCTCCGTCAGGCCTTCGCCGACGCAGACGCCAACAATGTGTTCATTGAGGCCATGTTCATGGAGCCCGTCATGGGCGAGGGCGTGCCCGGCCGCGCGCTTGAGCGCGAGTTTTACGACGTCGCCCGAGAGCTGACCGCAGCCCACGGCGCCATGCTGATCATCGACTCGATTCAGGCGGGCTTTCGGGGCACCGGATGCCTCAGCATTACCGACTACCCTGGCTTTGAAGACAGCCTCGCCCCCGACATGGAGAGCTACTCCAAGGCCCTCAACGCCGGGCAATACCCCATGTCGGTGTTGGCCATGGGCGCCAACGCTGCTCAACATTATGTTCGCGGTGTTTATGGCAACACCATGACCACCAACCCCCGAGCACTTGAAGTGGCCTCCACAGTCATGGAGAGCATCACCCCCGCGGTTCGAGAGAACATTCAGGCACGGGGCGCGGAGTTTGTCACCAAGCTCAAAGAGTTGGCCAAGGATTTTCCCGGGGTCATCACCTCGGTGGAAGGCACGGGCCTGCTGCTCTGTGCTGAGCTGGACCCCAACCAGATGAAGGTGGTGGGCTTCGGTGGCGTGGAAGAATACTGCCGAAAACACGGGGTTGGAGTAATCCATGGCGGTAAGAACGCCCTGAGATTCACACCTCACTTCAACATCACCTCCACAGAGATTGATCTCATCATTGTGGTAGTGCGAGCAGCGCTAAAGCACTATACTGGTCTTAAGGACTAAGCGCTTAGCAAATGCTCTGCGCTTCCAATGAGACAGGTGTTTCCATTTCAAAAGCACAATGGAAAATATTGCTCTATCCATGCAACGTCGTCGATTCCATCCGACTGCTTTGTTATTGCTTAGCGCTTTTTTATTTTCAAGACCCCATCCTGGCCGCAGGTACCTTCGCCGTTGGCCACCTGCTGGACATCTTTGATGGGCCTCTGGCGCGACGCTTTGAGCACACCACTAAGCTGGGTGATTATTTTGACCACACCCTCGATTATGTCTTTATCCCCATCAGCTTTATCATCCTTCCCCACTACTCCCTCTTCTTTAAGTGCCTCATCGGTTTCTACTGTTTCTTTACCCTGGTAGAGATGTTCGTCTTTGAGCAGCATTACAAATTTTATTCCAACGAGCGGCGCTTCACCGCGTTTTTGATCAAGAACAATTACAACAACGTCTTTGCCTACATCTTCACCTACTTCTTAATGGCCGAGCCCTTGATTCTTTGGGGCCTGCAATGGCCCACCAAAGACTTCTACGTCACCTACATTTGTCTCGGTGGTCAGCTTTATTTGGGGTTTTGGTTTGTGGCGCGTTTGCTTGAGGGCTGCGGTCCACTCTGGCGTAGAGTACGCTCGTAATTCCCACAAGTCTCACCAGTGGGGAGGCCGACCGTTCTTCTCAATCCAACGCTCAACGTTCTTCACCAGCTCTTCACGGTGCTCCCACACCGTCTTAAGCAAGTCTGCATCCAAGTGAGGGCCCAGCATACGCTCAAAGCGACTTTTGGACATGTATTTGGTGCGCTCGTAGATGTACTCACTGGGGATGTCGTGCTCCGAAGAAATATAAGACGAGCTGAAATAACGAAAGGCCATTCCATGATCGATGGCGATGTAGCTGGGCTTGGCCGTCGTCTCCAGAGGCTCGTCTGCTCTCAACACATTCCTGCCATGCCGATCGGGATTGCCAATCAATTTATCAAAAAATCGAAGGTCCTGCATGTGGGGCACATAATCCGTGCGCCCTCGCTCCAGGGGGCTGGCCTTGGCCACAAATCGCTGGTTAGAATCGGGAACCTCTCCCTCAGGGACGGGACGCTCAGGTAAGAATAAAGTCCGATCGGGCCTCACCCTCTCCCCAAATACCTTTCTCCAGGCTTTGGTGAGCTTCCCCATCACCCCCACGCCATAAAAGCGCACAGGCCTCTGCACCGTCACCGGCACCGCGTTGAGACCGATCAGTTGATCCATCTTAAAGGCCGCAACCTCCGCGTTGCTGTCGGCGGGGAATCCCTTGCCGGGCTTTAAAACCCCCTGCTCCCTTCCGGTGGTCACCAGGGTCGTCCCATCCGTAGCACCGACATCTATTTTCCTGGCCCGGGTCACCCGCTTGTTGGTCAATTCGTCCGTGATCTTTTCCTCGACCTCCTTTGCCCGGGTGAACTGGCCCGCGCGGCGACGAGCCCACACCTCCCGTTGAGTGTCCCCCGACGAGAAGGCCTCCTCCGCTACTCGCTTGGAAGCCTCGCCGACCTGATACTTTCTGAACGCTTTTTGAATCGTGCCCGCGGCCGCCTCGCGCTTCTGAAGCTCCTCGGGGGTGGCTTTGGACTCCGCCTCCAACGAGCTGTGGGTGTGCTCAGGAGTCGTCACCCCAGACACAGAGTCCTGCTCCGGAGTCGGTGGACCTTTTGGGATCTTAACCATGATGAACTTCCCCCTGCATGTTTTCATGCTAGCACAGGGAGCGGTAAAACCCGACCCGGAAGCCCCTTTAACCTCATCCACTGGGTAGGCTCCTGTACTCGTCCCACCCACCCCGCGCTCTCCCGCCCTGCCCCCCAAGCCAAGTCCGATTATGGTTTTTGCCAAACACCCTCCAGCGGGAA
>JAZAIZ010000178.1:0-3767 GCA_036230545.1 Myxococcota bacterium
AGGGCCAGGCTCTCAGCGAGATCTCACTGGCCGACTGGAATCAGGACGACTGGATGCTGCTGAAGCCCCAGATGTCACTCCTGGAGCTTGACGGATATTTTCGCTTTCGGGCTGCGGCCTTCCGCAAGCTTGATTTCGACAACGACTCGCGCTGGGGTCCCAAAACCCACAGCTATCCTGCCAAATCCGATGACAAAGCAGATTTTAGCGGGACCAACATGCGACTGCGCATCGAGCCCCGAATTAACGTCGCCAACGATATTCGGGTGATCACCACCATTGATGTCTTTGACAACCTGGTACTCGGCTCCACCCCCGTCTCCTACTCCGGGCATCAGGACGCCCCCGTCGATATCCTCAGCAGATCCCAACAAGCCAGCGCAGATATGATCACAGTCAAGCGGGCCTACGCCGTGGTCACCGCACTCAACGAGCAGCTGGAGCTCCGCTTTGGGCGCATGCCCAATCACTGGGGACTCGGGATGCTCAGCAACTCCGGAGACTGCCTCGACTGCGACTTTGGGGACGTCGTCGATCGAATCGCCGCGACCTTCAAGATCGCCGACCACCTCTTCTCACCAATCTATACGTGGCGCGCTTCAGGCCCCACCTTTCACCCCTACGGCATGCCCCAAAGCCAGGCCCTCGACGCCTACACCTGGGACGACATCGAGGATTTCTCCCTGCGGATCCTGCGCATCGACCATGAAGAGGATATCCTGGATCAAGTATCCCAGGGAGAGACGGTCCTCAATTACGGCCTCCTCAACAGCGTTCGTCAACAACCACGTGGCCTGAACAAGAGTTTCTATTATGACGACACCGAGGTCAGTTCGGCAGAGACGCGCTACGAAAACATCCTCAGCACCGACTCCGACTACGGCGAGCGACGTGACGGCTTCCTCTACACGGGGGACGCGTTCATCAAGCTCTACACCGGCAAAATCGAATTCGCCATGGAAGCGGCGTTAATTTACGGCAGCTTTCAAGACACCGCCATCAGCGGCACCGCCGTCGATGACCCCCTGGCCGCCCAGGGACTCCTGCAGGAGACCAGCGTTCTTCAGGTGGGCGGCGCCATGGAGCTCGCCTATAAGTTCGACGGTGAATACCAGGGCTCGAAGGTCATGCTCAAAGCCGGAGGGGCCTCCGGAGACTCCGCGCCGGGCTTTGGCACCTTAAACGCCGCCGACTCTCAGCGACGTCCCCCCGCCCAGGGAATCGAGGCAGATTCCAACCTGCAAAATTTCCAATTCAGTCCGGATTATCACGTCGATCTGCTGCTCTTCCGTCAGCTGCTGGGCACCGTCACCGATGCCTGGTACCTCAAGCCCGAGCTCGCCTACCAATTTGACAATCAGCTCCTTGGCTCCCTCTCCGCCATCTACTCCCAAGCCATGTTTAAGCGCTCCACCGCGGGGTGCTACGGGGAAGAGGGCAATCTCTGTGACGGGGATGAGCGTAAAGGCTCGCTGCCCATGGGCCTTGAGTTTGACGCCATGCTCGCCTACAACTCCGACCGCACCCCCGGTGGCGGTGGCTTTGGCGGCGCGGTGGTCGGCGGTATTCTTTTCCCCCTCGGAGGATTTGATAACCTCAACAAAGAGGATAAGAATGACCAGAGTGGCAGCTTCGCCTGGACCATTCAGGCCAATCTGAACATCACTTTCTAAACAGTCCACAAGGGAGGGGGGGGACATGGATCATGTCCAACGACACGAGGGAAGGCTCTTCTGTGAAGAGGTTGACCTCGCTGAGCTCGCCACACACTACGGCACGCCGCTTTATGTCTATTCCCGCGCAACCATCACCCGGCACATCCGGGTCCTCAAGGAGGGCCTCGCCGACCTCCCCCACCACATCTGCTACGCCATTAAGTGCAACTCCAACCTCGCGATCCTCGACTTAATCAATCAACTTGATTGCGGCTTTGACGCCGTCTCCCTGGGGGAACTCCGCAAAGCACAGCAGATTAACGCCCCCATGCACACCACCATCCTCAGCGGCGTGGGCAAACGGGACGATGAAATCCGAGGAGCCCTTGAAGCGGGCGTCATGTACATCGGCGTGGAGTCCGAAGAGGAGCTCTCCCGAGTAGCCGAAATCGCTGAGGCCCTCAAGGTTCAGGCTCCGGTCGCCGTCAGAGTCAACCCCGATGTCGACGCAAAGACCCACCCCTATATCTCCACGGGAATGCGGGACAACAAATTTGGCGTCCCCTTCGAACGAGCCGAGGCGCTCTATCAGCAGGCCAGCCGCAACGAGCACCTCAAGATGACGGGGGTGACCTGTCACATCGGCTCGCAGATCACCCAATTGGCGCCCTTTGTCGACGCCGCCAAACGCATGAGCCACCTGGCCCAGCGCCTTCAAGCCGGGGGCATCCCCCTGCACTACGTGGGCATGGGCGGAGGCCTCGGCATCCCCTATCACCACGGAGAGGGTGCTGAAGCCCCCCCACCCTCTCCCCGGGATTATGGCGCCGCCCTTAAGGAAATCCTCGGGCCCCTCAATCTCACCGCCGTTTTTGAACCCGGCCGGGTCCTGGTGGGCAACGCAGGGATCCTGCTGACGAAAATCGTCCGCACCAAGCAGGGTGCCACGGGCAAATTTGTCATCGTAGACGCGGGTATGAACGATCTGATTCGTCCCGCCCTCTACCAGGCCCATCACGATATCGAGACGCTTCTCCCCCCAGGGGACGCGACCGAAATCGTGGACGTGGTGGGTCCGGTCTGTGAGAGCGCCGACACCTTCGCCAAACAACGGGCGCTCCCCCTCACCCAGGCCGGCGACCTCCTCGGCCTCCGAAGCGTTGTGGCCTACGGCATGGTCATGGCCTCCAGCTACAACGGGCGACCACGACCCGCCGAGGTGCTCTGTGACGGCGACGCCCACCATCTCATTCGACAACGGGACGATCTTGAGGACCTCTGGAGAGGTGAGTTTCCCCTTCACGCTCTCGCAAAACCCGCATAACTAAGAGGGCAACAAGGAGCTGTATCATGCCTGACAACCCATCCCCTCTTCAAGGTGTCCACACGGCCCTGGTGACGCCCATGAACCCCGACGGGTCTATCCACTACGCCGCTCTGGATGCCCTGGTCGACGCCCAACTCGAGGCCGGCATCGACGGCCTGGTCCCCTGCGGAACCACCGGTGAATCCGCCACCATGAACGCGCAGGAGCGCTACACCGTCATCAAGCACGTGGTCGATCGAGTTGCGGGCCGAGTCCCCGTAATCGCCGGAGCTGGCGCAAACGCGACTTCCGTAGCCATTGAACACCAAAAACGCGCCCAGGACACCGGTGCCCAATGCAGCCTGGTGGTCACCCCCTACTATAACAAACCCACCCCCGAGGGGCTCTACCGTCATTATTCAGCGCTCCTGGAAGCCGCTGATATCCCCATTCTCCTCTACAACGTTCCCTCACGCACCGGCTGCGACATGGTCCCCGACACCGTCGCCCGGCTTGCCGAGCTCAATGGCATCATCGTCATCAAGGAGCCCACCGCCTATCTTAACCGCGTCGAAGCAATCCAGCAGACCACCCCCGATGATTTTGTCATCGTCTCCGGAGACGACGCCACAAGCTGTCCCTTTGTTCTGCAGGGGGGCCACGGAGTCATCAGCGTCAGCTCGAACCTGGTCCCAGCCGCCATGGTGGAGATGATCCACACGGCCCTTAAAAACGAGGGCCCCAAGGCCGAAGAGCTCAGGAAAACCCTCGCGCCCCTCTTCGATATTCTCTTTATCGAGTCCAAC
>JAZAIZ010000179.1:0-3944 GCA_036230545.1 Myxococcota bacterium
GGTGGACACCAGGCGGCGTTTGTCCACCCCAAAGCGACGCAAACCCACACTGTGGTTTCCGTCAAGGTCATCAGCCTCCACCCTAATCAAAGGAAAGCTTAACCCTGCGCTGAACACCCCGCTATCGACGCTTCCTTCATAGATGTCGGTGCCGGTTGTGATTAAGGCCAGGCTCCCCGGGATCCCTTCCACAGTAGCGCTCACCGAAGTGGTGTCTACTCCGGTGTCATCGCTCACTTGAAAGCGTATGGTCACAGTCCCTGACACCATCTCGTAATAACCAGGGGACTTAAACGTGATCACCGGACCAGGGTGAGGCTCGGGTTCAGGTTCAGGCTCGGGTTCGGGCTCGGGTTCGGGCTCGGGCTCGGGCTCAGGCCCGGGCTCGGGCTCAGGCTCGGGTTCAGGCTCGGGCTCGGGTTCAGGCTCGGGCTCGGGCTTGGAATCGGGAATGTCCGGAGTATCCGGAGTGTCCGGAGTCCCTGAAGTCTCCACCCGCAGCACACAGCTTCCCCCCTTGCACATTAACCCATCATCACACCCTGCGCTGTTGGTGCAATCACTGCCAGCCCCACCGCTGGAACACCCCGCAGCGATAGCCAGAACCACCACGACACCTATGAAAAAAATCAATCGCCTCACTTAAGCCCCCCCGTCAATCGGTAATAATCCAACACCCTCTCGATGTCCCCGTTGGACAGCTCCCACACCTCACTCACCGGAAGCCCGGCGAGTCCACCAACGTCAAAGGTCGGCAAAGGAATGGAGCCAACAACGGCGCTTAAAAGCCTGGGAACAATCGCCCCTAAAACCTCGGTAAATAAAACGCTCATCTCGCCTTGAATCGCCGGTTCCCCAATCTCGGTGATCTCCACCCACACCTGCGGGTTGGTGCTATCAAGGCTGATGATCAACTCGTTGGTGGTCGGGTCCAAATCCATGGACCCACCAATGATGGCTGAGAGGTACATGGACATCTCCAGGGTTCCCATGTCGGGGATTGCCACGGAGGCCTCAATAAATGCATCACCAATCCCCATCTCGATATCATGCCCGGGGGCTCCCGGGCCCGGCATCATCACCGGCGGAGAGAGAGCCTCAAAGGAGAGGCTGATGTCCCCCATGTCCTGCCCAAGTAGTCCCCCTGCGTCAGCGATATCCAGAGCCCCCCCATACCAGGCAGCCCACAGCACCTGATTGATGAGATCATCTTTCAACCCCACACCAAATGCATAAGAATCACCAAACCCGGGACGCTCCCCACCGCGACGAATGGCCCCTCGTGCATCAGCAGGGATCGACGCGCCACGGGCGCTGGGATAAACCTGCGTATAAAGCCCCAGATCCCCATAACCGGAGCCTTCGGGCCCCACAAACTGCAGGTAATCCAACCCCGATCCAAGCTGGAGGGTCATCCCAATGGGCTCGGGGATCTCAATGGCGGTGGCGATGGAGAAGTCCCCCAGAAAAGACTTGAGCAAGGGCCCGATGGCATCACTCAGTTGAGCCCCCAGAATATCCTCCACCGGCCCCTTAAGGCTGTTGAGAACAGCGTTAAGGACCCCCTCGATCATCCACTCCAAAAAACGCGACTCAAAGTCCAGGTCCACATAGGGGTCAACCAGATTGACGGTGACGTCCTCCATGGACACTGCCGGGTCGCTCCCCTCCAGAGAGAGCATCACCGTCGCCTCAAGGCGCGCGCTTGAAACGCTCACAGCCCCAAAAACCGTCACATCCGCGTCCCCAAAGCACCCCGCGTCCCAATTACCATAAAGCCCCAGGGGTAAATAAACATTATCCATGGACATGCGCAGGTGCACCCCACCATTCACGGCGCGGAGGTATTCAAAATCGACATCTCCCGCGACAAAATCCCCCGTCTTCCAAACCTTGTAGCCCGTGTTCTCGTTTTCTTCAGTCCAAGCCACACAATTGTACTGCACCAGATCGATGTTGCCGTCCCCGTCCTCATCCGGAGATACCCCCAACACCTCCGGCATTGCATCGTTAAGATCGGTGTTGGCCACCACGGCCTGAGCGAGGGAGGCGAGGTCATTCAAATCACCGCGCTTCTCATCATCGAGCACCGTCTGGTTCAGCCGCGCTGCGATCCCCTGAGACACCGGTCCCGATGCTCCGCCCTCATCAGCCGCATCATAATAGGAGGGGCTGCGCAGATAAGATTGGGCCCGCACCCCGAAATTGCCACACTCGTCCTCTGCCTCCGCGGTGACCACCGAGAGGCCCCAGCGGCTTGAGTGCATCTGCGACAAGTCAACAGACAGATCCTCGCCGCCGACCTCAACCGTCTCTCCGTTTAAGCGCACCATGGTAATGGGGCTGACGTCGTCGACGACCAGCCCTTCCACACTCACATCCATGGGACTCAAGGTTCCCTGTGCGAGGGTTTCCCCTCTCTCTGGAGAGGTGATGGAGATGAGCGGTGGGGTCGAGTCCACACGAAGTCGAAGAACATAGTCCCGAATGAGATTCTCCGAATGCTTCGGCCCCTGAAGGCTCAGCGTCACATCAAAATCACCATCGGGTCCCAGGCGGTAAACACCCGCAGAATCCTTCACCACCCCTCCCTCGGGAATCGACAGCAACTCAAGATCCGGATCCGAAATGATGTTTCCCCAATAATCGTAAACGACCATCACCATCGGCAGGCGTCGGCCAGCCCAATAACAATCCTGCTCCAGGACGTTCACCTCCCAGAGGTAGGGCAACCCCGAAGCAATCCGTACCCGAGCCGGGGTCTCATCCTCGGCATAAAACCCATCCACGCCGCACACCACAAAGACATACCCCGCCTTGGTCCCATAAAAGGTGTCCGAACTCTGAACCACACCATAAGCCACGGGAGGGCGGCCATCGGAAGGCACCAGTGAATAGTGCAAGGTCGCACCGGGCACCGGATTGCCGAAAGCATCGGTCGCGGCGCAATGTACCTCCACCGCCTCCAGAGGGCTGACCACCGCATTCTCCGCCGAAGGTCCCCC
Source organism: Myxococcota bacterium (assembly GCA_036230545.1). GTDB lineage: Bacteria > Myxococcota > XYA12-FULL-58-9 > XYA12-FULL-58-9 > JABJBS01 > CAXGXL01. Next base: position 3,006 of record JAZAIZ010000179.1, read on the forward strand.
GCTCACCGACACCCGGCTGGTAGTCAGCGCAGGCTCCCCCGCGCTCACCGAGAGCAGGGCTGGCGTGTCATCCTCCAGGCTCCCGAGACTGCACCCAACCTCATAGTCTCCAACGCGGGTCGCTCGTACGCTGAAAAGTCGGCCCCCCAGATGCTGCGTCTCCACCCCCGAATCGACGCTCAACCCTGCCCACACCGGAAAACCAAGCTCGTTATCATAGAGGTCGAATGCGCGGCACTCCACCAGCACCCTGTCGCCCGCACGTCCATCGGGATCGGCGATGAGGGTGTCGGTGCTAAAGGCCGCACCCGCGACCACCCGCACCTCTTGCCCCTGAGCATCCACCATGGAGCCATCCTCGCTTGAGCAATGCACCCGATAGGTCCCCGCGACGGTCGGCGTGAAGATCGCCCCTGCACCATCCATCACCAGCGTCGAGACGGCCGGTGAGACGGTGACCGCCGCCGCCGAAGTGCTAACCTCCTCCAAACCGCGCATAAAACGACATGTCACCCCAAGGGAGGTCCCCGCGGTGACGACATTCGCACTTAGAGAGGTAACGACCGCCACGCGATTGTCCACCACCAAGCGCCTGAAATACTCGCTGTGATTTCCTTCGAGGTCATCGGCTTCAATCGTAAGCAGCGGAAAACTCAACCCCTCCGCCAGCTGCCCTCGCTCCACAGTCCCTTCGTAGGTCGCAGCGGTGATCTCCGTCAACGCAACGGCGCCCCACCCCTCCACGCTAGCCTTCACCGAGGCGTCGTCCACCCCCGTGTCATCGCTCACCTGGAAACGAATCGTAATCGTCTCAAACACTTCCGCATAGGGCGCCGGAGACTCCAGGGTGATCACCGGGCCGCTCGCCTCCAACGCGACCTCGGGCTCGTCTTCGAGTTCAGAGACTGCATCCGGTGAGGGTTCGCCTTGGATCTCTGG
>JAZAIZ010000180.1:0-4047 GCA_036230545.1 Myxococcota bacterium
CTGACGACGAGGTGTTGATTCAGTCCCTGATGTCTGCGGAGGCATCTGAGGCGGGGGCGAGCGGGGAGGAGCCATTGACCTCTTCGGGGCATGCCGAGGCGAGGCGTGTTCTGCTCAAAACCCGCCGCAGGTTGATCCGCCTTGGGGTTCGGCTGGATGCTATGAGTGAGCGACAGGAGCGGCTTTTTCGTGACTCTTTCATGCAGATGTTTACTTACCTGCAGAACGCAGAGGCGGAGCAGGAGGAGTTTCATGAGAAGGTTCTCATCGCCAGTCGCCTTATGGCCAATCGGATCCTGGAAGGGGAACTCCCCGGTGGACCGGACTCGTGGTTTGTGTAGCTGAATCATCATCGCTTTTGGTTGAAGAATCTTTTTGAGGATGCCCCTTGTTGTCAGGGGGATGTGCCATTAGTTTCTCCTCATGAAAAAACGCAAGCTCTTTATCTGTCAGGCGTGTGGCCACCAGGAACCCAAGTGGCTGGGCAAATGTCCCGGGTGTGGGGAGTGGGAGTCCCTTCTTGAGGAGGTGGTGAATCACTCCAAAAAATCGGAGCGCGTGGCGCAGGCAACGGCCAAGGTGCTGCCCCTGAGGGAGGTGAGCCTTGAGCGGGGTGAGCGCACCCAGGTGGGAATTCCGGAGCTTGATCATGTGCTGGGGGGCGGCTTGGTCCCGGGGGCTCTGACCCTTGTGGGGGGAGATCCGGGGATAGGCAAATCGACTCTTCTCTTGCAGGCGATGGGAAAGCTCGCGGCTCAGGGCAAGACGGTTCTCTATATGAGCGCGGAGGAGTCTCTTCAGCAGATCAAGGTGCGGGCCAACCGCTTGGGGGTGAATCCCGAGCGGCTCTTTCTCCTGGCAGACACTCAGCTGGAGGCGCTGGAGATCGCGCGTCGGGAAGTGAACCCCGACGTGGTGGTGGTGGACTCCATTCAAACGGTGGGGACCTCGGCGGTGGAGAGTTCGGTGGGCTCGGTATCGCAGATCCGTGCCGTGACTCATCACCTGATGGATTTGGCGAAGGGGAAGAACATCACGACTTTTGTGGTGGGACATGTCACCAAGGATGGGGCCATCGCGGGCCCGAAGGTGATGGAGCATATGGTGGACACGGTGCTCTATTTTGAGGGGGAACGCATGGGGTCTTACCGTGTTCTTCGCGCCCACAAGAATCGATTTGGCTCCGCTCAGGAGATCGGCGTGTTTGAGATGCACGGGGATGGTTTGCGGCCGGTGCCCAACCCCTCGGAGCTCTTCCTAAGTCAGCGGGCGGAGGCCCCCGGAGCGGCGGTGGTGACGTCATTGGAGGGCTCGCGGCCGATCCTTTTGGAGGTGCAGGGGTTAACGACCTCAGCGCTATATGGGTCACCACGGCGAACGACCATTGGCTTTGAGCAGCAGCGGGTGGCGATGCTCTGTGCGGTGTTGGACGCTCGGGCGGGGTTTGATTTGTCGGGGCATGATATTTATGTGAACGTGGCCGGTGGCGTTCGGCTGAGTGAGCCGGCGGTGGATTTGGGGGTGATGCTGGCCCTGGCGTCGGCGTTCCGGGGGGTGGAGATTCCACCGGAGTTGGTGGTGGTGGGGGAGGTGGGGCTCTCCGGAGAGGTGCGTGGGGTGTCGCAGCTGGCGGCCCGGGTGGCGGAGGCGGAGGCGCTGGGCTTTACTCGTTGCATTGTCCCCCAGGTAGATTTGAAGCGATGGAGTGGGCCCACGCCGGCGTTGCCTTTGCATGGGGTCAGGACCGTGGGGGAGGCGTTGGAGGAGGTGGGGCTTGGCTTTGGCTCGTGATGGTTTGGGGTGATTGATTTGGGGGGGCAGGGAGCATAAGAAGAGAGGCGTTATGAATTGGGGCGAGCTGTGAAAATACTGGTTTATGTTGTTTTGCTCTGCGCTGTGGTGGGGCTTGTTAGTTGTGGTGGAGCCGAGGAAGAGCGCTTGACGTGCCATGACATTCTCTCGGAAGAGGCGTCAGGCTTCGCAGAGGTGTCGGGGCTTTTGATGCGCTATTGCGGGGGATGTCATAACGCGTCGAGCCTGGTGTATGGCTACGATTTTGGGACGCCCGAGAGCGTTTATAGTAGCGTGATTTACAAGCCGGATATTGTTTATGCCCAGATGGCTACGGGGTTGATGCCGCCGGATGGGCCAAAGCTTGAAGACGAGCAGTTAAGGGTATTTCGCAGTTGGTATTGTCGGGGAGCGCTTTATGAGTCTGAAGATCCTTAAGGTGAAGTGGGCGTTGTGTATTGGAGTAGCGTCGTTGGTAGGGGGCGTTTCCCTGGGGCATGCGGCCACCTACCGGGTCGCTCAAGGGAGCGAGGTCCAGTTTGTGGCGAAGATCACCGGCTCGAGTTTTAGGGCCGGGTCCTCTGATATTGTCGGGACGGTGGAGCTTGATGAGGCAGGAACTCGTTTGGTGAGCGCCTCTTTTCGGGTGAAGGCGGACAGTCTGGACACGGGGGTGGCGCTGCGCAATCAGCACATGAATGAGAATTACCTGGAGGTGAAGCAGTTTCCCTGGATCACCTTCGAGGCGTCGGACCAGGGGGTGACTTCCGGAGTTGGAGAGTCTTCGGAGGTGTTGGGTTATTGGCTTTTGCACGGCGTTCGGAGGGAAGCGACGTTGAAGCTTGTGGTGAAGAGAAGGTCTGAGACAGAGCTGGTGCTTGGGGCCGTGTTTCCCCTGAATATACTCGACTATAATATCAAGCAGCCCAGGTTTACGGTGGTTAAGATGAAGCCGGTGGTTAAAGTGAAGGTGAACCTGGTTTTAAGAAAGCAGTAGATGATGGTTCAACGATGGTTGGGATGTGTCGTCGCGGTGGGGGTGTTGCTAAGCGGCGCCTCTGTTTACGCTTACCCCCAGTATATTGCCAAGGGTTACGCCACCTGTGGCTCCTGCCACTATAGCCCGGATGGTGGCGGGGGGCCTAATGCCTATGGGATGGCGACGTCCCAGGCGATGTTTCCGGACGGAGTGTCGTCGTCCTTTATTGAGGGATTGCGGGAGTGGGCTCAAAAGAGCGGAGCGAGCGGCTATGACGACGAAGACTTGCCGGCGCTGCAATGGGACGCGGGGTTGGACTCTCGATTTCTTTTCGTGGAGGCGGTGACGGAGATTGGAGGCGAGGCGGGCTTTCACTTTATCCCGATGCTTCTGGAGGCCCAGGGGGTGGTGGCTTTGGGGAGATTTACGCTTCTTGGGACAGTGTCCCCTCGGCGAACGAGCACCACCACGAGTACCGATGAGACGTACCTCTATTCGCGCACCCATTGGTTGCAATACCGCCTCTCTGAAGAACTCTCGTTGCGGGCTGGGCGCATGGTGTTGCCTTTTGGAGTAAGAACTCCCGACCACACTGTCTCGACGCGCCGAGCCCTTGATTTTGATAAGTATGCCCAATCTTATGGGGTGCAGGTGGATTGGAACTCGGAGCGCTGGTCCCTGGCGACCATGGGGTTTTTAGGGGGCGCTCCCTGGAGAAATGAGAACATGCAGGAGCGGGGACTCTCTTCGACCCTGGCGTATCTTTTTCCGGGGCGGGCGGCGCTGGGGGTGTCGGCGCTTTATGGGAAGACCGGGTTTTATGATCGCCTCGTGGGCGGTGCCTTTGCTCGTGTGCAGGGCTGGGCCAGCACCTACGTGCTGCTGGAGTCTGACCTTGAGCGCAGGGTGACCAGTGGAGGCTCGAAGGATCAGTTGGACCTTGTCTCTTATGCGCGCCTGGGGTGGTTTCCCTGGGAGTGGCTTGATCTCTTCGGTGAGCTTCGGACGCTTCGCATCATGTCGCACGAGGGGCCAAGCAAAGAACCTCCCGGGGAAACCCTGGGGGTGGCGGGGGTTCATTGGATGGTTTTACCGGGGCTGGAGTTGAGCCCGGCAGTGCAGGTGGATCTGAGGGATGCAGATTTGAAAGCCACCTTCATGGGGCAGCTTCACGTTTTTTATTAGACCTTAATTCGTCGGGTTGGCCCTTTGTGGGCTGTTTTTGGGGCGGGCTCTTCGAAGTCCGGGGGGGGCAGCACGGGGCCCTCGTTAAGGTC
>JAZAIZ010000181.1:0-30312 GCA_036230545.1 Myxococcota bacterium
GACATCCCCCGCAACCTGGCTCAGGATTACATCGACGCCTATTTCGCACGCTATCCTCGAATCCGAGGCTTTCTCGACCAGTGCATTCAGGACGCAACGCTCCAAGGCTACGCCACCACCCTGGCAGGGCGTCGCCGCTACCTGCCCAACATGTCCAGCCAAAACAAAAACATCCGACAGGCCAACGAGCGCATCGCCATGAACACCCGCATTCAAGGAAGCGCCGCCGATTTAATCAAGATGGCGATGCTACAGGTGCACGAGCGTCTGCAGGATGGGTTTAAAACCCGCATCCTCCTGCAGGTGCATGATGAGTTGGTGCTTGAAGCTCCCCTCGCCGAACGGGATGATGTCATCGCTCTTGTTCGCCGGGAAATGACCGACATTCAACAGCTCCCCGAGAAGCTCCGGGTCCCCCTGGTGGTGGATATCGGGCATGGACACTCCTGGGCTGAGGCTCACTGACACAGGCATTCACCCATGGGAAAAAAGAAAAAGCCCGCCGGCTTCCACACCCCCTTTGCAGATCTGAAGCTCCCTTCGGTCCCCAAACCCGCCCCCAAAAAGGCGCCCGAGCCCAAAAAGCGTACCACCCAGGGCACACAGTATTCCGATGACGCGCTCTTTAGTGAGATCATGGACGACGTCGTCCCCATCAACCAGTCCCAGCGCACCCTCCCCAAAAAGAGCCCTGCCCGCCCTGCGGTGCGAGAGCGCTCCCCGGCCGAAGACGACGCCATGGCCCTCGAAGAACTCTACGGGCTGGTGGAGACCGACTCCAAACGCAGCTTCACGGTGCAGGCCCACCCCCAAGGGGGCACCATGGGCCGGGCCCACGGGGTTAACGCGCAGCTGCTCAAACAACTCCAGAGCGGCGACATCTCTCCCAGACGGCATCTCGATCTGCATGGCAAGATCAAAAGTGAGGCGTTTAAACTTCTCAAACGCTTCATCCGCGAGAGTCGCCAGGAGGGCGAATATTGTGTCCTGGTGATCACGGGAAAGGGACACAACTCCCCCGATGGACGCTCTATCATCCAGGAGGCGCTTCCCCTTTGGCTCACGCGCTCTCCCATCGACACCCACATCCTCGCGTTCTCCCCTGCTCAACCTCGGGATGGTGGAGGCGGAGCGTTTTACGTGCTCTTGAAAAAATTTCTCTAGGGGACGGGTCCCCGTTGCATTTAATAGATGAAGAGAGGAGTCCTCCATGAAGTCTGGTTTACAATGCATTGTCGTCGCGGGGTTGTTCAGCGCCTGCGCCCTCCAGCAGAACCCACCGCCCCTGCTCTCCCGCTCGGTCTCAGAAGAGGCCGGCGTTCGGAGCGCCCTGCATGACACCGCCCGGCAACAACGCTTGAAGGTGGTCAGCAAAGCCCAGGAGCTGCTGCACGCACAAAAGACCTTCCGCTCCCGCGGGCTGCAATTTCAAACAGACCCCATGGGCTTTGTGCAGGCCGCTTATTGGAATGGGGGGATCGACCTCTTTGATTCCCAGCTCGCCGAAGACCTCGATATGTCGGGGCTGGTCCTGCTCTATGAGAGCGCCCGCAAGAGACGCCAACTCCAGCACTCCACGCCCCGCCCCGGAGATCTTATCTTTTTTCACAGCAGCCCCTCCACCTCTGCCACCCATGAAGCCCCCGAGCAAGTGGGAATCATCGAGGCCATTGAGTGGGACCACACCATCACCGTGCTGGGCTATTTTGCCAACGGTCCCCGGCGTATTGTGATCAACCTCAACGAGAAAAAGCGGGATTACGCAGCGAGCGGCAAGCGCATGAACGATCGCCTGAGCCTGATTCGCGCCGAGAAGGGCCTGCCCGCCGGCACCCTGATGGGAGGCTTTATGAACCCCTTCGCGTCACTCCCCCAGGACATTCGAAGCGAACCATAAAAAAAGAGCCCATCACCATAAGGGGATGGGCTCTTCTCACGAAAACACAATTTCGATCGCTAAAGAGGCTTAGGCTCTGAAGCGCGAGGGAAAATCTTCACCAAAGTCCTTCCCTGGATGAAGCTCTTGTGCACGCTTCAACAACAGCCCTTCCGATTCAACAATATTGGGATCGGGAACGCAGCAATCCACCGGACACACCGCAGCACATTGCTCTTCTTCAAAGTGTCCAACGCATTCAGTACACTTGTCTGGATTAATGACATAAATGTCTTCACCTTCGGTGATCGCCTCGTTGGGACACTCCGGCTCACAGGCGCCGCAGTTAATGCACTCTTCAGTTATAATAGTTGCCATAATGAGGCCCTTTCTAAATAGAACAACGCGCAAAATCCGGGTGCAACCTAATTATCTTCCAGCAAAGTGTCAAGGAGCCTCTCCGCTTCCTGTGACGAGCTGCAGCACTCGACGTACCTCATCGTAGTGGGAGTCGGTGGTGTTCACAAAGCCGTTCATCTCATTCTCCCCCCCAAGGATCTTCTTTCCCAGCGGGGTCTCATTGGTCAGAGTGAGAAAAAACTGCTGAATCGCTTTGGTCTCTTCATAGGAGAAGCCCGGGTTCACCCCAATGGCGTCATAAGGAATCTTACCGGTGCGGGCGATAACCTCACGCTCCCGAGCCTGAGTGGGTTTTGCGTCCGCCAAAGTAATAAACGCCCCCGAGAAGGTCGTCGCGGCGTCCACCTTGCCACTGAGAACCGCCGCGATGGCGGCTTCATGGTCTCCAACGAACTCCACGTTCCCGAAAAAGGAGTCCGGCTCGATCCCGCTCTCCCGCAGATAGGCAAGGGGGTAGAGGTATCCGCTTGCGGATTGGCGCGCCACATACCCAAAGCGCTTCCCCTTCAGATCTGAAAGCGTTTTGATATTGCTGTCTTTTCTGGCGATAACATAGCCATCGTAGGTGGTGGACCCTTCCACGATTATCGAGGCGACGAGCACCATGCGGGGGTTGGCGGCTTTGGAGCTGACGTAGGAAAGGGGTGACATAATCGCGATGTCAAATTCGTTATTTTGAATTCGCTCCACATAGTCGTCATAAGACTCGGAGATAACCATCTCAACCCTGCCGCCAAATTGGTCCTCGAGGTAGCCCAGGAGCGGAACAAACTCCCGCTGCAGCCTCTCGGCGGAATAATAGGGGGTCACCGCCACCCGAATCGGGTCGGGCCACACATGGGTTGGCGACGCCGTGCCCTGCTCTTTCAGGGTCTCCGAAAGCCACTCACACCCTCCCAAAGAGAGCAATGCTATGATCCCAATCAATTTTCCCATGCCCTCAGTATAAACGCCTCCCCCAATCTGTCCAAGGACTCTCCCCACAACACTTTCCAACCTACTGAGATCAGAGGGAAAACCTGTTTTTGTCCCCTCCCCTTGCCCGCGAGGCAGAAGCGCAGAGGAAGCAACCGAATTGATTGACACCATCAGCAGAGACTGGTATTCGCGGCCATACGCGGCAGTGGCGGAATTGGTAGACGCGCCAGCTTGAGGGGCTGGTGGTAGAAATATCGTGGGAGTTCGAGTCTCCCCTGCCGCACCATCAACCCGCTCTTTGGGGGGCGGACGGTGCTTAAGCATTCTACTCAGTGAGCTAATTCCATGGAAACACTCATTACAATTATTCATGTCGTTGTTTCGATCCTTCTGATCGTATCGATTCTCCTGCAATCCGGTAAAGGCGGTGGGCTTGGTGCCCTCGGTGGCGGCGGTGGCGGGGGAGGCTCCATGGGGCAAATCTTTGGAGCGAGCGGCGCGGGCAATTTCCTGGCGCGAATCACCACCTTGGGAGCGGTTCTCTTCTTTCTCACCTCCTTCACACTCTCGATGACAAGCTCCGACGGAGGCTCCGTCGTAGCCAAGGCCGCGCAGGAAAATGCAGCTGCAGCGACCACCGAGACTGAGAGCCCCGTAGAGGATGCGTCTGAGGCGGCACCTGCTGAGGCAGCACCTGTAGAGGCGGCACCTGTAGAGGCGGCACCTGTAGAGGCGGCACCTGTAGAGGCGGCACCTGCTGAGGCGGCACCTGCTGCCAACGACGCTCAATAAAGCGAGTTAAGTTCTCCAGCCCCCACAATTTTGTCCTCCATCCACATCGGGATTAGATCTCCTCACCATCTTCGGGTCCACAAACGCCTTCTTCCCGGCGCGAGTTTCGATACTCCGCTGAGGTAGAATAGACCGTGTCGCTTGGTTTCACGCTGTGGGTTTTGCGTCCCTCGTATTTATCGCAAAAGGTGTCGATGTCGACGACATCCTCTTCGTAAAAAGTCTGACAACGTTTCTCCCAGGCCCCACTGCTTCCCTTTCTCTCAAAAACACATTTATAAACACGCTCTCCACAGGCCGTCACCTGAAGTGCCATCAGCATACAAATCCATCCTCCCAACAGGGTCTTCATGCTCTTCTCCTTGTCGTTAGAAACCTTAAGGGAGGGTAGCACCCTCACTCGTCCCCACAAACCCCTGACCAGGGAGGCAATCCGCAGCCCTAAAACAGCAAAGAAAGGCAAAGCAGCCCCTGCCTGAGCATTTTAACCCGGATAGTTCCTTCGCTCCGCTATTGAGCGACGACCAAGAGGAGAGATGAATAGAGAAAAAAGCCGCTTATCGACTGGGGCGGGCCTTAACGATCTCAGCAAAGGAGGCTGCATCCAAACTCGCTCCCCCAACCAGCGCGCCATCAATATCTTCCTGCCCCAGAAGATCCAATGCGTTAGAGGGCTTCACGCTCCCACCGTACAAAATCTGCATCCCCTCAGCCAGCTCGCCCGAGCGTGCCCGCAAGCGCTCACGAATCATGCGATGCACCTCCTGAGCCTGCTGCGGGGTCGCGACCTTTCCGGTGCCAATGGCCCACACGGGCTCATAGGCGATGACCATGCCTTGGAGGGTGTCCAAATCAAACCCCTCGATGGCCGCATCCAGCTGGTCCCCCACCACCTGGCTTGTTCGCCCCTCGTCCCGCTCCTCCTGGGTTTCACCAATGCAGAGGATTGGGACCAGTCCGGCCCCAAACGCCGCGTCCATGCGGCGCCGAGAAGACTCCAGGGTCTCACCAAAGAGCTGGCGACGCTCGGAGTGCCCCACCAAAACATAGGTGCACCCCGCGTCCCTTAGCTGAGGCCCCGAGACGGTCCCCGTGAAAGCGCCCTGCCCCTCAAAATAGAGGTCCTGCCCCGCCAACTTGACGGGAGAATCCTCCAGCCGCTGCCCCATGGGCCAGATGCTCGTGTAGCTTGGCGCGATCGCGATATCGCAATCACGCACCTGGCTCACCAGGCGCCGAAAGTCGCGCACAAACTCCAGCGCCTCGGGCACCGATTTATGAAGCTTCCAATTTCCTGCGATGAAATAACGACGTCCCATCCACTCACCCTCCCAGGACTTCCAGTCCCGGTAAATTCCCGCGCTCCAAAAACTCCAACGACGCACCACCGCCGGTGGAGACATGATTAATTTGCTCAGCCACCCCTGCCTTCTCAATCGCCGACACAGAGTCACCACCGCCCACCACGGTGTAGCCACCGCAATCTGCGACCGCCGCCGCAACGGCGTTGGTGCCCGCAGCAAATGCGTCCCACTCAAACACGCCCATAGGACCGTTCCACAATAGCGAGCCCGCTCCTTCAATCGCCGCGGCATACGCTCGTCGCGTCACCGGCCCGATATCCAGACCCATGCTCTCGTCGGGGATGTCCACCGAGGTTACGATCTGCGCTTGGGCGTCACGTTGAAATTCGTTCGCCACAACATGATCAGAGGGCAACAAAATCGTGACGTTTCGAGCCTCGGCGCCCTTGAGAATCTTCCGCGCCACATGCAGCTTGTCGGCTTCAACCCGGGACGTGCCAACCTTGACGCCTTGCGCCTGCAGGAAGGTGTAGGCCATGGCTCCACCAATGCAGATCGTCTGAACCTTGTTCAAGAGAGCCTCAAGGATTCCCACTTTGTCAGAGACCTTCGCGCCCCCAATCACCGCGACGAAGGGTCGCTCTACCTCATGAAGAATACGACTTAACCCGTCGACTTCCTTCTCAAGAAGAAGCCCCGCCCCCACGTCCTGAACAAAGGGCAAAACGCCCACCACCGACGCGTGCGCGCGATGACAGGCTCCAAAAGCGTCATTGACAAAGACCTCAAAGGGAGCCGCCAGCCGCCGGGCAAACTCCGGATCATTTTTGGTCTCACCCTCGTGAAAGCGGAGATTCTCCAACATCACGATCTGACCGGAGCGCAGGTTCTGCAAAACGCCTTTGACGCCATCACCAACGCAGTTATCCGCCAGCACAATGTCCATCTCAAGCAGCTCGGAGAGACGAGCCCCAATGGACTCCATGCTCAACGCGGCGTTGACCTGTCCCTTCGGCCGCCCCAAATGGGACGCGATCGCCAACCTCGCGCCCTGCTCCAGAGCGTACTTAATCGTCGGCAACGCCGCCCGAATTCGGGCGTCGTTGGTGACCTCCCCATCCCTGAGGGGACAGTTCAGATCGAGCCGCATCAAAACGGCGCGCTCCTCAAGGCTGATGTCGCGAATGCTCTTTACATCCATCATCCGAAGGTAATCCCCTGCGCCAGAGGAAGCTCTGTTGACCAGTTGATGGTTTGGGTCTGACGGCGCATGTAGGCCTTCCAGGCGTCGGAGCCCGACTCGCGACCGCCGCCGGTCTCTTTCTCGCCCCCAAAGGCCCCGCCAATCTCAGCGCCGCTGGTGCCAATATTGACGTTGGCGATGCCACAGTCAGAGCCCATGGCCGAGAGGAAGCGCTCACCGCTGCGAATAGAGTCCGTAAACACGGCGCTCGATAGCCCCTGCTCCACGCCGTTTTGAATCGCAATGGCCTCATCCAAAGAGCTGAAGGTCAACACGTAAAGAATGGGCGCGAAGGTTTCATTTTTGGTCACCGGCATGTCGGGAGTCGCGCGAACGATCGTCGGCTCCACATAGAGCCCATTGTCGTAGATGCCACCTGTGAGGACATTACCGCCACAGAGAATCTCGCCTCCCTGGGCGCGAACCTCAGCCAGAGCCTTCTCATAATTTTCAACCGCCATCTTATCAATGAGCGGTCCCATCAAGGTCCCCTCTTCCAAAGGATTTCCAATCGGTACCTGCTTGTAGGCGTTGAGCAGGCGCGGCAGGAATTCATCGGCGATGTTGTCATGCAAAAGCAATCGTCGCGTGGTGGTGCATCGTTGCCCTGCGGTGCCCACGGCGCCAAAGAGTACCGCGTTGAGGGCGAGGTCCTTGTCGGCGTCGTCCATCACGATGAGGGCGTTGTTTCCGCCAAGCTCCAAAATACTCTTCCCAAAACGCTCCGCCACAAGAGACCCAACCCGACGTCCCATCGCAGTCGAACCGGTCGCCGAGATAAGAGGCAGTCGGGTGTCTTTCACCATCCGCTCACCCACCTCAAGTCGGTCTCCCATCACAAGGTTCATCACCCCGTGATAGCCATTTCGATTCAGCACTTCCTCGGCGATCTTCTGACAGGCGATCGCGCAAAGAGGAGTCTTCTCCGAGGGCTTCCAAATCATGGTGTCACCACACACCGCCGCCAGGAAGGCGTTCCAGGCCCAGACCGCAACGGGGAAATTAAATGCGGAGATGATGCCAATGGGCCCCAGGGGATGCCACTGCTCGCTCATGCGGTGCAGGGGGCGCTCGGATTTAATGTCGAGACCGTAGAGCTGCCGGGAGAGGCCAACAGCGAAATCGGCGATGTCGATCATCTCCTGAACTTCACCCTCGCCCTCAGGGAGGATCTTGCCCATCTCAAGGGCCACCAGCTTGCCCAAAGCGCTCTTCTTCGCCCGCAGCTCCTCGCCAATCTGTCGAACCATCTCTCCCCGCACAGGGGCCGGAACCATCCGCCAGGTTTCAAATGCTGCCTGGGCCTGCGAAACCGCAGCCTCGTAATCTTCGGCAGAGCCGGTTTGAACTTTGGCGATTAAGCTGCCATCCGCCGGGGAGTAGCTCTCAAGGAGGGGACCGCCGGCCTTGGTGTATTCTCCGGCAGAGACACCGCTGTTGACATCGTTTAAACCTAATTCTACTAAAAAATCCTGCATGTGAGCCGCCTCAATCCGAGCTGGGGGTTAATCAGGAAGCCTCAATGCCCCCCAAATCACCGCAGGTCAAGGGTATAGAGTTCCGTTTTTACTTGAGAAAACATCCCCCCTTGATTTCGTCGCGGAGCCCCGTCCCACAGGCTTAAACTCACTCTGGCCACATCCCTGTGAACTTGTTAGGGGGCCTCATCATGATTCATATCGTCCTCTTTCAACCCGACATCCCCCAAAACACCGGCAATATAGGCCGCCTCTGCGCCTTCACCGGCTGTCGACTCCATTTAATCCATCCCCTGGGCTTTGAGATCACCGACAAGCACCTGCGCCGAAGCGGCATGGACTACTGGAAATCTCTCGATATTCGACATTATGAGGATTGGGAGGCCTTTGAAAAGTCCCCCGAGCGCCCCAAGCGGCTGTGGCTTTTCACCACCAAAGCCGAGAGCAACTATTGGGACGCTGAGTTTCAAGACGGTGACGGGCTGCTCTTTGGCAAAGAGACCTCCGGCTGTCCCGAGTGGCTCCACCAGTGGGCAGGCGAAGAGTCCAGGCTCACCATCCCCCGGCAAAACCCGACCTTACGCTCCCTTAATCTCGCCACCAGCGTTGGCATCGCCACCTACGAGGCCCTGCGGCAGACCCGCCTGCTCTCCCCCGCCTAGGGGACCGACTCGTTGTGGTCCTTTAGTTGAAGCGCCACCGCCTGGTCCAACTGCACCACCGTCAAAAGCCCCATCTCCATCAGCACCTCCCCGATCCGGGCACTTCTAAGCCGCTTCTGCTCCACCAAAGCCTCCAGAAGGTCCATGTGCGCGATAAACCCCTCCTCCACCAGCAGGTCGCCCATCCGACGAAACTGCTCCTCCTCAAGCTCCGCCCGGAGGCGACACTGCAAACCAACCGCGCGGTCGAGGTCGCTAAGAGAGAGGCGCTTCATGCGTAGCAGCACCTGCCCCACCAAAATCCCTCGGAGCTGACTCTGGAGTTCAAGCGCATCACGAAGCTGGGCCTCATTAATGTAGCCAAGCTCCATCAAGCACTCGCCCAAGCGTTTCTGTGGCATCGTGTCCTGTCCCCCTCCTAATACAGCCAACAGGTCCATCCTCTATGGTAAAAAGCCGCTCTCAACGCTGTCAACGAGAATAGTCCCCCAAACCCCACAAAAACCGGCTTCAAGCGCTTGAAACACCCCACCCCCTCGTCTATTTCGCGGGCCCGGGATTATTCCCTTGCAGGATTTGGCAGAGGGGGTAGAGTTTAAACCACGGCTCCCCGGACACAGCGCCCCACACACAGGAACCCACATCGACCTACTGAGATGAGCCTAGAATTCTTTCAAATAGGGGTGTCACTCACCCTCATCATCGGCTCTGGCTGGGTTATCACCCGGTCGGTCAAGCGACGCAGGCACGGCCAAAGTTGCTCCGGAACTTGCGAGGACAGTTCAGGTCAAGGTAAAACCTGCAGTAGACAAGGGGGATGTCCTTCCAAAAAGGGGGCTCCCATTCCAACCCCCGATCTCTGCCAACTGGGACGGAGCAAAGGCGAGTAACCCATGTACGAATTCTTCATTAAAGGTGGTCCGATCGTAATCCCCATTGGCATCTGCTCGATCGTCTCACTTGGGGTGTTCCTTGAGCGCCTCTGGAGCCTGCAACGCAGCAAGATCATCCCCGAAGAGTTTGTCTCCAAAGTCGAGGGGCTCATTCGCAACAACCAAATGGAGGATGCGCTTGAGTTGACCCAGCAAAACGCCAACCCCATGGCGCGCATCATCGCCACGGCCCTGCGCAACAGGCACGAAGATCGAGGCCACATCAAAGAGTCCGTGGAGGACATTGGCCGCCGTGAGAGCGCGCTCCTGGAGCGCTACGTTGAGATCCTCGGCACCTGCGCCGCCATCGCCCCCCTGCTGGGACTGCTGGGCACTGTCACCGGAATGATGGATGTCTTTCAGCAAGTCGAGGCCTTTGGCCTGGGAGATCCCTCGGTGTTCGCCAGCGGCATCTGGAAGGCCCTCATCACTACGGCCATTGGCTTGTCGGTGGCCATCCCCTCCTTTATCTTCTACAAATCGCTCATCGCGCGGGTCGACGCCTTGATCATTGAGATGGAAGAGCGCTCCCTCAACCTGGTTGAGATGGTGGTTGACGCCTGACCATGAAATTTCAAGCCCCCAACAATCGACGCGGAAAAACAGAAGTCAGCCTGACACCCCTGGTTGATATCGTGTTTATTCTCCTCATCTTTTTTCTGATCACATCCACCTTTGTGCAAAACCCCGGCATCGAGGTGGAGCTCCCAAGGGCCGCCAGCAACTCGGCCAAGGTTGAATCCGACAACATCATCATGGCGGTGACCAAGGACGGCGTGGTCATTCATGAGGGCAAACCCATGTCCCCCGAAAGCCTGCGTAGCCGCCTCGCGGAGCATTTCAAAAACCGCTCCGACCAAATGGTGGTCATTCAGGCCGACTCCACCGCCCACCACGGCAAGGTGGTCGAGGTCATGGACATCGCCCAATCCGCCGGTTTCCACCGCCTGGCCATCGCCACAGAAGAAAACTAAAGCCCCATCCCCTTCCCCTAAAAGCGAGAGTGTTCCCCCATGTGGACTGGACGAAATTGGGTTCTCATTGTACTAGGCTGCTTCAGCGTTGCGGTCCTGTTTCACACGGTTATCATCTCCGATGGGTGGCAGGATCGTAAGAAATTACGTATCGATCTCCAGGCCGTTGAAACAGAAAACCAGGAGATCACAGCCGAAGTAGAAAGGTTGCGTTCACAGATTGATGCTCATCGCCGACGCCCTGAGGTCCAGGAACGCGTAATTCGCGATGAATTGGGCTATATCAAGGCGGGTGAAATCGTGCTTGAAATCGGTGCTTCCGAATAAGACACGCTCCACATCCTGAACGCAAAACACCCCATGTCCCCACTGCTCCCCAATATGGGCCCTCCCATCGCCAACACCCACGACCCCATCCCCCGCCATGAGCTGGAAGAGTTGGTCCCCGCCCTGATCGAAGCCGCCGGCAAAGCACCCGATGGGCGCCTCTCTCCGGAGGCCATCGACGAGGTCGCTCGCCAGCAGGGCAAAGCCAGAGCCCACGCCTGGGCTGCCATGGCACTCGACCCCAACCTCGTCCCCAGTATCACCGCCGAAACCCTCTTCGGCATCTGCGTTGGACAGTGCCAGCTTCAAGGCGCGATCCCCAACCTGGAGCGCCTGCTTGAGCTTCGGGACTCCCAGCTGAAAGCGGGCAAGCCCGCCTTCGACATTGTCCCCCGACACTGCCTCGACATGTGCCCCCACGCCCCAGTGGCCGTCAGCAGGAGCCAACACGGGCAAGCCGCCCACCCCCGCTTACAGCCCGAAAACCTCCCTGAAATTATCGAGACCCTCTGCACCGCATAAGACCTTCCGGTCGGGCAAAGAAAAGATCTTGCCGAACGATTTCTCTCCACCTTACACTCCCATTCAAACGATGACCTCCTCAAAACGGGTGCATTAGACCATGACGACCACTCAAATTGATCGATACACGATCCTGCGTAGCCTCGGTCAGGGCACAAGCGGCACCGTCTTTCTCGCACATGATCCCAAAATGGGACGCGACGTCGCCGTCAAGGTTCTGCGAGAAGACTTCGCTCAAAACCCCCGGCACCGCGCCCGCTTTGAACGGGAGGCTCGAGCCATCGCAACCCTCACCCACCCCAACATCGTTGATCTCTACGACTTTGGAGGATCTCCGGATCACTCCCTCTACCTCGTCATGGAGTTTGTTCCGGGCCAAAACCTCGGCCAGCTCGCGCAAGACAACGCTCCGCTACCCGAATCAGCCCTGGTGGCCATTGGTCTGGAGCTCAGCGCAGCCCTTGAGCACGCCCACGAAACCGGCATCATCCACCGTGATCTTAAACCGGAGAACGTCTTTTTGAATCGAGGGCGACTGGTGCTGGTAGACTTTGGCATCGCTCGCGCCATCACCGAAGACTCTCCTCTTAAGGCGCACTCAAGCTCCCGAATCACCGAGGTCATCGGGACCCCTGGCTTTATGGCACCCGAGCAGCTCCAAGAGCGTCCCCTCGATGCCAAAGCCGACATCTTCGCCTTTGGCGCGCTCCTTTATTTTCTCACCTCCCAGCGGCTCCCCTACCAGGCCAAGAGCCCCTATCAACTACTCAACGTCATGCGGGAAACACGCCCTCTCCCCCTTAACGAGCTGCGCCCTGAGATCTCCTCCCGCTTCTCCAGCTTAATGCAGCGCTGTCTATCCTGCGATCCCGCCATGCGGCCGGACTCCATGTCTGAGATTCGTCAAGAGCTCATCGCCACCCTGAGAGACCTCGGTGGCGGTGACGTTCGCCAGCTCCTCACCGACTTTGAAGCAGCCCCCGAGGCCTTCGCACAACACGCGCGGGATAAATCCGTAACCCACCTCGTCAATCAACTGAAAATCGCGGCGCGAGATCAGGACGCCCCCCGGGCACAGAGCGTTCGCAGCCGACTCGCCGTCCTTGCTCCAGAACATTCGCAGGTCCCCGGCATGGAAGACGTCAACCGCCTGCTCTCCGAAACCCCTGAAGAAATCTCTCCCGAACTCGCCTACTCCCGTTTCACCGCCCGACGACGAGGCCTCCTGATACTGACCCTGGGGGCGCTCGTGATGGCCGCTGCAGGGTGGTGGATAGCAACCCGCCCCTCCTCTCCGGCATCGGTCTCCTCCCCCTCTTCCCCCGCCCCTCGAGGAACAACCACTCTTAGTGTCAGCGCGACCGCGCGCACACGGGTCTTTGTGAACGGCAGCGCTGCGGGCGCGACGCCGGGGTTCATCCCCGTGACAGTCCCCTCAGGCGCGACTCACCTTGAGTTCATGGGCCCCAATAAGAAGAAGCTCAAGCAGGATCTGACCCTCTCCCCCAATACCCAAACCCACGTGACTGTAGAGTGGAAATCCTTCTCCCTTCGAGTGAAAGAAGCTCCGCTGGACTAATCACCAATGGTGATGGGCAGCGACACCGGACAATTCGTCCCACCGGTCCGGGCAAATCTAATTCCGGTGAACACCCGGGTCAGGCAATTCACCATCCGATAGGAGTGCTCCGAACCTTGAACCTCAAACTCAACAAGACTCCCGGTGGGACGCACCACAAAGGCCACGGTTAACGCACCATCGAGAGATCCACTGTCACCCCGCTCTCGCCCATCAAGGATACAGGTATTGATCTTCCCCAGATAGCGCTCGACGGTCTTGATGATCTCCTCATCGGAGCGCTCGCAGGTCGCCACCATCGAGTCATCATCATCCTCGGCCTCCGCAGCTCTCACGGGCCTCCTACTCGGTCGACGCTTCACCCCGGAACTGCTCCCCGCACCTCCCTGAGCAACCTCAGAAGGCTTCACCGGAATAGCTGTCAGCGCGAGCCGAGGAAGCTCCTGAGCCTTTTCGGCCTTCTCAATCAACCCGCGAGCATCTTCCACAGCAACGTCATGTTGCGCCAACACGGTGTTGGTCTCGACAAAGATGCTCCCTAATGCTCCCAAAACGCAACACGCTCCAAGCAGCAGGGCTGCGCTTCCAAGTTTGTCATAGAGGCCCGTCTCCTTGCCCCCATGCAGGCTCCTTGCCTTCGCCACCGTCGCCTGAAAACGAAGGACCCGACTGGCGGGGTGAAACTCCTCACCATCACGAGCAACCTCCAACTCCCCCGGAACGGCGCCCGACACCATCAGTTCAATAAGCCTCGACTCTTCGACAGGGCCATAAACCTGTCCCCCGTACCGATAGAGCCAACCGGATTTTGTCTCGTCGCTGTTATCCATCCCGTTCCCACCTCAAGCCACGTCACCCATTGGGTCGCTGGCCTAGAATCCCCGTAGCACCTCAACAAAGTCTTTAGCGTCTATATATCCATGAATGCGAGAAGATTCCAAAACCCGCCCCTCAGATCCCACAAAAACAATCGTCGGCAGGCTGTAAATACGATATTTTTCAAAGAGTCCCCGCACAGGACCTGTCATCTCCGAGCCGTCAACCTTCACCGCCACCACCGACTCCATGGCCTGCAGAACCTCACCATTCACAAAGGTTTTGTCCTCCAGATCTTTGCAGGGAGCACACCAGTCCGCGCCAAAATACACCATCAATACCCGTTTAGCAGCGCGCGCGGTGGACTCCGCCTCGAGGTAGGAGCTGGTCCAGCCCTCCCCGGGGGGCACAGAGGTCACCTCGCTCCAGGAGGGCGTCCACTCCACCGAGCGCACAAGAAGGATACTCCCCACCACCAAAACCAACACATAGGGGGCCACACTGCCCAGGGAAGGAGGACGACTCATCGAAGCTCCGCCCCCTGCGGGCTCGGGCTCAGGCTCCCACTTACCGCGGGAAAAAAGGGCCGCAGGGCCTCCGGCACCGGAGCCGCGGTGGGCCTGCCAAGAACCCTGCGCAGGGTGGAGAGCAGCCACCGACCAGGAGCGCCCTTCATGCCGGCTTTAACGAGAACAACCCGCCCGGCCCCGTCCAGCAAATACAGCGCCGGTGGCATCGACACTCCCAAACGCCCGCTAACGATTCGATAACGATCACTTAAGAGAGGAAACCCAACACCAAGCTCCAGGGCCAGCGCGTTGAGCGCCTCCAACTTCTCGGGCTCGGTGTCCCTGACCACGCCAAGCACCCGCAGGCCCTCTGGCCCATAAGTCCTTTGTAATCCGGCGAGCAACGCCAGCTCCTCACGACATCCGGCACAGGAGGGCGCAAAAAACCACAGAAGCACCCCTTTCGCGGGAGCCGAAGCCTCTTCACCCACCCATTGGCTGAGACTCACATAGGACACGCCGCTGACCTCAGGGTTGATCGCCTTAAGGGTAAACAAAGGCGCCCGTGCACCCACCTTTGGGGGACCCGCCATGCAGAGCCCGGACCAGAACAGCCCCACAAGGACAAGCCCAACCCGAAAACGCTTTGACAGAGTGAGCTTCACGCCACCCGCTCCCGATTTATTGAAGTAAGTGATCGACAATCGCCGTAGACTCCAGGGAAATCTCGGTTGACTCCCCGCTGCCAAGCTCTTTGAGCTGGCCTCTCCCCGCCGCGAGTTCGGTCTCCCCGAGCACCAACGCAAAGCGGGCGCAGGCCCGGTCGGCTCGACGGAACTGCTGCTTGACCTTGCCCCCTGCAACATCCACCTCCACCCGCAGCGAGCTCGACTTGCGCAAGCGGGCAGCCAGTTCAAAGGCCTCCCGCTCCAGGTTCTCCATGGGGATGACATACAAATCCGGGCCCCGCTCTCCGTCAATCTTCCCCTCAAGCAGAAGCGCCAGGCGCTCCACTCCGGCAGCGAAGCCAATGGCCGGCGTCGAGGTGCCCCCGAGCTCTTCCACCATCTCGTCGTAGCGCCCGCCCCCGAGAATCGCATCCTGAGTCCCAAGGCTCCCGGTGGTAAACTCAAAAATGGTCCCGGTGTAATAATCCAACCCCCGAACCAGCCTGCGCTCCCGGTCATAGGGGATCCTGGCGGCTTCGAGAAACTCACAAACCCGATTGAAATGTGTCGTGGCTGATTCCGTCAGGCAGGTCATAATATCCGGAGCGTCCGCCACAATCTCGCGGCAGGACGGTCGCTTGCAATCAAGGGTGCGAAGGGGGTTGATGTCCAAGCGGCTCGCGCAGCTCTCGCACAGCTCCTCGCGATGCGGCGCGAGGTGCTCAGTCAACGCCGCGCGGTAGGCAGCCCGGCTCTCCTTGTCCCCCAGGGTGTTCACCTTCAAGCTCACATCGCTCAGCCCCATGGCCTGGGTCCAGTCCCAGAGCATCAGGAGCATCTCTGCGTCGGCGGCGGGAGAGTCGGTGCCAAAGAGTTCGGCGCCGATCTGATAAAATTGTCGATAACGCCCTTTTTGAGGCCGCTCCGCCCGATACATGGGGCCCATGTACCACCAGCGCTGAAGGGGGTTGTTACGATGAAACTGGTGCTCAACATAGGCTCGGGTAGCTCCGGCGGTACCCTCGGGGCGCAGAGTCAGGCTGCGGCCGCCCCGGTCCTCAAAGGTGTACATCTCCTTGCCCACGATGTCGGTCCCCTCACCGATACCGCGCGCGAAGAGCCGCGTCTCCTCCACCACCGGCAATCGAACCTGCCGATAGCCATAGCCCTCAAGAGTGGAGGTCGCTTTCTCGCTGATAAAGTCCCACACCGCAGGATTGAGAAAGTTTTCCTTTGCCGCCGGCAGCACGTCGTTCATGCCTTTAACGGCGCGAAATGTATTTTTTGCAGAACCCATGGGGAGATCTTCCTATCGCTTTTTGCCCGCCCCCGTGTCCCTGGCGACACGCTTTTTGGTGTCCCGCACGGTGGTGCCGGACTTGCGGGTGCTCTTCTTACGACGCACCCCCGATGCCAGACGCTTCTTCGAGGAGCCCTCGCCGGCCCCTACTCTCGCCTTAACGTCTTTTGCCACGCCCTTCAAACCTTTTGGGAAAGCCACGGGCAAAACATCGTCGTAGCTGGCGGCAAACACAAACTTCAAACGAGCACGAACCTCTTCCGGAATCTCCTCCACATCCGCCTCATTGGCCTTAGGAACAATCACCGTGGTCACGCCCATCGAGCGCGCCGCGATAACCTTCTCCCGCACGCCCCCCACCGGCAGCACTTCACCCCCGAGTGAGATCTCACCGGTCATTGCCAGCTTCGGCGCCACGGAGGTCCCGGTGATCAAGGAGAGGATCGCGGTGGTGACTGTAATCCCGGCGGAAGGGCCGTCCTTAGGGATAGCCCCCGCGGGGAAGTGCAGGTGAACGTCGTGCTTGGAGAAAATTTCCGGATCCAAGCCCAGCTCGTCGGCCTGATGACGCACATAAGAATAGGCGATGCTGGTGGACTCGGTCATGACCTCCCCGAGCTGACCGGTGACCTTGGTAAGGCCCTTGCCGGGCATCTGAGCAGCCTCAATAAAGAGCACCGTGCCCCCCACCGGGGTCCACGCCAGCCCCGTCGCCACCCCGGGCTTGTGAACCTGGCTGAGTCGGTCGTCGCGCATCTTGGGCACCCCGAGGTAATCCTCAAGCCCCGCCGCCTTAATTGAGGCATCAACCTTCTTCTGCTGAACCACCTCCGTCGCACGCTTGCGGTGCACCTTACCGATGACCCGCTCCAACTCGCGAACCCCGGCCTCGTGGGTGTACTCCTTAATCATACGCCGCAGGGCACCTTTACCCACTCGAATCTGAGCAGTGCGCAGACCGTGTTCCTTGCGCTGCCTCGGCACCAAGTAGCGATGGGCAATCTCCAGCTTCTCTTCAGCGATGTAGCCTGGCAGATTGATGATCTCCAAGCGGTCCAGCAGGGGCCCGGGGATGCTGGTCTTGATGTTCGCGGTGGCGATAAACATCACCCGGCTCAAATCAAAGGGCAGGTCGAGATAGTGATCCAAAAAGCTCACGTTTTGAGCCGGATCAAGCACCTCCAACATCGCGCTGGAGGGATCCCCCCGCCAGTCTGATCCCATCTTGTCGAGTTCGTCGAGCATAATGACGGGGTTGGCCACCTTCACCTGACGCAGGGCCTGCAGCAGGCGACCCGGCATGGCCCCCACATAGGTGCGTCGATGTCCCTTAATTTCCGCCTCGTCCCGCATCCCGCCTACGGAGAAGCGGTAAAACTCCCGGCCAAGGGCCCGGGCGATGGACTGCCCGAGAGAGGTCTTGCCCACTCCCGGCGGTCCTGCAAAACAAAGAATCGACCCTTTGATGTCGGGATTGAGTTGACGCACCGCCAGAAACTCAATGATGCGATCCTTGACCTCTTCCAGGCCATAGTGGTCTTCATCGAGCACTTCACGAGCATGGTGAATGTCCATGTTGTCGGTGCTGATCGTTGACCAGGGCAAGCTGCCGATCCACTCGAGGTAAGAGCGCAGGAGGTTATGCTCCGGGGACTCCGCAGGGATCAAACTGAGCCGGCTCAACTCTTCGTCCGCGCGAAGCCGCGCCATCTCCGGCAAGCCTGCCTTGTCGAGCTTCTTTTTCAACTCTTCAATGGCCAGCGCCGTGGGATCCCGCTCCTCACCAAGCTCCACTCGAATGGCCTTCAGTTGCTCGCGAAGGAGGAAGTCTCGTTGGTGCTTCTCTACCTTGTCGCGGATCTCCTGGCTGATGCGGTTGCCGATGTTCAGCATCTCCAGCTCGCGAATGGCCACCTCAAGGGCGAGGCGCATGCGCTCACTGATATCAACCTCCACCAAAAACGAGAGCCGCTCCTTAAAATCACGGGAGAGGTGTTGCGCCACGAAGTCCGCCAGCATACCCGGCTCTTCCACCGAGAGGGCGGTCATCTTGACCTCTTCGGAGACGCTCGGGTGGGCCTCAAAAAACTCCTGGAGAATGAGCCGAACCTGACGGTAGGTGGCCTCATAATCCTCGGTGTCCATGACCAGATCGGAAGGGTAGCTCACCCGCACCATGGGCACCGGCGACGTCTCCACCAACTCCATGGGCTGAGCGCGCTTCATCAAATGCAGCAGCGCCGAAGTTCTCCCGTCCGGCAGGCGAAAGACCTTCACCACCCGAGCCAAAATCCCCACACGACAGAGCTCTTTAAGGTTTTTGGGGACCTCGCTCTCCTCGACCGAGTCTTCCTCCTCCATCAACTCCCCAAGATCCACTGGAGAAGACACCTCCGATTGGGCGAAGGGCATCTCAGCCATGGGCTCGTCACCGTCATAGCCCCCGTTGTCGCCCTCGGGCTCCTCATCGAAGATAAAATCCCCGTCCATCGACTCCACCTCAGACATGAAGGGCATGCCCATGGGCAGAGAGGGAGAGGGGCCTCGGCGGGAGGTCGCGCGGTTGATCAAAACCAAAAAACCAGCGTTGGCCTTGGCTTGGCGCAAGGTCTCCTTGCGCAGGTCTGTCTCGAGAAGAAGCGGGATAATCGGCCCAGGGAAAGGGACCAGATCGTTTTGAATCACCGCTGGCAAGAGAGTGGGAGGCTGGTCGGTCAAACGAACCAAAGCCCCGGCCTCAGGCGAAATTTCCTCTGAATCGTAAATCTTCTCGTTGTCCGCCATCGTTTTTACTTCCTGGTGCCTGAGATCCATTCTCTCAAATTAGGTCCTTTTGCCCAATAAAGAATCCTGCCGAGAGGGTCAATAACGAAAAAGCACAAAGAAAACAGAAACATTCAGTCTTTTTAGGCACTCCCCGAGGGGGGCCTGAAACACTCAATTCGATTCTTTCCCCCGCGCTTCGCGCGATAAAGCGCCTCGTCAGCCCCCTCTAAAAGTCTGGAAATATTCGGGATTTCGGCGTCAGGAAACCCCGCCAGGCCAATACTGACCGTCACCGTGAGCACACCGGAATCCGTGTTCACCGGTTCTGCCTCAATATCAGCCCGAATACGCTCAGCCACAGCCTGCGCCTCGTAGAGCTCGGTGCGGGGCAGAATGAAGGCGAACTCTTCGCCCCCGTAGCGCGCCGCAATGTCAATGCTGCGCATATTGTTGAGGATTACACCGCCAAAAGCCCGAAGCACCCTGTCCCCCACCCCGTGCCCGTAGGTGTCGTTGATTGCCTTAAAGTTGTCGAGGTCAAAGAGCGCCACCACAAAAGGGGTTTCAAACCTCGACGAACGCTCCCACTCTTCCTCCAGGCGATAATCAAAATACCGCCGCACAAAGAGGCCCGTTAACCCGTCCACCGTGGCCAGTCCATAGAGGCGAGAGTTCTCCAGCGCCACTGCCGCCTGATCGGCAATGGTGGTCAAAACCCGCAGGTGGTCCTGGGTGAAGACACCGTGCTCTTCACTCTGAACGGTCATCACCCCCACCACTTCGTCATAGGCCATCAGGGGAACCCCCAGCCAGCAATGAAAATCGGGGTCGTTATGCGTCTCGTCCACCACATAATCACGGTATTCCCGCTGCAACTCCGAGAGGAGGAGCGGCGAGCGATTAGCGATGATCCAACCCGAGAGCCCCTCCGAAGGTGCGATCTCGGCGGTTAGAAACTCTTCTCCCTCGGCATCAAAGAAACGGCACTTCAACTGCCTGGTGGTCTCATCAACGAGCCCAAGCATAAAGCAGGAAGTATGGCCCACCAGGTGCAACGTGGCCGTCGCGATGTTTTTCACAAGGGTGTCCTTCTGCAGACTCCCCGAGATCACCTGTCCCACCTCGTTGAGAGTGGAGAGCTCCTCCACCCGATCCCGCAACTCGTCCCCAATCCGGGCCTGGCGTCGATAAACCGCGTTGGTGAGCAGACTCGCCATGCCGATCAACATAAAAAACCAAAAGCCCTGATCTCGATAGCCCAACACCATCGCCAGGGCGAGCGGAAAGAGGAGCAACTCAGCCCCAATGCTCCGCAGGAGAAATCCCCGAATGACACGAAAGGTCACCCCCATCCATCGCTGCCGAATCCCGATAATCAGATAGTGGACTCCTAAAAAGGAGAGTGCATACACCGGCAGCATCCAGCTTATGGCCATCACGTCAGCGTCCATGAGGCTGGTCTCACCAAAGAGTTTGCCAAGCCCCAACAGAATCAAGGCCGGCAGACCGCCATTGTACATGGCCAGCGTCCAGATCCTCCCCAGGGAGACCTCCCCAAAGCGATAGAGTCCTCCGCCGGTGTAGAAACGCACAAGGAAGTCAGCGCTTAAGGTGAGCATAACCAGAAGCGCGGCGGGCAAGATCCCGCAGATAAACACCATCACAATATAAAAGGCCGAGTCGATGGCGATACGAATCCGGCTGTAGGCACGAAACGCCAGAAAGCGAGCGGAGACGGCGAAGAAGCCACATGCGGTCCACTCGCGGGAGGTCTCAAGAGGCTTGAGTTCGAGCCCGGACGGCCACAAGCTGGCCCACAGCACGGTTCCCCACGCTACTAATCCCACCACCGCCATCACTACCAGATGACGGGTGCTTTCCCTGCCTCGAATCACGTCTCAACAACCTCGAAGATGATTACAAACCCTCATGTCTATCCTAACCCGCGGAACCCTCCTGCCACAAAGATGGTAGGGTCGGTACTCCTGATCTATTCAAATCAGCACCGAAGGATCGAGAACGAGATCTACTTACATGCCCCTACATCCCACCTGCATCCTCAAAAATTGCCTCAGAAACCCGATTTTGCCCGGTGGCTCTGGAAATACCCAGCTACTTTTGGCAAAGGTCCCCTTCACCCTCGGAGAGGACACCATGCAGCCCACATTCTGGCACGAGCGCTGGGAAACCAACCAGGTTGGCTTTCATCAACCAGACATCAATCAACACCTGAAGCGTCTCTGGCGCGGCGTCACCAATGATGCCTCCGGAACCGTACTGGTCCCCCTTTGCGGTAAGAGCCGCGACCTCCACTGGCTCGGTACATTGGGACACGCCGTAATCGGCGTGGAGCTCTCCCCTGTGGCGATTCAACAGTTCTTCAAGGGAGAAGGCGTCACCAAAACGCCCACCCATTACCAGCGCGGCCCCTTCGAGGTAACCAACGCCGACAACATTCACCTGATGTGCGCCGACTTCATGCAGCTTAAGCCCGAGCAGCTACCGGATGCGCCTCGCTTCATCTACGATCGGGCCAGCCTCATCGCGCTCCCGGAACCGATGCGAAGAGACTACGTCAACACCATCAACCGTCTCTCCATGCCCGGGATGCGAATGCTGCTCTTGAGCCTGGAGTATCCCGCAGCAGAGATGAGCGGCCCCCCCTTCTCTGTTTCCCCCAACGAGTTGCTCTCCCTCTACAGTGATTCGTGGTCCGTCGGGGATCATGAGGAGCATGATATTTTATCGGAAAGCCCCAAATTTCAGGACCGGGGACTCTCTCGCCTGATTGAGCATGTCATTGTAATGGAGCGAAACTGACTTTCCCACCAGGAGAAATCTCATGACCCAAAGTGCGACAATTTTTCACAACCCGCGATGCTCTAAAAGCCGCAAGACCCTTGCTCTTCTTGAAGAGCGGGGCATCGAAACCCGTATCGTCGAGTACATCACCACGCCTCTCACCGGGGAACAAATCACCGACATCCTCACCAAACTGGGGATGGAGGCCCATGGGCTGCTGCGCACCAAAGAGGACGCCTACCAGCAATGCCGCTTGTCCAAGGACAGCACCCACGAAGAAATCGTGGATGCCATCTGCGCCCACCCCATCCTCATGGAGCGACCCATCGTCATCGTTGCGGAGCGGGCCGCCATTGGGCGCCCACCGGAGAATATCCTGGAGATTCTCTAAGGCCATCGAAAGAGGAAGTCTCATTCCGGGTCAGACGCGGAAACCATCACCTTCCTGCGCACCGGAGATCACAAGAGACGCACTCTGTGCCTGCGCCCGCTCCTGACAAATCTCT
The DNA here is from genome assembly GCA_036230545.1 of Myxococcota bacterium. Classification (GTDB taxonomy): domain Bacteria; phylum Myxococcota; class XYA12-FULL-58-9; order XYA12-FULL-58-9; family JABJBS01; genus CAXGXL01. The sequence goes on from JAZAIZ010000181.1 coordinate 22,395, forward strand.
ATTTTGCGATCCACATCGGCGTCAGAGTGCATGGGATCGTGGTGAAATAGCGCCAGGTGCTTCACCCCCGCCTGCACGGCCCAATCCACCGTCGTATTAGCCCGGGGATGGCCCCAGCCTATCCGCTCAGCATATTCGCTGTCATAGTATTGCGAGTCGGCGATGAGAAGATCTGCTCCTCGAGCAAACTCCACATACTCCGGGGGCAACTGTCGAATGGCGTTCAAATCCTGCAGACTCTCCTCGCGATTGAGCAGGCAGAGATCAAACTCCGTGTCGGTAGCGTAGACAACCTTGGTCGTATCACTCTCAAAAGAGAAGGCGTAACTCCCACCGGGGTGGGTCTGCAGAAGAACACTTATCTTCACCCCTTCGATTCCCGTCTCCTGCGGGGGTAGATCTGCCGCCACGACCTTCGCGTCCAGATCTGCAAAGTTCACGGGAAAATATTCAGAGCGCATCTGCCCCGACAGAAGATCATACATGCGCCGGTCCCCGGACTCGGGACTGTAGACGTAGAAGGTGTTGCCGCCAATGTAGGCCGGCGTAAAAAACGGAAAGCCCTGAATATGATCCCAATGGGAGTGGCTAAAGAGCATATGCCCCACAATGGGGCCCACAGTGCTCTGCAGGAGGTCCTGTCCCAATTCGCGAAGCCCCGTACCCCCATCACAAATAAAGAGAGTATGGCCCGCCCGAATCTCCACGCAGGAGGTGTTTCCTCCATAGTGTCGAGTCGCTTTTCCGGGGGTTGGGATCGAGCCCCGGGTCCCCCAATATTTTACGTAGAAGCTCATCCATTGCCCCCGTGAAAAACATCCCTGCGCTCCCCCGACTAAGGACTGCTCCATCGTTTAAGCCAAGCGCTTAAACAGCCGACCTCTAACAAGCTCCGGAAGTGCTCAGGATTGAATATAACGGAAGGTGGAAGTCACCGGCAAATTCACGAACAATTCACCCGCCCCCGAGACCTCAATTCACGAGGCTGGGAATGATCAACGAAAATTCAGGGATGGGCGCCTCGAACTCTTCACCCTGATCGGTAATCATTTGATAGGAGCCCGCCATCGTGCCCACCGGCGTGTTCAAGGGGCAAAAGCTCATGTAGCTGAAGCTGTCCCCTGGTCCAAGATGGGGTTGTGCGCCAACGACCCCCATGCCTCGCACTTCCTCGGTGTGTCCCTGATCATCGGTGATAATCCAATGCCGGGAGATGAGGCGCATGGAGCGCTTCCCCTGATTGGTAATGCGCACACGGTAGGCGAAGACATAAACGTTGTTTTCGGGGCTGGAGCGGGCCTCAAGATACTCGGGCTCCACCACTACTTCTACCTCAGCTGTCGAAGAATCTGTGCTCATGCAGCGCTCGTAGCAGCCCACAGGACAAAAAGAAAGAGGCACGTCGCAGCGCATCCCCCCAAGGGAGGATCTTCTACGACGTGCCTCTAACTAAAACTCAAAAGGGAGACTGAGCCTCCCTCGTCAACCGAAAGGATTATTCTGCTGCGATAGCTTTCACTTTTCGATTTACTTCATTCACCTTGCGATTAAGGCTCTTGTACTGCTTCTGAAGCGCCTCAACATCTGAGGTGGAAGCGATTTGAAGAGCGCCCTTCACTCGAAGAACGGTCTCATCGGCTTTTTTCTCGAGGCTTTCACGGTACTCGCTCAAGGAAGCGACAGTCGCAGAAGCGGTGGACACTTTCTGCCAGACTTTGTTGCCCTGAACCTGCTCCGCAACCTTATTCAAATTGGCGCGCGCCTCTTTGACCTTGTCGTTGGATTCAACACGCTCACGGAGGGTGGATACAAATCCTTCCTCACCCGTGAAGAACTCACTGGTTTGGGTTTGAAACTTCTGCCAAACAACTTCGGCACGGTCTTTTGCTGCGGTGATCGCCATATTATTTCTCCTACTGGACATCTTCGTCCAAAATCAGCATATGAAAACCCCGAGCACAAAACGTTATGGGGCACTGCGTTATTTCTCTGCAAATTAACACGACGCGTCATACTGTCAACCGCTTAAACGCACGTAATTCTTTGCAGTCGCTCGGCAATAAAGGAGGGTTTACCCCCTCCCAAGCTCAGAGAGAGAGGCGCTCCATGGCAGCAATAGCGCTTATGTTATTGATTATATTGGCCTTTACGACAATTAAATGGATTCAGCGCCAAGAGGACCGAGCAGACTCCCAGCCCGTTGGGTCCCCGGTCCCCTGGATCGGAAACGACGCCTGGCGCGGCCTCTGCGCTGGGAGTCTCCCTCGATTGATAGGCCAGCTCACCCCGACGATTCAGGGACCCGACCTGGTGCAGGTCACCCCGGGGGACCTGGCCCGAATTCCCGGCGCAAACCCGCCCGGGGAGCCCAGCACCTCCGCCCCCCCTCTGGAGAGCCTCCGGCACCTCCTCCTCGGCACCACGGGGCCTTTTCAGCTGCACAACCCTCTTTGGCCGGTATGCTGTAACACCTTGGGAACACTGGTGAACTCCCAGGGACGCGGCACCCCCCTCACCACCCTTGAGGCGCAAGCGGGGCCTTTAGACCAGGCCTACCTTGAGAACGAGCTGGCGGGATGGGGGGGAGCGGGAGCAGACCCCACCCCCTACTTTGAGCGGGGATGGTCGGAGATCCTTGAGGGCATTCGGGAAAGAAGCCACACCGGTCAAGGGATCAACCTCTTTCGATGTGCCCGCTGCGACCGCCATTACGTAGCCTCCTGCAGCCCCGGCTAACTCCATCCCTTGAATTCGTGAAGGTGATCTGACAGTATGCCGGCCCAAAAGAAGCCCCAATCCGAAAACGCCCACAGGAGTTTGAATCATGGCAACATTTAATGAAGATATCACCCTGAAGCTCGTCACCACCAAGGACGGGGATATCGAAGAGACAGAATTTTCCAGCGGTGACGAGGTTGAGATCCTCGAGACCTGGAGCAATCACTACCTCATCAAGGATGACGACGGTCACTATTATAATGTGACCAAAGATAAAATAGACGAGTAAGGCACCGTCTGTTTGTCCCCTGTTATTGCCGATGTTGGCTCACCTGTGCTAACACCCCCCCATGAGTACACTCGACACTTCAGCTGCGGCCCTGCGCCAGGCGTTTCTTGGTTTTTTTGAAGCTCACGGCCACGCGGTGGTTAAATCTGCACCGCTGATTCCGCAGAACGATCCCACCCTGATGTTTGTCAACGCCGGGATGGTGCAATTTAAAGATCTCTTCGTGGGGCACGAGACCCGCTCCTACACCCGCGCCACCACCAGCCAGAAGTGCATGCGAGTCTCCGGCAAGCACAACGATCTTGAAGAGGTGGGTCGCACCGCCCGACACCAAACACTCTTTGAGATGCTCGGCAACTTCTCCTTCGGCGATTATTTCAAAGAAGAGGCCATCACCCTCGCCTGGCGCTTTCTCACCGATGAGATGAAGCTCGATCAATCCAAGCTCTGGGTTACGGTGTTTGGGGGGGACGGCGGCAGCCTCCCTGCGGACACCGAAGCGCGGGAGCTCTGGAAGCGAATCTCCGGACTGCCCGATGAGCGCATCATCGACATGGGAATGAAGGACAACTTCTGGGCGATGGGCGACACCGGTCCCTGCGGTCCCTGTACGGAGATTCACTACGACACCGGCGGTGACACCCCTCCCGTTCTTGAAGACTTTGAGACCGGCCGGGTCGTGGAGATCTGGAACAACGTCTTCATGCAATTCAATCGGCTCCCCTCTGGCGAGCTGCAGCCACTCCCCAGCCCCTCCGTGGACACCGGCATGGGGCTTGAGCGCCTGGCCACCATCATGCAGGGGCAAACCTCTAACTACCACACCGACCTCTTTCTCCCCCTGCTGGCCAAAACCAGCGAGCTCGCGGGCAAAACCTACCAGCGCTCTGACTCCGAAGACGATGTGTCCATGCGGGTCATCGCCGACCACGCACGGGCCACCGCCTTTCTGGTAGCCGAGGGAGTTCAGCCCTCCAACGAAGGCCGCGGCTATGTGATGCGCCGAATCATGCGACGGGCCATCCGTCACGGTCACCGGCTGGGGCTTCAAACCCTCTTCTTTCACAAGGTCTGCGATGTCGTCATCGACATCATGGGAGAAGCTTACCCCGAGCTGCTCGAAGCGCGGGAGTTGATCTCCAAAGTCGCTGAGCTGGAAGAGACAAACTTCCGTCGCACCCTCTCCAACGGTCTTCGCATTCTGGAAGAGAGCATCACCCAACTTCGAGAAACCCAACAAAACGAGCTTAGCGGCGAGTCGGTGTTTAAACTCTACGACACCTACGGCTTCCCCAAAGATCTCACCGAGGTCATCGCACAAGAGCAAGGCCTCACCATTGATGAGGCCGGCTTTAAGGAGGCCATGCAGGCCCAGCAAGAGCGCAGTCGCGGTGGAGACGTCGGAGGAGCCGCCATCGCAACCATCTACAAGGAGCTGGCCCAATCACTCGATTCCATCGAGTTTATTGGCTACCCCCACGAAGACAGCCCAATGGAGGAGCGACCCGGCTCCTGGCGCACCCGTGAATCGGGAGCCGCTACCTATCTTGAGGCTCAATGTCAGATCATAGCTCTCATCTCCGAGGGGCAACCCATCGAAGAAGCCAGCGAGGGCGTCCTTGAGGTCATCCTGAATCCAACTCCTTTCTACGGTGAGTCCGGGGGACAAGCCGGAGACAAAGGAATCATCGTCCAGGACGACGGCCTTCAACTTGAGGTGCTCAACTCCACCAAGCCCGTCGAGGGGCTCACAATGTGCCAGGTCCGGGTGCTCAGCGGCGTTGTAAAAAAAGACGCTACAGTCTGGGCAGGCTACCAACCGGACATTCGCAAAGAGACCCGCGCCCATCACTCGGCCACCCACCTCCTTCACCTTGGGCTGCGAGAGGTCCTGGGCAATCACGTCAAGCAGGCGGGCTCCCTGGTGGACCCCGACCACCTGCGCTTTGACTATTCCCACTTTGAGGCACCCACCGACGAGCTCCTCAGCAGCGTCGAGGCGTCGGTGAACGCGAGAATTCAAAGTGATGCCACCGTCAGCACCGATGTCCTGCCCTTTGAAGAGGCCAGGGCAAAGGGCGCGGTAGCCCTCTTCGGAGAAAAGTACGGAGACATCGTCCGCGTGGTGAATATGGGAGATTCCGTGGAGTTCTGCGGCGGTACTCACGTGCGACAAACCTCCGACATAGGGATGATCCTCATCACCAAAGAAGAGGCCATCGCCAGCGGCGTTCGCCGTCTTGAAGCCGAATGTGGAGCCGCCGCCCGAACCCGAGCCACTGAAATTCACGGCCGCTTGAATCAGGCGGCGAAGCTGCTCAAGGGCGACCTCCACGAGGTTGACGTTGAGCAGGAGCCCGTTCTTGCGGCGGTCGCCAAGGCCACCCGCACCTATCGGGAGTTAATTCAGGCCCTCGAAGGCCTCGGTGAAACGACGCAGATGGTCTCCATCGCCCCCACCGCGCCGACGCTCCCGGAAAATTTCGGTGCTGACGCCGCCCGCAAAGGCCGGGACCTCTGGCGCGCCTTAACCAAAGCGGTCAACAGCAAAGCCAGTGAAATCGAAGACCTCGCTGCGCGCTACCATACTCTCGACGAGGGTGGGTTGCTCAATAGCCTGGCGCAACTTCAGGTGGCCAATCGCACCAACGAGCGCGCCCTCGCGCGCCAAAAGCAGGCGGAGATGGGCGCCCAGGCGGGCGTGCTTCTGGAAGAGGCCACAACCGTTGGAGGTATCTCCCTGCTGGCCACCCGAGTAGAAGGCGTTGACGGCAAGGGGCTCCGAGAGCTCGCCGACCAGCTCCGCTCGCAGTTGCCCTCAGGGATTCTCTGCCTGGGAGCCGAGAGCGAAGGCCGCGCCAGCCTGCTCATCGCGGTCACCAAGGACCTCACCAAGAGCTTTCAGGCGGGCAAACTCATCAAGGACCTCGCCCCCATCATCGGCGGACGCGGGGGAGGAAAGTCCGAGCTCGCTCAAGGTGGAGGGACCGATCCTGCCAAACTTGAAGAGCTCTTCTCGGCCCTAAAAAACACCATTCAGGCCCAGGGGTAAACACTCCCGGCCCTTGAGATCCTCCTTAACCCTCCCCTTTTTTTCCTTCGCTTCACCGGAGTTGTGCCCTGTTCTAACCCGCAGAAGAGTGGTAGAGGAGGCAGGCAAACCAAGGGTAACAGGCGTTTGCAGCAATCGCTTCACCGGGGCAGGAGCCCCTTGCTTCCCCAAGCGACTGTTGCGAGAGAAGCCCGAAAGACTCAGCGAATAACTCAGGACGCAGTATCATGACCCAACATCCCCCCCGCCACACCGACCGAGTCGAAGCCTATATCGAAGCCGTTGACCGCTACGAGCCAACGCACGTCCGGGAGCACGAAGACGCCTTTCGCCTCTTTGCGCGCTCCATGTCCCGCTCATTGGACGCACGCTACCTTGAGCGCCACCCCACCGAGGAGCTCCTCCCCGACCTTGAGCATCTGATGGTTTGCTCCCTGCGGCGACAGCCTCGGGAGACCAACGTCTCCATCACCACCAACGATGACGGCACCCATCGCGGTGTCCTCACACTTTGCGTCAAAGACTACCCCTTTCTCATCTCCACCATCCGACTGGCCCTGGACGCCTTTCAGGTGCGCTCCTTTCGCAGTCTCAGCTGCGTGATGCCCATTCGCCGGGACACCACCGGTGAGATCAGCGCCGTCGGCACCAACGACGGCGTCGATGAGCTGGTAATGTGGATTGAGATCGAAGCCGAAAACCTCTCGGCTCAACAGGCAGATCTGCAATCGGAGATTCGACATCGACTCGACGACACCTGCGCCGCCGTCCATGACTTCCCGGCAATTCGTGAGCAGGTTCAGCAGTTGGCCGATCAATTCGAGACCCTGGGCCAAACGGACAGCGAAGAACACACCCTGCATGCGAGCAACGCTGAGTTTCTTCGCTGGCTGCTCGATGACCACTTTATCTTTCTCGGCACCCGCTTCATCCCCCTTGAGGGAGTCTCCGCCGACACATGGGCCTCCCTCGGCGTCGCCACCGTCGACTCCCAGCGCACCATCAGCCCAGGCAAGACCGAGCGCGCTATTATCGACAGTGGCCCCCTCGCTCCTTGGTTGTGGCTGAGAAAGAGCCAGACCGAATCCTGGACCTATCGACCGGGCCTCACCGACCGGCTCCTCGCCTACACCCACGACGCCGAGGGGACACCCAACGGCCTCTTGATGTTTGAGGGGCTCTTCAGCTTTCAGGCCCTCGCGGAGCCCAAGACCAACATCCCCCTTCTCAACGTAATGCTCGAGAAGCTCTTCACCCAACTCCATGCGAGCCGTGGTTCCCATCGCCACCGCACAATCCGCAACGCCTTCAACTCCCTCCCCCTTGAGTATCTCTTCAGCCTCGACCTCAACGCTGTCTTAGATCTGGTGGAGCAGCTGCTGGACGTGGACAAGGAGAGTCGGCTACAGGTTCACATCACCAAGGATGATCATCAAGCCTACGCCTTTGTGTTCATCACCCTCCCCCGCCCCCATTACAGTGACGAGCTGCGGGCGGACATCCGACGTCTGCTTAAAGCTCGCTTTGACGCCCGCTCCGTGGACGGCGGCGTCTACGCCGGAGGAACCGAGTCCGTCGCGGTCCACTATTTTCTAACGGGCACCACCTCCCTGGATGAGCGCTCCAAAGAAGAACTCGTTGCCGAGATTGACCAGCTCTCGCGCCCCTGGCACGAGCGCCTCAACGACGAGTTAAGCCAACGCTTCGACAAGGGCCACGCCCGCAACCTCCACAGCCTCTACTGCAACGCCTTCCCCCGTCGTTACCGGGAGGAGACCTCCATGGCCCGAACAGTGCGGGACATCGAACTCCTGGAGGAGTTGCACGACGAAGACCGCTTTAACTGCGACCTCTATCGG
>JAZAIZ010000182.1:0-4503 GCA_036230545.1 Myxococcota bacterium
GGCCCCTGGAGGCGGATCTGCTTAAGGGGCAGCTGCGTCAAATGGGCAGCCAGCTTAACGGGCTGGTGGACGTGGACATCCTGGGAGAGCGGACTCAGCTCTGGGAGCTGGTGGAGCGGGAGCGCTCCGGGGGGGGCCGGGTGACCAGTTTGCGCGCCGGGATTGCGGATCCGGCCCGCTTTCGCGGGCTCATGGAGCTGATTGTGCCGGTGGTGCGGGCCTTTTACCCCAAGGCTCAATTATCGACCGTCAAACGCCCCAAAGGGAGGGCCTGGGTCTTTAAGGGAGCCTTCGGTGAGCTCGCTGTGGGCCTGGAGGGGAGCACCGTTTTGGTGGCTCCGGACCTCAAGGAATTGGATGTTTGGCAGGATTCCAGGGCCTGGGGCTGGAAAACAATGGCCCACCGGGCCCGTGGCTGGGGCTTTGTGCGCTCAGGGGCAGATCTCAGCCCGTGGTGGTCGGGGCTGAGTGGCGGAAGGACAGCTCCGCAGGTTGCAGGGTTTCTTAAATCATTTAAGTCACTTAGGTGGAATATCACCGCCTCGCGGGGGGAGGTGGCCCTGAACCTGGTGGCTGGCCTGAGGGAGAGGGTTGCCGGGGGGCACTTTCCCCAATAATTCGATGGACGTTTTGGGTTTGTCGTGATTGATAGGCGCCATGTTTACCGGTTTGGTTGAGTCATTGGGGCGCGTTACCAGCGCCACAGGAAATTCTCCGCGACGATTAGAGGTTCAGTGCGACATCCCGCCCGCGGAGGTGCAGCTTGGGGACTCTATCGCCATTGATGGGTGTTGCCTCACGGTGGTGTCCATCGGTCGGGACAGCTTCGCCTTTGAGGCGGCCACCGAGACCCTTGAGCGAACCACCATTGGAAAGCTGAAGGTGGGGGACCGGGTCAACCTGGAGCGGGCCCTGCGCATGGGAGACCGCCTCGGCGGCCACCTGGTGGCCGGGCATGTCGACGGCGTGGGCACGGTGAAGGTGCGGGAGCAGCGGGGCAGCGCGCTCTACCTGGGCATTGAGCTGCCTGAGGAGGTGGCTCGTATCACCGTCCCTCGGGGCTCGGTGACTTACGCAGGGGTGTCTTTGACGGTGACCGATGTTGAGGATCGGGTGGCGTTTGTGGGGTTGATTCCGCACACGCTGGAGGTCACGACCCTCAACCATTATCAGGTGGGAGACCCCATGAACGTGGAGGGGGATTTGATCGGGCGTTATGTGGAGAAGCTGCTGCTCGCACAGAACACCCCCGGCTCCGGTGGGCTAACGATAGACTATCTCAAAGATAAGGGATTCGCATGAGTTTAGACAGAGTACGACGCGCGCTCGCGGACATCCGCAAGGGCAAAATGGTAATTCTCGTGGACGATGAGGACCGGGAGAACGAAGGGGACCTTTGCATGGCTGCAGAGATGGTTACCCCCGAGGCCATCAACTTCATGGCCAAATATGGCCGCGGCTTGATCTGCCTGACCCTGACCGACGAGAAGCTCAAGGAACTCGAGCTCCCGATGATGGTGGAGAACAACACCAGCTCGTTTGCGACGGCTTTTACCGTCTCCATTGAGGCCCGTGAGGGCGTCACCACCGGGATCAGCGCGGCGGACCGCTCAAGGACCATTGAGGCGGCGGTTTCGTCTGACGCCAAACCCGCTGACTTGGTGAGCCCAGGGCACGTGTTTCCCCTGCGGGCGCAGCCCGGCGGAGTGCTGGTGCGCACTGGTCAGACCGAGGGCAGCGTGGATTTGGCCCGGATGGCCGGGCTGAAGTCAGCCGGGGTTATCTGCGAGGTGATGAACGAAGACGGCACCATGTCGCGGATGCCCGAGCTTGAGGTCTTCGCCAAAGAGCACGACTTAATCATCCTGAGCGTGGCGGATATTATCGAGTATCGCCTGACCACCGAGTCGTTGGTGGAGCGCAAGGTCACCCGCGAGGTTGTGCACCCGGTGTGGGGACCGGTGACCCTGCACGCCTACGGCACGAGCCTCGATGCGAGGCAGCACCTGGTGGTGGTGAAGGGGGACGTTGACTCCGATGAGGTGGCCCCTTTGGTGCGTGTTCACTCCGGGTATCCCCTGAGCAACGTGTTTGGGGATCTGCTCAGCGATGACCGCGCCTTTTTGAACGCTGCGTTGCAGAAGATGGGTGAGGAGGAGCGGGGAGTGCTGGTGTGTATGGACCGCGGGATGCCGGTTGTTCCTTTGGACCAGCGATTAGCCGAGCTTGGGACGTCCACCGAGAAAGGGGCGGCTCAGGGTGGCGGGACCCTGCGCGAGTTTGGAGTGGGGGCTCAGATTCTGCGGGATCTGGGTTTGCGAAGAATTCGATTGTTGAGCAACAACCCCCGTCGCATCGCCGGCCTTGAAGGCTACGGTTTGGAGATTGAGTCGGTAATTTCCCTGGAGCGGGATCAGGCGACGACGCCGCAACCCAACCTGGACGTCATTGTGGGAGGGCTTGTGGAGCAAGCCGCTCACTTCACGCAAAAGGAATTGAATTAAGATGGCCGTATACGAAGGAACATTAGTTGGCTCTGGATTGAGATTTGGAGTGGTGGTTAGTCGCTTTAACAACTTCATCACCGAACGCCTCCTCGATGGCGCCACCGACGGGTTGCGACGGCACGGGGTGGACATGGAGACCGTGGATGTGGCGTGGGTCCCTGGGACCTTTGAGATGCCCATCGTGGCCAAAAAGATGGCGAAGAGCGGTCAGTATGACGCGGTGATTTGTCTTGGCGCGGTCATTCGTGGCGGCACTCCGCACTTTGATTATGTGGCGACGCAGGTCTCCCGGGGCTTTGCACAGGCGGGCTGGGAAGCAGAGATCCCAGTGACCTTTGGTGTCTTGACCACCGATACGATTGAGCAGGCCATTGAGCGCGCTGGCACCAAAGCCGGCAACAAAGGATTTGAGGCGGCCATGGCTGCTCTGGAGTCCGCGCAGCTGCTGAAGCAACTCCCTAACTCTTTAAGGTAATAGAACGATTATGCGCCGACGTGGACGAGAATGTGCCCTGCAGCTTCTTTATCAATTGGACCTTGGAACCTCCCTTGAGTCGCGTAACGGAGTTAGTGACGCGCTCAAAACTGAGGTGACTGCGTTTTGGGAAAATTTTGAGAGCGTTGAGTCCCAGGAGCGGGAGTTTGCCGACCGCCTTGTGTATGGGGTGTTGGGAGCAGTGGAAGACCTGGATGTAGCTATTACGGAGGCCTCCAAAAACTGGAAGCTTCCTCGAATGGCCAACGTCGATCGAAACCTTCTGCGCCTGGCGGCCTACGAGATCCTCTATTGCCCCGACATTCCCCGTTCGGTGAGCATCAACGAGGCCATCGAGATTGCGAAACGCTTCAGCGGGACCGAGGCGGCGTCATTTATTAACGGGGTCCTTGATCAGCTTAAAGAAGCAGCATAATTCCTTGGCTGGAGCTCACGTTCTGCGAGGTGTAAAGTGGCTTTCTCTGTTCGACCGGGTGATCTTGAGGGATTGGACGCGCTGGAGTGCGACTCCCTCGCCGTGTTTTGCTGGTCCGATGTTCGGCCCCTGACGGGGGTCGCGGGCTTTTTGGATTGGCGCCTGTGCGGGGCGCTCTCCGAAGCTATCCTTAATCAACATTTTGTCGGTGAGTTGCAGGAGTCGCTCTTGATGTCCCTGCAGTCGCGCTTGCCCATCAGGCGAATCTTTGTGTTTGGTCTGGGGCGCTCCACCGAGTTTGACGAAGGGGTGGTGGACCAGGCTTGCGGGCACGCTGTCTCGGTGTTGTCGGGGGCGGGGGCCGAGAGCATCTCCCTGGCCATTCCCTCCCACCGGCGCGACTCGGAGAAGGCAGCCACGTTTTTGCACCGGGTTGAGACCCATTGGCGCAAGGAGGTGGACACGGTGGTGGTGGAGCCCGGGCAAATCACACCGGGCTTGCTGGAGGATTAGGCGTTGGGTCGCAGGACCCCGCCGAGCGCGGTGGCAAAGACCGGGGTCGCAGCGGGGGAATAAAAGAGGCTCTTCCAGTCGGGGGAGTCGAGCACCACAAAATCTGCTCTCTCTCCTTCTCCTAAGGTGCCGCGGTCTGTCATGCCCAGGGCGAGGGCCCCGCCTCGGGTGATGCCCCAGAGCGCCTCTTCAAGGGAGAGGCCGCATTGGGTCGCGCCGAGGGTGCCACAGAGGGGCAGGTCCTGCACCATGGAGGAGCCTGGGTTGCAGTCGGGGGCGATGGCCACCGAGCAGCCGGCGTCCCGGAGAGCCCGGGCGTCGGGCCAGTTGTCACCCCCCAGAAACAAACCGCAGCCCGGCAGAACCGTGGCGATGACGCCGGCCTCTGCGAGGGCTCGGGCACCAGCGGGGTTGGTTTTTTCGAGGTGGTCGGCGGAGAGGGCGCCGAGGGTGGCGGCAAGCGCGGCGCCGTCGCCGTCATGCAGCTGATCGACGTGCAGCTTGAGCTTCAGGCCAAGGCCCGCGGCGGTCTCGGCGATTTGGGTGGCCTCCTTTGGGGTGAAGGCTCCGGA
>JAZAIZ010000183.1:0-1376 GCA_036230545.1 Myxococcota bacterium
GCGACTGGTGGTGCGCCTCATCATCAGGTTCCCGAAAATCCGTGCCGGGCCAAAACCGCGGCGCCCCTTGAGGAGGCCACAAAGGACATCCAGCGTTCAGCCAAGGGGCCCTTAGGAGAACCCTTCACCCCTCCCTGCAGGTAAGAAGCCCGAACATTTAACGACTCATCGATGGGAACCACGCGCACCCCACGGGAAGACACCGCATCACTGTGATAAATCACAGCGGCGTCCGCCTCCCCCAACTCGACCTTCGCCCTCACCATCCGAGCGTTCAGCTCCTCGGAGACCACCCGGGCGAGCACCCTCGCCGCAAACGCTTCCCCTGCCCCCTTCAGAACTTCGCGGGTATACCTCCCCACTGGGGTGCTGCCTTGCCCCACCACGAGCCGCCGGGACCGAGGTAGCTCTCGAAAGGATCGGATCCCCGCCGGGTTGTCATCGGGCACCACCACCACCAGGGCATTATGAGCAAACACCCCCCGCGACACCGCCAATCCCGCCTCCTCAAGCGCGTCCATATGCAATGAATTAGCCGACGCGAAGACATCGGCCCTGGCCCCCTGCTGAATCTGGAGGCGCAGCACCTGACTGCCGGCAAAGGTCAGGCGCACATCCGTCCCAGGCGACGCCGCCTCAAACTCCCTCTCCAACTCCTGAAAGGCTTCGGTTAAAGAGGAGGCCGCATAAACGTCGAGGGTGTCAGGGCGCTCTCCCGTCCCAGGACCACACCCCATCAAGGCAGCACCAAAGAGCAACCCGAGGGCCCAGGCCCCTCCACGATACAACTTCATCAACACAACACGCGCACCAGGCAGAACCCCTTAGTGGGAACCACCCTCACGGGCTGCGACGATTTGCGCGCTCACCAGGTCTACGGCGTCGTTCACGGGCACCAGTGTTTTCTCGTTGGTACGTCGGTTCTTCACCTCAACCGCGCCCTCCTTCAGGCCGCGCTTGCCCACCACGAGTTGGTAGGGGAAGCCGATCAAATCCGAGTCATTGAACTTCGCACCCGGGCGCATGTCGCGGTCATCAATCAACACTTCGATGCCCGCGGCCTTAAGACCCTCGTACACCTTCTGAGCTACCTCCCGCACCTCATCGTCGTCCTGATTGAGTGGCAATACCACAGCCTCAAAGGGTGCGAGAGGCACGGGCCACTGGATGCCAAATTTGTCGTGGTTCTGCTCAATCGCCGCGGCCAGAATACGCGTGATACCAATCCCATAACACCCCATCACCATGGCGTGCTCGCCGCCTTCAGAGTCGCTATAATTGCACTTCATGGCCTCGGAGTACTTCGTCCCCAAAAATAAGACATGACCCCCTTCAATTCCCCTGAAAAACTGAAAATACTCACCACAACGACCCCA
>JAZAIZ010000184.1:0-33781 GCA_036230545.1 Myxococcota bacterium
AAAGAAAAAAGCGACAAAGAAAAAAGCGACAAAGAAAAAAGCGACAAAGAAAAAAGCGACAAAGAAAAAGACGACAAAGAAAAAAGCCCCCCGAAAGAAGGCTTCGCGAAAAGCCTCTAAACGCTGATCCTGCTCTACATCAAATGGCTACTTCCCAATCACACTCCCGCATCCAGCCCCACTCCACGGGAGCCAAAATCGTACTATTGTGGATCTGTCTCTCATCACTGGGGTGCCCTCCTTCAGACCAAACTTCGCCCTCTCATGTGACTATCTCTGAGGTCAACCTTCAGCTCCCTATCCCGGAGGACTGGATCGTCACCACCTCTGTTCACATGGAGGACCCGGCCAAGGGAGGGGATGTCCTGCAGCTCACTCCCGCCAGCACGGTTCCGGGCTCTCCTCGTGTGGTGGTAACCCTGTCCCCCCTATCCACCCAACCGCCCTCACTTCGAGAGCTTAGTCGCCAAACAAAACGCGAAATGGACTCGATGAAAAAGTCCAATAAGGTAACCTTTACCAACCAAAGCCAGACATCTCGACAATTCGCCGGGCAGGATGCCATGGAATTCAATCAATCCTACACCCTCGGAGTCGGTGCAAACACCATCGCGGTCAATCAATTTCAACTCGTAACGGTGCTCAACGGCCGTGGAGTCAGCGTTACTGCAGGGGGACGAAGCGAACTCTACACTCCCTTCGAGAAGAGCATCACCCAAATGCTGCAGAATGCTCAATTCCTTCAGCCGCTAAAGACCACTCCCTGAATCACCCCGAACGCTTATTCCACTACCCTGAGTTCGCTCCCCGGCTTAATCTCGCCCACACCTCGCCCCGAAATGTTTTCGGTGATGATATAATCGTTGTCCCTTAACGCGCCGTCTGGGGAGGTAATAAACACGCTCTCTCCCGCACTTCTCACCAATGCGGCGAGACGCTCCTGCGCTCTCCCCTCCTCAAGTGCCATAAGCCGAACCTCCCCAGCCCGCTCCCCCTTCAGGGCTGATTTGGGGATCTCAAAAGCCTCGTCTTCAAAACGCTTCACAACCCGAATCGTCGTCTCACCTAACTCAAACTGCTCCGGCTTCAGGGACTTCAAACGAATGGACAGCAACGCCCCACTCCCCCGAAGGGTCCGTTTTTGCACGCTCCCCACCACCAACTCGCGCTCACCAAGGGCCAAATAAATTGCCCCACCCACCTGGTAAGCGGAGGCGTCTTCGACGCCATACTCCATCACCAACTCGCTTGAATTCATAAGACGAATGAAGGGCTCTCGCCTCTTAAGCTCACTACCGACCTCGGCCTTTAACTCCTGAACGCGGCCCTCAAAGGGAGCGGTCACAAACTTTCCACGATGTGCGGCGTAGAGCTTTCCTAGCTTTCTGGTCGCGCTCTTAAATCTTCGACGCGTCGATTTCTCCTTCGCCCTCGCTCTCCGCTCCTGCGCACCAAGCCATGAAAGCGACTTGCTGACCCTGGCTCCCTCTCGCTTCAGACGCGTCAAATCAGCGTTCATCCTCGCCTCCGGGTCCCCTGACGCCGCCTTCGTGAAATCCTGAAGCTTCTCCCGAACACGCGCTCTCTCCTGAGACAAGCGCCGGTGGTCCTTCACGAGTTCATCGAGTTTCTCCTTCGCCCTCCGATGCTTCTGCCCCAACGAAGCGACGTCTTTTCTCAGGCGTCCAACCCGTCGCTCTATCTTTTGTGGTAGCTGCAAAGTGGCGAGGAGATCTCCTTCCTGCACCAGGTCCCCAAGCCCTGCGTGCAGGGCTACCATTTTTCCCCCCCGCCCAAAGGAGAGCCAGCGCTCGTGTTCAACTCGAATGGTCGACACGGGCTCCTCAAAAAAGACAGGGATTCGACTGGACTTCAACGCCACCGCGCGCACAGAGACGCCATCCTCCTCTTCTCCCACCACCGCATCAAGCCCCAGCGCCCCTCCCACAAAAAGCATCACCCCTAAAAAAAGGACCAACACTCTCCCCTTAAGGCTCCTTCGCCCTCCGCGCCTAACCTCCGGCCCCCAAGCCTCCAACACCTCCTCAGCCACCTCCACCGCCGGAGGGTCCACGACTCTCGAATCCACTTCGGATGCAGCCGCGGTCTCTTGAACCTGCTCCTTCAATGGTTCAATACATCCCGCCTCCAACGCCCCAAAAGAATCAAGCTGAACCAATAATTGCTCCAGCTCCTCCAAGCTTAAGGAGAACCCACAGGTCGCCTTAAGCTCCTCCACCACCTCCAAGGGAGTGCGTGTTCCATCAAGAAGCCTGGTCGTAAGGTATTCGATCTCATAGAGCCTAAACCCGGAATCACTCCCCGCATCACCAAAACGATAAGAGATCCCCCCGCGCGTCTCTTCACGAAAAGAGACCAGGTCTGAGCAAAAGACTGGTTTTATCATCGGCCCCCCTCGAATCAATTAAAGTGTGACCGCCCCCCGCGCTCTCATCGGTGCGGCCCCCGCTTTACTTTTTCAAACAATCGAGCATAACGCGTGGTCGCAAAGCGCTCCACGGTCTTCTTCTTAATACGAGTAAATCCACCTCGACTAATTTGAGCCGAGAAGAGCTTGGTGTCATTCTCGTTCACACACCACAAGCCCAGAGTCCCAATAACTCCGCCTCCCTGTCCAACCGCCCAGGCCACATAAGAAGCCTCCTTGTCGATATCCCGCTTGTCCCCACATTCCCACTTAACAAACGCCACCACATGAGAGGAGTCCACGTTGATCTCCACTTCCCGAACCCGTTTTCCAATGACCGTTTGATTAAGAGATTGACGAATCACCGCCTCATTCTCTGGTACAATGGAGTCCACAACCTTCGAAACCCGCTCGATCAGAGCCCGAAAATCCGCAATTTTCAGCTTTTCCTGCTTCGCGATCTTTTTTAGCCGGGTAGCCTCATCGTCCTTGGCGAGGCGAGGATCTTCACGCCCATCCACCCAGGCCCGGTAATAACCATACTCCTCGGCCTTGATCTCCAACGCCGGCCCCCCAAACGCCAAACCTGGCCAAAGCCCCCCCACTCCTCCCAGCAACACTGCCCATCCAATGATCCACCTTGCGACGAAGTGAGTAGAACCTAACAACCTGAAACTCCTAGTGTTTTTCAATTTTTTCCTCTCCGGAGGCCCCTTCGGCTCCCTTGTAAGGGAAAGTGGCCACCGACCAGGAAATCTGGCACCATTTGAATCAGTTGTGCAACCCATAATCCGCACGACTCGGAAGAAAATCGGCAGGCGGGGAGCTGAGGTGAGTAAGGAACTCAACACCTTTCGACAAGAAATTGTCACAATGCACAAAGCCATCTTCCGGCGTAATCAGCATCAGATCGACGAGTCCACCGATGGCTACTCCCCCGCATTTCGCCGCTACAAGCGACGCTACCAGAAATACGTCCAAACCTACCAATACCGCTCCAGGATCGAAACCCTCGAGAAGGCCATCCACAAGGCACAGATTATCTATGTAGGGGACTACCACACCCTCCCTCAGTCTCAACGCAGCTTTCTAAGGCTGCTCAAACGCACTGAAAAACAACGGCCTCTAGCTATCGCCCTCGAGTTTGTTCAAGGCTGTCACCAAGCTGCGCTCGATGACTTTACCAGCGGGCTACTCTCCGAACGCGCCTTCCTGGAAACCATCGACCACGAAAATCACTGGGTGTTTGAAGGCTGGATGGCGTTTAAGCCCATCTTTGATTTCGCCAGGGAGAACAATTGCGCTCTGCTCGCCATCGACGCTCGAGGCAAAGGAGCGGCAGGCTCCACTCTCCTCAAAAGAGATCAATACTCCGCCAGGAAGCTCGCCAACTTTCACAAGCATCACCCCCACCACCAAATCATGACCCTTGTGGGTGAATACCATGTCGCACCCCCTCACCTGCCTAAAGCGGTCAACGATCAATTAAGAGCAATGGACATCGACCCTCTCAAGCACCTCTCCATTTATCAAAACTGCGAAAATATCTATTGGGAGTTGGAGGAGAAGGGCCATGAGCAGAGCACGCCCCTGGTTAAGATCTCCCCCCGGGAGTACTCCATTATCATCGCTCCCCCCATCGTCTGCCAGCAATCGTTCCTCAACTGGCTCGACATCGATGAGGAGCTTCCCCTCTTTGGCGCCCCTGAGACCAACTTCCGGCGTTACGCCAACTTAATCGCCTCCTTCTTTGACCTCCCCATTGGCGATGCCCTCGACGAGGTCGAGGTGGCCTCCGTGGTCGATCTCTCATTCTTGGCCCGCCTGCAAAAACGCGGAGACTTCACCCAGCAGGACGTCCGTCAAATCAAGAAACAAATCCTCAGCTCCGAGAGCTATTATATTCCCAAAGCCAAAATGGTCTACCTGGGCAACCTATCGGTGAATCATGCCAGTGAAGAAGCCACACATTTTCTCCGACACATCTGCTCCAAATCACTAGAGCCCAAACACCTCGTTGACGCTTTCTACGCCCGCGCCATGGAGGAGGCAGTGGGTTTTCTCGGCTCCAAGATCATCAACCACCTCCGCAAATGCCCCCACACCCCCGATCTCGAGCGAATCCGTCGCAATAAGAATGCCTCCGCATTTCACAAAGAGATGGCGCGTCTCATCCTTAAACACGGGCGCCTCCTTGAAGGCACAAAGGTAAGAAATTCAGCTGAGATTTATGATTGTGATGCAGAGATGTTCAACGCAGTAACTCATGTTATCGGCTATCAACTGGGCGAGCGCATCTATTACAGCCTGGTGGACGGCACTCTCGACAAGCACGAAATTCGAGAACTCTTCTTCGACTGTTTTGAAGACGATGGCGCCGCGTTCACCACCTACCTCTACTTTTTCACGAGGACCAAAGACATTGATATACCTGAACGACTATGAAACTCCACGAAATGCCGAGGATACATCGGTGACTGCCCACAGCACAGGCCCCCTCCAGGCCTCGTCCTTCACCGCCCCCTCCCTCCCACGACAAATCTTCGTCAACCGAAACCTCCGCATGGACAGCATCAAAGCCATCGGCTTTGATATGGACTACACCATCGCACGCTACAAAAAGATTCACATCGAGACCCTCGCCCACAAACTCACCATCGAAAAGCTCGTCGCTCGAGGCTACCCCTCAGAGATAACAAAACTTCAATATGACAGCACCTTTGTCATCCGTGGTCTCACCGTCGACAAGCTGCTCGGCAATATCCTAAAGCTCGACCGACACGGTCATGTAGGAAGCGTCTACCACGGCCGAAACCTCCTCACGAAAACCCAGCGTCGCCAGGCTTACCGAAACGAGAAGTTACGTTTTGAAGCTCCCCGCTTCTCCCTGGTGGACACCAACTTCGAGCTACCCGAGATCTGCCTCTTCGCAGATCTAATTGACTACACCGAAAAAAACCCCTCCAAGCTCAAGGTCAAAGCTGACCCCTGGCAAATCTTCGACGATATTCGCGAGTGCATCGATGAAGTTCATCGAGATGACAGCCTCAAAGCCCGAATAAAAAAGAACCTCTCCCGATATATCGAGAAAGACCCGGAGCTCGCTCACACTCTCCACAAACTACGCTCCTCCGGCAAAAAACTATTTCTGCTGACCAACTCTTTCGGTGAATACTCCAACGCCGTGATGTCCTACGTCCTCAACGACCTCCTCCCCGAATATCCCAACTGGAGAAACTACTTTGACATCATCCTCGTCGGGGCCTGCAAACCCGGCTTCTTCACCCAAGAGGAGCCCATCACCAAATTGAATGAGAACTTCACCCCCACGGAGCGTGGTATCAAACGTCTGGAGAAGGGCTGCATCTATCAGGGAGGCAACTCTCGGGACCTTGAACACCTTATGAAGTGCGAAGGAGAAGAGATTCTCTACATCGGCGACCATATTTACGGCGACATCGTAAGAAGCAAAAGGAGCGCCTTCTGGCGAACCGCCCTCATCATCGAGGAACTCGAAGAAGAGCTCAGCAATAGTATTCAAATCAAAGACAGCCTCGAGCGCCTCTACAGCCTCGAAGAGGAGCGACGGGAGTTGGACGACCTCGCCAACTTTCACCGCCAGGAGCTCTCCCTCCATCAAAAGAAGCTCAAGTCCAAAAACAGAATAAGCAAAGCCGACCAGAGAAAACTCGAGCAGCTGAAGGCCCGCCGAGACGAGATCAAACGTGAACTCAAAAAGGTGATTAAGGCACTTGAAACCTTAACGGAGCAAGTCGACACTACATTCAACCCCTTTTGGGGGATGCTCTTCAAGCAAAACCAGGAAAACAGCAAATTTGGCGAGCAGGTCACCAAACACGCATGCCTCTACACCAGTCGCGTCTCGAACTTTCTCAATTATTCAAACTTTCAATTCTACCGAAGTCCCCGAGACCTCCTCCCCCACGAGAAAAGCAACGGCAGCTCCAAGAGCACGCTCCCCTAATTCACGTCCCGGTCTTCAATCTCAACCATCCGCAGGTACTTTCGGCGACGGACCCAGGTTTTGGTGTCCGGGAAATCCGCCACCGGTTGAGGATCTCCGGTCTTGAGCCCCATAGACCCCGTGCCATAAGCGATGTCGGCGATGCTGTCATCGAGAGTCTCTCCCGAGCGATGGGAGATGACACATTTCATCCCCGCCCGCCGAGCAGCCTTCATCACCTCCAACGTCCCGGAGACACTTCCATTCTGGTTGACCTTAATCAAAATCGCGGTCGCCGCTTTGGACTCAATCCCCTGCGTCAATCGAGGCAGCTGCGTAACAAAGAGGTCATCACCAATGGTCTCCACACCACGCTCCAACAACGCCGCCGTCAGCTTCGGCCATCCCGCCCAGTCGTTCTCATCGAGCCCATCCTCAATGGAGAGCATGGTCCCTTCATACTCATCCACCAGCCCCACCAGGTAGGCGTTCATCTCGTCGGTTGAGAGCAGCTTACCCTGAAATCGATACGCCTTTTCCGCGCTGTCATAAAAGGAAGCCGCTGCCACATCCAAGGCCAACTTCACATCCTTACCTGGCTCATAACCCGCAGCGCGGATCGCTTCAAAAACATAGCCAAAGGCCTCGCTGCTGTTCCCCAGGCCTTTAACTGAAAACCCTGCCTCATCCGCCCGCGTCACCTGCGCCGCACCAAACTTCTCGATTAAGATCTGCTTCAACGCGGCGTCTATCTTGTCGCCCATCACCAGAGCGTTGGCGTAGGTGTCCGTCAGAGGCACCACCATGATCTCCTGAATATCAATCCGGTCCACCCCGAGTTCCTCGCCCTCCTTGAGCGCGTGGAGTCCACCATTGAAGATGTTCATCAGAAAATGAACCGGTCCCTCACCGGCCAATTCGGGCTCACGGGTTCTGATATAATCATAAAGCTCCGTACCGTGTACCCGAGCTGCCGCCTGCCACAACGCCCGAGACACAGGCAACACCGTGTTAGCCCCCAAGTCCACGTAATTCTCTCCGGCGCGCTCGGTGATCGCAGCCTCCAACGAGAGAAGGTCTTCATGCTTGGCCAGATCCAGATTCGACTCGCGAATCATCGGCTCCAGGATCTCTTTGATATGACTCAACGCCTGCTCGACAGGAACCGTTTTCGCTTCATCCTCCCCTTTCGAAGCCCCGGCCGGTACATCCCCCACCACTTGAATGTCCCCCAATGTCAATCGCACCTCGACGGTGGACCTGCCACGACTGTCTTTGGCCTCGGAAGGGCTCAGCTCAATCAAAGACGCGGGCGCCTCCGGCGTTGGGGCTGTCTTTGTTTCCACGGGGGGATGATTCATATCAGGCTTTCCTTTGGCAGTTGATGGTTAACCATAATCGGCACACTCAGGTACCAGGGTTAGTCAAGCGAACCCGTTCCTTCAGCTTTGGCTGATGGAGCCTTCTTCCTTGACTTAGGTGGGGACTTCTTCTTGTCAGACGCACTCTTCTTCCCTTTCTTAAGGGAGCCGTCCTCCAAAGAAGCCTCTACCAAATCCGAAAAATCCTCGATCTCTTCGTCGCTGCCCTCAAACTCAATCGGCGCAACAGCGTCTTCTTCACTCACCTCGGAGACCCCCACGCCGGCGTCAGAAGACCCCGCTGCGGGCGCCGTCACCTTCACGGGTGCTTTCACTGGGCGAGCTGGCGCTTTGGGTTTTGCCCTCGTTGGGATCCCACGCCGGGGAAATCTCCCTCCCTCTCCTTTGACCTTCCCCGTCTTTCGAGAAGCGACGATCTCCCGACCAACCGCCGGAGAGACCGTGTCCAAAACATTATGCACCCCCAGCCCATAGCGCTTGTTGAAGAAATCCTCCAACTCCTTACCCGGAGCAGCCCCCAGCGCCACCAGGGCCAGGTAACCCTCCTCCGCCGCCGCAAAGTTTCCGTCCGCAGAGTTCTGACGGGCGTTGGAACGCATCTCATGGGTCCACTCAGTGACGGCGCGCCCCAACACCTCTTTGATCCTCAGGAAGAGCTTCGTCCCCGCTCTCTTCTCCACCTCCGCCAGCGACTCCACCCGCAGAGGATCGGCCTTGATGAACACCCCACGCGAATTCACCTCCCCGTGACTGGAGTCCACCGACTCATGACTCACCGTGAATCGCGACGGCGCAAAGCTCACGCCCTTAATACCAATGGTGCCTCCGTAGGTGATCTGGCGAGTAACCGTGGTCACGTCGTACTTCACCACCTTCGCATCGGGGAGATTCTTAATCGGTCGCTTTCGCTCAATGCGTCGAACCTTCTGCACCTCTTTTTTCCGAATAACAGGAACCTTGACCTCAACGTCTTCGACCCACGTCCGGCAACC
Organism: Myxococcota bacterium; assembly: GCA_036230545.1. Lineage (GTDB taxonomy): Bacteria > Myxococcota > XYA12-FULL-58-9 > XYA12-FULL-58-9 > JABJBS01 > CAXGXL01. The sequence goes on from JAZAIZ010000184.1 coordinate 8,767, forward strand.
CCGAGGCTTGCCTGGCCGGGGCGCGCAGTCACGCCTCTCCTGCTTCTCAACGCGGGTCTCAAACTCCTTCACCTCCACCATCTCAGTGTAAGGCACCTCTTCGTAATAAACCTCCTCGGTCTTCACACGAACCCCGGGCAAGGCCTGCGCCGCCTCTCGGGTGTCCGTGCCATCCACGACCTTGACCTCGGAGAATTGAATCTTCAGCCCAAGAGGGCGCGTCCCTTCCCCGCAGCGTTCTTGAAAGCCCTTCAGCGCCCCCACAAGGCGGCCCTGCAGGCTCGTCCCCACCTCTCCCAAACGGCCGGAAGGGTCGGAGATCTTAACCACCGGCGTCCCAAAGCAAATCGGAGACGCGAAGCGATCCCAGAGAGGAGCCATTGCTCCCCGCTCAACCTTCTCGCCCAACGCCCGCTTCTTCAACGCCAGCTGAATCGCGGCGCTGCCCGGGCGCTTCGCCCTGAGCTTCTTTCCCAGGGTGTCATAATAGGCGACCGCCTGCTTGCGAATGTCCTCGGCCCAAAACTCCCGCGCCTTCTCTCCCGGCGATGCGTGAACAATGCTGTCTGCCAGCTCAACCGCAGGGATGTAGTGCTTTCTACCAATAAACTCACGAACCCGCTTCTCGGCTGCTTTGGCTGTGGAGGCGATGGTAGAATCGATCTTCTGAACAAGGTCAACGTCCTCAAGGTCGAGAGGCATGCGACGGGCCCGAAGCGCGCCACGCAGCGCTTTGGCATAATTGCCCTGCTTCAGATTTCGGTTGGCCTGCTTAAGCTCAATGCGAACCGCAAGCCGTCGAGCCTTCCGAATCCCCTGCTGAGCCTCCTCGTTGTCCGGCTCCCCCTCAAGCACGCGCTCGTACTCCATGATCGCGTCGGCGTGACGCCCCTGCTTCAAAAACCCGTCACCTCGTACCAGGTGTTCACGAGCGGCACACCCCACCACCATCCACATTGCCAGCAGGCAGACCACCTGTCGTCCATTCTTACAAACCATCATTGCCATCCTGAAATCCTTAAGCGCGCCCCTGCGAGATATCATCGGGGCTTTGACGGGTGATATCTGTGAGAACGCCAGACTGTCAATCGCCTTCACCTTGACAAAATCCGACCTCTACGCCCACCTCGGTTTAGGGAGGGGACGTCCTAACGACCTGTTTTTATTCTATTTATTTATCCTTCCCCTCCCCCGGAGAGGCACCCTTAACGCCCCTCTGCCTCCAACCACCGCTCACAGTCAATCGCCGCCATGCACCCGCTCCCCGCCGCGGTGACGGCCTGTCGATAAATGTGGTCCTGTACATCCCCACAGGCAAAAACTCCCTCCAAGCCCGTCTTCGACGATTTTCCTTCGGTGACGAGATAGCCCATCTCATCGGTCTCCAGCGCGTCACCAAAGATCCCCGTGTTGGGTTGATGCCCGATAGCCACAAACATCCCCGCCGCCTCCTTGACCGTGGTCTCATCGGTCACGACGTTTCGCAGACGCACTCCAGTCACCGCATCCTCCCCTAAGACCTCGTCCACAACGGTGTTCTCAAGAATATCAATCTTCGGATGCTGACGGACCCGATCAAGCATAATTTTCGACGCGCGAAACACATCCCGTCGGTGAACCAGGGTCACTTTGCTGGCAAAGCGAGTCAAAAACGTCGCCTCTTCCATCGCCGTGTCCCCACCGCCCACAACCACCAACTCTTTGCCACGAAACACAGGCAGCGCCCCATCGCAGGTCGCACAGGCAGACACGCCACGGTTTAAGAGGCGCTGCTCGCTCTCCAACCCCATGTATTTTGCCGACGCGCCCGTCGCGATAATCAAAGCCCGGGCAAAGTAATCCTTGCCACCCGAGGTGACCTTATAGGGGCGCACGCTTAGATCCACCGCGTCGACATCCTGAGTAACAAGCCGTGTGCCAAAACGCTCCGATTGCTTCCGAAAGAGCGTCATCATCTCAGGGCCCGACACCCCCTCCGGAAAACCGGGGTAATTCTCGACCTCGGTGGTGGTCATCAATTGCCCCCCTGGTAGACCCCCGGCCATGAAACCCTCAAACATCAGGGGGTTTAAATCGGCCCGCGCCGTATAAACCGCAGCAGTATGTCCCGCAGGACCAGACCCAATGATGATCACATTTTCGATGTCACTCATAACCTTAACTCTCTTTTATCCCGTGAATCGCCGAATCGACCCAGGTGGTAACGTCGTTGCACATCCCCAACCGTTTCTGCAAGGGTTTCTTGAGGATCCCGACACTGCCAGCCCAGTTTTTCTTCCGCCTTGGAGGAGTCCACATACCTGGTGGGCTCTGCCATAGCTACACTGTGAATATCTACGGGGGGCTCGAAGTCCAGCTTTCCACAACACGACTCCACCAACCTCGTCGTCACCTTCAACACCGCCGCCCCACCAAGCTCGCGCGGAGCCGGCACCTCCGCCAGACGGGCTACCCTGCCCAAGAACACGGCGAGGGTCATATTGGCCGCCGACAGGAGATAGCGCTCTCCCGACCGCCCCCGCTCCATCGCCAACACACATCCCGCCGCAGCATCCCGAGCATCCACAAACGCCACGCCCCCGCCCTTCGGATACACCGGCAAACGCCCTCGCACCACCTTCTCTACATCCCCGGTGGACGATCCCCGCTCATCCCCCGGCCCCAGCAGCAGGCTGGGGTTGACCACCACCACGTTCAGCCCCAACTCACGAGCCAACTGAAAAGCGGTGCGCTCCTGGTAGATCTTAGACAGGTAGTAGGGCCACCTCGCCACGGTCTCGATTCGATAGGGGCTCTCCTCGTCACTGATCTCATCCCGAAGGGGACTGACCGCGACGGTGCCGCTAGTGGACACCACCACAATTCGCTCTACGCTCCCCACAGCCGCCGCTGCCCGCAAAAGCTCCCGAGTACCATCAACATGCAGCCGATACATCGACGCGCTGTGGGCGGCGTCCCGAGAGACCATCCCCGCAACGTGATAAATCTGCTGCGCTCCCTCCACAGCCCTCGCACAGACCTCAGGATTACACACGTCCCCCAACACCACCTCCACCCCACGCTCCTCAAGGTACAACGCCGGCGAGCGCACCAGCGCCCGCAGCGTTACCCCTTCCTGCCCACGGAGTTCCTCAATCAAGTGACGCCCCAAAAACCCACTCGCTCCGGTGATCAAAATCGTTCTCTGCTTGGTGGAAGTCATGCCAGAACCCCGTCTCTTTCCAACCCATTACCGGGCTCCTGATTAATAACAACCTCAGGCGTGTCCCTCTCCAGGATCTCCGTCGATGCGCCCTCATCGGCTCCAGAAACGCTGCCTGCAACGCACTCACGCAAGGCCTGCTCTCGCAACTCCGACAAGAGCGTCTCCACCAACTCCTGTGGGCGATATCCCCCGGCCTCCCGCAGCGCGGTCACCGCCCTCTCCACCACCAGGGTGCACAAACGATAGGCCTCGCTGCGCGAGCGCCCGAGCACAAGACGCTCCAGATGCTGCCACTCCAGCACAGGGCCGATGCGGCACCCAATCTGACGCTGGGAGGGAACAAGAGTCCCCCCCTTAGGCATCGCGCTTCGAGTCCCCGAGAGGTACATCGGCAACACCGCCTTTTGGCTATGCACTGCCAGGTAACCCACTGCCGTTTTAAATGTCGCCATCTCTCCGGTGTCACTGCGCGTCCCCTCCGGAAAGATCAAAAGCGTCTTGCCCGAACGAAGCGCCTCCACCGCTCGGCGTAGCGACTGCTTCACTCCCCCGTGACGCTCCATGGGCATAATATTCGTAAAGTTTTCAAAATAGGCCCGGCGTACCTTCGACTCAAAGAAATAGTCCCGCGCGGCCAGCGTCACCATGTTCTTCCCATAAACCCCACGGGCCTGCTTGACCACGCCAGCGTCCAGGTGACTGCAATGATTCGACGCCACCAGAAAATTGTCATGCACGGGGATATACCCCTCCCCGACGACCTCCGTGTCCATAACGCGCCCGTAGAGTTGCCGCTGTCCCCACGCCAGCCCCCGCTTCCCCAGCGACCTGAGGAAGTCCGGGATCTCATAATCGTCGTCTCCCTCCTGCTCACCGCCTCCCGAATCATCTCCAATGATCACCGCCTTTGAACGTCGCTTTCTGGAGGAACTTGAAGGAGCGCTCCCTCCCACAAGGAGCTTCGCGATATCTCCCACCGTCTCCACCGCAAGGGGATGGTCATTGCGCAGGCTCTCAGGTATCCGCCCCTCCAGCGCGCTGGCGAGCTCTACCATCATCAACGAATCAAAATTCAGATCTCCCGCCAGGCGTGTGCTCTCAGAGATTTCCCCCACGCTCTTTCCACACAGCGACGCCACCAACTGGCGCGCCACTTCCATGCCAGCCCCTTCATCGCCAATCGCAGTCACTGACTGCAGCGCGCTCCGGGACCTCTCCAGGCGCTCCACCACCGCGGACACCTCCGCGCGCTTGACCTTCCGAGTCGCTGTACGTGGTAGCTCTCCCTCCCAAAAATGCAGAATCTTAACCCGCTTATAATAGGGCATCCCCTCGCCCACCCTGCGAAAGTGCTGTCGAACCGCGTCCCGTTGACGGGCCCGTGCGCCCGCACTCTCCTCCACTCCCTCGTCACTCAGCACAATCAGGCAAGCGACCTTCTCGTTTCCGTCGCCCTGTACCACCCCCACCACCGAAAGCTCACTGATCGCCTCGTGGTTTCCATAGAGTTCCTCCAACTCGTCGGGAAAAACGTTGCGCCCATCACGATCAACAATGACGTCTTTTTGTCGGCCCACAATAAACAGGTTTCCCTCTTCATCCACGCGCCCCAAATCCCCCGTTTTAAACCAGCCCTCAGACATCGTCGCGCTGGTAGCTTCCTCATCGCCGTAATACCCCTGCATAACGTTGGGACCGCGAGCCAGCACTTCCCCAACCCCTGCGTCATCAGGGCAATCAATCCTGATCTCCACCCCCGCGAGCGGCTTGCCCACACTCCCGGCCACCCACGAACTTCCCGGACTCGACACCGTCAACACCGGCGCAGTCTCCGTCAGCCCGTAGCCCTCCCTCAGGTTAAACCCTAACCCCCTGAAAAACTCCATCACCTCAGGGTTCAACGCCGCGCCACCGCTGACAAGATGCTTTAACCTCCCCCCAAGCGCCCGATGGACCGGATACGCCGCCAATGCCCCCACGTTCACACCCGCGTACTCCTGCAGAAAAAGGTTCACTCCTTTGGCGCCCTCAAAGATAAGCGCCGGAAGCGCCCCGGCATCCGCTAGTTGGTTTTCAATTCGCCGCTCCAGCAACTCCCACAACGCAGGCACCCCGATCAAACCCGACACTCCCCTCTTCAACGCCCCCGCAAGGGCGTCCGGGGTCAAGGTGTCAAGGTAAGTCACCGAAGCGCCTTGCGCGAAGGGCACCAGGAGTCCAGCGCTGAACTCAAAGGTGTGATGCAAGGGGAGCACGCTCAATAGATGGTCGTGCTTAGTCAGCCCAAAAATGCCTGCCAGGCGAGACACCTCAAAGGTAAAGTTGCGATGACTAAGCATCACCCCCTTCGGGGCCCCGGTAGTGCCCGACGTGAAAATGATCGAGGCCAGACGGGACGCCCTCTTACTCCGGTCCGACTTCTCCTTAAAGTTGATCACCTCGGGCATATGCCACAAAGGAGTGGCGCCCCACTCCACCCTCTCCCCCTCCACCCTCTCGAAGACCTTCGGTGACAGAATCATCCCGCTCGCCTGAGAGGCCTCCGCCACAGTGATGATTTCCGCGGGGCTCGAGGCGGCGTCGACCGGAACCACGGTCATCCCCGCCCATTGAATCCCAAAATACACCGCCGCCCACTCTGGTCGGTTCTCTGCGACAAGCAGCACCCGATCATTCTCTTGAGCCTGGTGAGCCTCCAAAAAACCCGCAACCCGTCGGGCGAGGGTGCGTACCTCCCCGTAGGTCAGATACTCATCCTGCCCCTCGCAGGTCCAGCGGAAAGCCACGCGGTGCCGATGGAGGTGGGTGGTCTCCTCGAAGAGATCAACGAGGTTCCGGTACACCGCTGGGTGCTCGCCTTTCCCGCCAAACTCGGCTTCGAGCTTGGGAAAGACCCACTTCTCGAGTCCGGGAATATGCACATCCCGAAAATACTCCCGCCACAAAAAACAACCGGGGTCAAAGAGCAGGCGAGCCTGGTCTTGCTCCGAGAAGCGCCGCATCAAGCTGCGCGTGTTGTCACATTGAAACACAAACGCCTCGCCAGCGACAAAGGGCAGAAAGAGGTCGAGCACCTCCTCAACACGCACCGTCTCCGACGCCACACGGCCAGCGACGTCCGACACCACCTCCGCACTTCGACGGGCCCACCCCGGCCCCTCCGCCTCCACGCGCTCCATACGCTTGTGCACTCCCTCTGCGATCTTCCGATAACGCGGAACCCCCACACGGGAATAACGGCCTTGGGCAATAGGCTGCATCTCGTGGTGCCGCAACATGAACCCCTTGAGCCCCTCTTCATCGCTCGCAAGCGCGTCCCCCTTCGCCCAATAACCCACAAACTCGATGGCCTTTTTGATCGTGAGGGGGTTCACCGCCCCTGAGGCTGCTTGATAAACCAAACGCTGCTCCCCCGCGAGAGTAGCGACGCCCGCCGCGATCATGGTCGCAGCAACCATATCCACGGGGATCACATCCAAAATCAAATCTTCAGCATAGGGAAAATCCCGCAACCCCCGACGCGCCATCATGATCAAGGGGGCGGTGGTGGTAAACCCTTCGTTCCACCCGGGAAAGGGGAACTTCAGGGCGCTCTCAACAATGGAAGGGCGCACAATACACGCGGGTAGCCCCGCCTCTACCGCCTCAGCGATAACCTGCTCCCCGAGGGATTTAGTGAAGGTATAGGTGTTCTGCCATCCCCAATAAGCCGCGCGACTCATCCCGATCTTTTTCAACTCCTGGTGAATCCAGGTCTTGCGCTGCCGTTGAACCGAAGATTTGCGCAGACGAGGGCAAGTAGCGTCATGCCCCTGAGCCTCCAGGGCCTCCTCGGCCCGCTCGTCAAAAAGGACCCGCTGCGCCTGATCGCCTGCTCGAACACGAACATCCGACGCCAAACCCATCAGACGTTGAATCTCCTCCCGATAATCCAGCCCCGCCACCCCAAGCCGCTCTCCATCGGGAGCATACCCCATAACCGGGTCATCCTCCCGAACCGGGCCCCCGCGCTCTCCATTCACGTAGCAGGTCGACACATGAATCAGCCCCGCGCCCAGACGACGCGCCAGCTTCACCACGTTCTCAGCGCCAACCACGTTGATAGCCAGGGCCTGATCTACAGGTGGGTCAAAATCCACCAGCCCCGCACTGTTGATGATGAGATCTACCCCCGCCTCCTCCAGCCGCGAGAGATCTGACCCGCTAATGGCGCAATCGTCCTTCACAACGTTTCCATCGATCGGGACCACCTTGTCCGCGAGGAAACGTTCCAAGTCCGGCCCCCATCGCTCTCTCAAAGGATCCAATGCTGGAGACGGGACCACACTGTTGGCGAAGCGCTCTTCAGAGCGGGTTTGAATACCGGGTCGAATCAACGCGTAGACGCGTCCAATGGAGGGGTAATGCGTCAAGAGCATGGACAACGCCACCTTCCCAACAAACCCCGTGGTGCCAGTTAATAAAATCTTCCTGCCCGCCAGCTCATCCGCCGGCGAGAGGCCAACATCACTCGATAGCTTCACCATGACCGGGCGAGATAGGGCAAGGTCACCACCGTGTCAATCATCCCCGCCACGCCCCATGGCCCTCTTTGCGCCAGAAGTTAACCGCTTGGACACCCCTTTATTAACCGCAGGATCACCCACGACACAAAAATGGCTCAAGTTATCGAGACTTCCTGCGATGGTGTATTACAGACCGGTAGAAAAATCGGGCGTTGAGGAAGCAACTTTTCCCCTCAAGCCTCGGCCCTCCGGTCTCACGCTGCGCGATAAGAGGCCAGCAATAAAATGTACTGAGCGGCTGCAGTCGAGCCATCAAAGCATGAATACTTAGAGGAGCCAGGCATGATTTCAGTTGTTACCAACACCACTTCGCTGAACGCTCAGCGGAATCTAAACAAAGTTCAGAACGGTCTCACCAACAACATCGCCCGACTATCTTCGGGGCTGCGCATCAACAGCGCCGCTGATGATGCAGCCGGACTCTCCATCACCCAAAACCTGAACGCTCATATCGTGGGCCTTAAACAGGCAAGTCGCAACGCGAACGACGCGATCAGCGTGATCCAAACCGCCGAAGGTGCCCTGGGTGAAGTGAACAACATCCTCAGCAGAATGCGTGAGCTCGCCGTGCAGGGAGCCAACGAAGGCAACATGAGCAGCAACGAGCGCGGATACATCGACCAGGAATTTCAACTCCTTGAAAGCGAGTTAAATCGAATCGTCGGTGTGACCGAGTTTAACGGCAGAAAGCTGATCGACGGTACCATGTCCACCGGTGTCGATTTTCAGATTGGGATGAGAAACACCGCCTCCGATCGCATCTCCCTCACCATCGCCGACTCCGACGCCACTGCCCTCGGATTAAACGACGAGGCCGTCAACGCCTCCACCAGCGCCCAAAAGGCTATTGATGCTCTCGACGCTGCCATCCAAAGTGTCGCGACCATGCGGGGTACCCTGGGGACCACCCAGAACCGCCTGACCATGACCATCAGCAACCTCTCTAACATGCACGAGAATCTCTCCGCATCGGTGTCGCGTATTCAGGACACCGACGTCGCGGAAGAATCAGCGGAGATGACGCGGAACCAGATTTTACAACAAGCGGGTGTAGCCGTCCTGGCGCAGGCCAACCAGCTACCCCAATCCGCGCTGGCTTTGTTGGGATAACCCTTTCAATCGGGGAGGCGTGGATTCATCTCTCCCCCATCACAAAACGGCGGAAGCTCTCACCCTTCCAATCCGTAACACACCAAAACGTCTGAGGGCGTGGGCAAATCCACTGGGTTTGCTCACGCCCGAAGCGTGTCCAGGCGCTAGTAAAGCATCCAGTAAATCACCACGCCAGTGACAGAGACATAGAGCCAGATCGGAAACGTAATCGCCGCAATCCTGCGATGTTTTCCAATATCGTCCCGCCACCCACGATAGAGGGTCGTCAACGCGAGCGGAATAATAAACACAGCCAGAATAATGTGGCTGATGAGCACAAAATAATAAAACCCCGAAAACTCACCCTCATAAACTTTGGGCCCCGCTTTGAACCAATGATAAATAACGTAGGTCACCAAAAAAAGAGTCGACGTCCCAAATGCGGTCAACATCGTGTTTTTGTGGGCCTCAATGCGCCGCTGACGAATAAAGACAAATCCAACCAGCAATAAAGCCGTCGTCACCGCATTCAGGCTCGCGTTGACCAGAGGCAACATCGACACATCAACTTTGCCCGCTAAACCCGCCGGACGGGGACCGAGAATCAAGAACGCCACCGCCGCGCAAACAACCACCGAAACGATGTAAATAATACGCAACCAGAAGCTGTCTGAGAGCCTGTTTTCAATCGTGGATTCCATCTCAATCCTGCCCTTGTCGAAAAATCCGTCCAGCCCCCCAAACAGCCTCTCTATAACCATGAAGCGTCGAATTGGCAATTCTCCCCTAGGAAAAGCCCCTCAGAGGGTTTAAAAGCCGCTATGCCCTCTTCAGCCCCCATTGGGATCTTTGATTCCGGCGTCGGCGGACTGACCGTTGTAAGGTCCATGCGCCACCAGCTCCCTAAGGAGTCCATCCTCTACCTCGGTGACACCGCCCGCGTCCCCTACGGCACCAAGAGCCCCGAGGTGGTCGAACGCTACGCCCTTAAGTGTGCAGATTTCTTATGTAATCAAGGCGCCAAAGCAATCATCATCGCGTGCAACACCGCCAGCGCCGTCGCCGTCGAGAGCGTGCGAGCCCGCTTTCAGGTCCCGGTTCTTGGGGTGATTCACCCCGGCGCCCAGGCAGCCTGCGAAGAGAGCGCCACCGGACGCATCGGCGTCATCGGCACCCAGGGGACCATCGAGAGCGGCAGCTACCAACGAGCCATTGTGGCCCTTCGCCCCGACGCCACCCTCTTCACCCAGCCCTGCCCTCTCTTTGTTCCCCTCGCCGAAGAGGGCCTCCACGAGCACCCCGCCTCCCGACTCCTCGCCGAAGAGTACCTCCTCCCCCTGCTCGACCAGCAAATCGACACCCTCGTGCTGGGCTGCACCCACTACCCCCTGCTGCAACCCCTGATTGAAGACATCGCAGGTCCCCATATCACTGTCGTCAACAGCGCCTCCGCGGTGGCCCTTGCGGCCCAACAGATGCTCCAGGACGCCTCCATGGAGTCTAGCGAGTCCAAAAGCTCGTGCCGCTTCTTCTCCACTGACACCCCCACCCGCTTCATCGGGGTGGGACAGGCGTTTCTTGGGGAGAGCGTCGAGCAGGTTGAGGTCGTCGATCTCTAACGCTTCGACTCTTTAAGTCTCGAGAAGTCCCCCTACTCGCCATAGCCCAGGTTGGGCCCAAACCACCGCTCACATTCCTCCACCGAGATCCCCTTGCGCGTCGCGAGCGAGGTCACCTGGTCCCGGGCGATCTTCCCCAGGCTAAAATAACGCGCCGCCGGATGGGCGAAATAAAAACCCGTCACCGAAGCCGCAGGCATCACGGCGCAGGACTCCGTAAGCGCCATGGACGTTGCCTCGCTCACTCCCAACAACTCAAAGAGGAGTTTCTTATCTCTATGGTCGGGACAGGCCGGATAACCGGGAGCGGGCCGAATCCCCCGGTAGCGCTCTTTGATCAACTCCTGAGGCGTTATCCCCTCCGGATCCGCATAACCACAGAGCGCACGAACCTCTTGATGGAGGTATTCGGCGAACGCCTCCGCCAAGCGATCAGCGAGAGCCCTGACCATGATAGCGTTATAATCATCCTGGGCAGCCTCATAGCCCCGCACCAACTCCCTAACGCCAGCCCCCGCGCTCACCGCGAAGAGCCCCAGATAGTCCCCAAGACCCGACGCTCTCGGAGCGACAAAATCCGCCAGACAAAAGGACTCCACCGTATTGTTCTTCAACGCCTGCTGCCGCGGCATCGCAAAACGAGCCACCTCGACATCCCGCGACTCCGCCTCATACAGCACGATATCGTCACCCTCGGACTGAGCTGGAAAAAATCCATACACCCCCTCTGGCCTCAGCAGGTCCCCGGCTATAATCTCCTCAAGCAACACCCTCGCGTTTTCAAAGAGCTCGCGGGCCACCGGACCCACCTCCGCTTTGTCCAGAATCCCCGGATAAACCCCTTTCAACTCCCAAACATGGAAGAAAGGCGTCCAATCAATAAAGTCCTTTAACGCCCCCAGAGTCACTTCACGTACTTTCGTGCGGCCCAGCACCTCAGGCCTGGCGATGTCCTCAGCCCGCCACTCGACAACCCGATGACGCTCTCGAGCGCTCTCAATGGACACAAGAGGCGTCCCCCCCGAGCGTTTGTACGCCTCACGCAGGGCTGCCTGCTCCTCCCGATTTTGAACATTCAGGGCCTCGCGGGTCGACTCATTCACCAACGTCGCGACCACCCCCGGCGCGCGGGAGGCATCCCGAACGTGGACTGTCTCATGCGCGTATTGCGGGGCGATCTTAATCGCGGTGTGTCGTGGGCTGGTGGTCGCACCACCAATCAACAAAGGAATGCCCATCTCCAAACGTGCCATCTCCTTGGCCACGTGAACCATCTCGTCGAGGGAGGGGGTGATCAAACCGCTTAGCCCAATGATGTCCACATCCTCTTCCTGCGCCGTGGTCAGGATAGTCTCCGAGTTCACCATCACGCCCAAATCGATGATCTCATACCCGTTGCACCCCAGGACAATGCCCACAATATTTTTTCCAATATCGTGAACATCCCCCTTCACGGTAGCCATCAGGATCTTGCGACGAGATCCGCCCCCTTGAGCTTTCTTCTCCTCCTCCATATAGGGCAACAAAACCGCCACCGCCTGCTTCATCACCCGAGCCGATTTCACCACCTGGGGAAGAAACATTTTCCCCTGACCAAAGAGATCACCCACCACATTCATGCCGGCCATCAAAGGGCCTTCAATGATGGTCAGAGGCCGAGGATAGCGCTGCCGTGCCTCCTCGACGTCAGCTTCCACAAACGCGTTGTTCCCATGAATCAGCGCATAGGAGAGGCGCTCCTCCACAGTGCCGCTTCGCCACTGGTCAAGGGCCTTCTCTTCAGTTGTGCTCCCCTGGTAGCCCTGCGCCGCCTCGATGAGTTCATCGGTCGCTTCCGCCCGCCGATTAAAGATCACATCCTCAATCAAGGTCCGAAGCTCGTCCGGAATATCATCGTAAACGGTCAGATGCTCTGCATTCACGATCCCCATCTCAAGACCTTCGTGGATGCAATGATACAAAAACACCGCGTTCATCGCTTGGCGTACATACTCATTGCCCCGAAAGGAGAAGGAGAGATTGCTAATACCACCGCTGCGTTTGGCCGCAGGATAAAGACCTTTGAGAGCCCGTACCGTTTCAATGAATGAGAGCGCATACTCGTTGTGCTCATCCATCCCCGTAGCCACCGTGAGAACATTCGCGTCAAAGATGATATCCGCTGGGGGAAACCCAACCTCCTCCGTGAGAATCGAATAGGCTCTCCCCAGAATCTCCAGCCGCCGTTCCGTGGTAGTAGCCTGTCCCTCCTCATCGAAGGCCATCACCACCACCGCGGCGCCATAGCGCCGAATGATGCCAGCCTGCCGACGAAACTCCTCCTCCCCTTCTTTCAAGCTAATGGAGTTGGCGATGCCCTTGCCCTGCAGGCAACGAAGGCCCGCCTCAATCACCTCAAAACGCGAGCTATCCAGCATGATCGGGAGGCGCGAGATCTCAGGCTCGGAGGCGATCAGATGCAAAAAGGTCTTCATCTCCTCCACGGAGTCGAGCAATCCCTCATCCATGTTGATATCGATGATGTTGGCACCACCCTGCACCTGAGCCAAAGCCACGCCCAGGGCCTCTTCATAAGCCTTCTCCCGGATTAAACGCGCGAACTTTCGCGATCCGGTAACGTTAGTACGCTCCCCCACGACCACAAAATTAACGTCGTCGGTAATGGTGAAAGCCTCCAAGCCACTATAACTGCTGCAGGCGCTGCGCGTCCCCGGAACCCTGGGCGCAAGCTCCCCACACTCAGACACCATGGTGCGGATATACTCGGGCGTGGTTCCACAGCACCCTCCCACCATATTCAGCCAACCTCGTTCAGCAAAATCCCGAAGCACCGCCGCCACCGACTCTGCCGACTCGTCATACTCCCCCAACTCGTTGGGCAGCCCCGCATTGGGATAGCAACTGACAAAACAGTCTGCCAGCTCCGAAAGCTCCTCGACATATTGCCGCATCGCCGCGGGGCCCAGCGCGCAGTTCAGCCCAATGGATAAAAGAGGCACATGAGAGATGGAGTTCCAAAACGCCTCAACGGTCTGCCCTGAGAGCGTCCTGCCGCTGGCGTCCGTCACCGTCACGGAGAGCATAATCGGAAGCACCACCCCCATCTCTTCCATCACCTCTTCAAGAGCAAAAATCGCCGCCTTGGCGTTAAGGGTGTCAAAGATGGTCTCCACCAGCAGAACGTCCGCTCCCCCCTCAATCAGGCCACGAGCCTGATCGCGGTAAGCCAAACGAAGGCCCTCAAAATCAACCGCCCGATAACCGGGGTCTTCAACCCGGGGAGACATCGACGCGGTCTGATTGGTTGGCCCGATAGCCCCGGCCACATAGCGAGGCTGCCCGGTGGCTGCCGCCACCTTATCAGCCGCCGCCCGCGCGATCCGGGTCCCCTCGAGGTTGATCTCGTATGCGAGTTCATCCAGCCCGTAATCCGCCATGGAGATGGAGGTCGCGTTAAACGTGTTGGTCTCAACCAGATCTGCCCCCGCCTCAAAATAGGCGGTGTGAATCGCTTCAACGATAGCCGGTTGGGTCAGGCATAGCAGGTCATTGCAGCCCTTAAGAGAGTGGGAATGACCCGCGAAACGCTCGCCTCGAAAATCCTCTTCCCCCAGGGAATACCCTTGAAGCATCGTTCCCATGGCACCATCGAGAAAAACGATGCGCTCAGAGAACAAAGCACGCAAATCCCCAACCCTGGGGCCTCCAATTCTTTCACCTTCGCCGCTCATGCCCATTTTCATAAGGCGAAGCGATCCGGCACGCAACTGATTAGGTCGCAAAAGACAGGACGAGGAATAGAATTGTGTCGTTGAAAGAACTTAGAAGGTGTAACGAACCACGGCAGCTGTCGAGATAGCTAGAATCTGTGGGTTGAGCACCATATAACCGTTAAGAGCGATACCTGCGGTGAAATCCGTAAGCAGCGTCAGGTATTTGAAATCCACGCCTCCCACGACATGCGGCGCCCAAGCTCCATAATTTGCCACCAGTGGGTTCAAACGGGTAAGCCCTGCTCCAAAGCTACCTTCCATCGCGAAGCGCGGGGTGGGACGCCACGCCCCCACCACCTCAGCGCCCATATTGGTCAGGCTATAGTCCGCGGTGCCGTACCTGTCTTCTTCAGCCAGGGGATTTTGTGAGACATATCCCTGAGAGAGGTAAGCCTGTCCCGAGAAATACTCATTGATATCGTAGCCAACGGTCGTCGAGATAAAGGGCTGAACGTTGGAGTATTTTTTCACCCCTCCCAGGTTGATCAACACCCCTACATCACTGGAGAAATAGAATCCCCGGTCCAACACAAACACTGCCAGCTGGTCAGAGTCACCGATCTCCGGAAGAATCTCAAGCGAAGCATCCCCAAGGTCTGTTGACGTCTCTTCTTCCGAGCTTTCAATCTCGCTCATAAGGTCATCAATCTCGTCTGCCCAGCTAATCGCTGGTGTCATCAGACTCAGACACATAACCGTCGCGGTAATCCACTTAAAACGCATTCTTAATTTCCACCCGACTTAAAGATCCAAGGATAGGTCACATCCGCTACACCACCCCCTCGACAGGGAGGAAAGCGCAGACGGCTGATCACTCGAAGCAAACACTTCTCTACGTTGCCATTGCCCATGGTTGAGCGGGCCACCCGTGAGGTCTTCACAGAGCCCGTAGAGCCAATCTGGAAAGAGGTCGTAATCTTACCGGAGAGGTTGGGATTCCGCTGCAGCTCTTTCTCGTAACAATATCGAGCCTGGCTGTTCGCCTTACTTAGAACCCTCAGGACGACCTGCTGAGTGAGGCAACCCTTGGTGACGGTTCTCCCCACGCTCACCTTGTATTTGCCCTTACCACGGCCCCCAAGATCAACATCTCCCAGACCGCCGGTTCCACGCCCGGTCCCGTTGCCGAGGCCACCAATACCGAGGCTGTTTCCACCGCCCCCAGGACCGGTTCCACGGGTTCCCAGACCACCGGCACCACCGGCGTCACCCATCGCCGTACCTCGCAGTCCACCGAGAGCGTTGTTAATGCCCGTTCCCAAACCACCGGGGCCAAAGACATTGGAGACCGCGCCGCCTTTACCGCCCTGCAGAGATTTGAAGATCCCCGATTCCATCGCGATCTTCCGGTCCTTCTCGCGCTTGTTCGGATCTACCTTCGGGGCACCTTTGGTGCTGGCAAGGGCGTCCTTCTTGGGCTTGTCAGTCTTGCCAAACTTACCCTCTTTGTCCTTATGGCGACCGCCGCCTTTGGAGCCAGAGAGCTCAAACTTCTTCTTAGGCTCCGGGGCCTTCTCCGGTTCTTTCAAAATCAGCTTCGCGAAGCGATTTGGATTCTTGAACAGGTCATCGGCCAACCCCTCTGGCTCCAAAGGCGTTAGAATCAACGCCAGCAGCAGAAAGAGGTGCCCGAGAAAAGAGAAGCTTAGAATCTTCGTAAAATAAACATCGATGGTCTTGAGGAGGCTGCTCTTAACAATCCGCGCCGGAGACACGTATTGCAACACAAAGGTCAACTCCCCGACCTGAATCGCCACCCGGTCATTCAAACCGATGGTATACTGAGAGCACGAATAAGCCCCCGTGACCTTCTGGCCGATCTTACCACGGGAAGCGAGGCTCTCCTGGCTCTCCACCTTATTGTCTTCACCCCGGACCTCAAGGGTCATCTGGTCGGTCCAGTGAACAACAAAGTTGCCGTCTTCAAAGTCCACCAGTTCGAATCGCTCGACCGGGATAGAGTCGCAGGCTACACGAAAATCATTCTTGAGCGCGTCACCAATAGTGATGGTCTTCGCTGTATTGTAGTGGCCAACGGTCATCACCGCTTCTCGCCACAACATCACCACTTCGAGGGTTTTCTTCTCAGCGCTTGGGCGATCATTCTTCGCGAGATGGTCATGGAAGATAAACGTCGGAATACCCGCCGCGTCCCGCTCAATATCGGGCATATCCATCTTAATCGGGGCGTTGTCTCGCCCGTCACCCATGTCGTTCGCTCGCCGACTGAAACCCTGCTCTTTATCCTGCTGCTCGTTGCTCATTCGCTTCCTCTACGACCTAATAAGGTTGCCTTTACCTGTCGCGCTTGTCCCTGCCATCAAGACCTTAAAGGTCGTTATGAGAGGACATGAGTTCGGGGATGAAATCCTGCCTGTCCTGGATCAAATCAGAGAACTTACTTAACTTTCGATTTACAATATACGAGCCCTCAGGCCGTGTCAGTTCACCTTCAATCACCGCCGCCGAGAGATCAATGACTGTCCGCTTCTTATATTGCACCTTGTCGTTTGCTGAAGCGTTCGCCCCAAACATTGCCAAAGCCATCACAATCATCCATCCACCAATAAATCTACGCATGCTCTCTACCTGTCACTCTAATGCCAGCCTGTCTGGAACAGACCGCTGATTAACGACCCTTAAGGCCATTCTGTCAACCGTTTCGACAGAATCCTTGCACTTGGGCTAAAAAATCCCTCACAAAAGGGCTCTTCAACCAGCGCTCCCTTCCTCTTCGTCCTCTTTCTCCTCAGAAGAGCTCGGTTTGGCCACTTTCACATCGCCCTCAGACTTCACCGAGTTGAGGGATTCGGGCTCCTCGCTGCTCTCGGATTCCGCGGATTCGTTGGCGCCCTCGGCCCCACCAGCCTCCTGCATGTCCCCGGAAGCCTCTTCGGACAGCTCCTCCTGCTCCAACTCCTCACTCATCGCCATCTGCTCCTTAAGAATCTCGATATTCTGATAAACCATATGGTCTTTCGCCAAGCCCTTCTTGAGCCCCACATATTGCTCAAAATAGCCCAGGGCCCGGGCATCATCCCGCAGCTTGTTCATGCAGATTTCGCCCATGGTGAAGAGGAGGTCCGTCTCCCGCGGACAAAGCTCAAATGCCTTGCCCAATTGGTCAAGAGCTTGCTCGCTCTTGTCGCTCTGTCCCTCAAAGGCATAGCCCAGAGCCGGAGCGGTAGTACAATTGAGCATTCCCGCCTCAATCGCCGAACTAAAGGACGACTCCGCTCGAGCATAGTCACGAAAACTCAAACGAATAG
This sequence comes from Myxococcota bacterium, assembly GCA_036230545.1. Taxonomy (GTDB): domain Bacteria; phylum Myxococcota; class XYA12-FULL-58-9; order XYA12-FULL-58-9; family JABJBS01; genus CAXGXL01. The sequence continues at coordinate 26,290 of JAZAIZ010000184.1, forward strand.
CACCAATATTCATGAAGGCGACTGCGTTTTTGGGGTCCAACTTCAAGGCCTCTTCAAACTCCTTAATCGCACGCTGATGATCCCCTCTCCGATACGCGATCAGCCCCAGGTTAACCCGGATAGAGGCGTCTTTTTCGGCCAACTTCATAGCGTTGATGAAAAAGGTCTCAGCCAACTGAAGCTTTTTGGTGTCCGCATAAATCAAGGCGAGGTTTTTAATCGCCGCTGCGTTGTTTTGATCCCGAAGCAGCACCTTACGAGCCGCAGCCGCAGCCGCATCATATTTCTTCAAACGACGCAGCACCCCGGACATGCTGTTGAGCAACTCCGGATTCTCGGGAGCCGATTTGGCAGCCGTGGTGAGCACCGACCGGGCCTCTTTCAGCTCGTTCACCGCAATCAAAGCCCGCACCAGATTCTTCAGCGCCGCGAGGTTCTCTGAGTCCGCTTCAAAGACCTCTCGATACACACCCGAAGCCGCCTTCAAGTCACCGGAGCGCTCAAGAGCCACACCGTAGTTGACTTTTGCCTTCTGAGAACCGGGGTCCAGCTTGACCGCCTCCGCAAAATGAGTTGCCGACTCTTCCCACTGCTCCGCATAACCGGCCTTCATACCGAAATAAAAAGCCCGCTCCGCCGGGGTAGCGTTCTCGCTCAACTCCGCCAGTTTTGGACCGCCGGACTGAAAGAGCCCACAAGCGGAACCTCCGCAAAGAACCGTGCTCAGAACACCTGCTAAGAGAATACGATTTTTCATCTTAGTTTGCCTCCATCAATTGAGGAACTTCAGACACCATCTCACTGGCGATCAGGTCATAAGTGCGAACCGCAGGGAATCGACCAGGCTCATAGTTAACGAGCGCCTCCTGGGTCAGAGTCAGCCACTCATTATAAAGTCCCAGTTCATAAGCCTTCAAGAGCGCCTTATCAAAAGCCTCCAGCGCCTTATCGTCCAGCGGAAATGCTTTCTCCTGGAGCAGGGACTGATAAATCCCGCACTGGTCATCGTCGAGCTTCCTGGGACAAGGCAACTCATAAAGTGACTTCGCCAAGTGCTGATACATCTTCCCAATGCGATAAAGGGACGCGATACCAAAATTGCCCTGCCCAATCGCCAACACCCCTGTGTACTTCGCCGTGAGGCTGTCAATCATCGAGAGCTTCTTCTTGAAGTTCTTGTCAAAATCCCGTGTCTTAACCTTAAGGGAGATGGCCTCGTAGCTCTTATATTCCTTGTCCAGAGTCACGAAAGACGCCTCAGCGACGGCATCAAGCGCACAGGGTTTCTGCTTGTCCTCATCGGACTTCAGCGCTGCATAGCCCTTAATCAGGTCAGCATAACCCCGAGCGACCTCCCGCTCCTTACCCTGCTTGATCCACGACTGCACCACTTTGTAATTGGCACAAAGCTTACGTTCCTGGTTCAATTTGCCATATTTACGCCCATAATAGGCGAAGTGCTTCTCCACCGCTCGGTGGTCCTTCTTACGCTCCAGAATCAGACCGATTTTCCACTCAAGCAAGGGCACGTCATCCTTGGTGGGGTTCTCTTTAATATACTGCTTGAAGTTCTTGATAGCCTCGTCAAACTCTCCGAGTCCGTCCCGAAACACCGCCGCGTTGAAGATCGCGTCGGAACGTTTTGGGCCCTTCTTAAACTCCCGAACATACTGCTCATAAAGTCGAGCCGAGGTGTCAAACTCAGCGAGCCGCTCATAAAACGATGCGGTGAGAAAGAGAGTCTTCTCGCGAATATCCTTCGGATCTGGAAGCTTGGCCCCCTCACGCTTGCTCTTCTCAATATCCTCTTTCTTAAACTTGAAGTCCTTATAATCGGCCAGAATACGCTCAGCCTCATCAATGGAGCGCTCAAGCACGTTCGCCTTGTCGTAATTAATTACAGCGTTAAAGAGCCCCACCAGCACATACTTGCTCTTAGGGAACTCCTTGGCGAAGCCCACATAGCGGTCGGCGATCTCTTTGGGGCCTTCCTTGGGCTCAAACACATAGAGGATCTCATTGAAGGACGCGCCCTCAACAAACTCGCCGATCTTCTTCCGGAAAGTTCTGTCTCCCATAAGCCGTTTATTGGCCTGAAATTTACGGGACCAGGTGTTGAGCTGTGTCCAATCACTTCGAACGTTAAAGGACTCAACAATCAACTCCGCCGCCAGCCGGCCCAGAGAGTCCTCAGGCCATCGGTCGATGATCTCACCAAAACGCTCGGCTGCCTTATCGAACTGATTGTGGATATAATAAAGACGCGCGCTCTTGAACTTGAGTTTCACAACCTCTTTGTCCTTCGGCGCCACCTCCACAAAACGGTCACAGGCCGTGGCGAGCTTCATCTCAACCTCGGTCAACTCCGTAGGCTCGTAGCTCTGACCTTTGCGGAGCTTCTTGAGCTTCTCAAGCTCCTTGAGCTTGCCCTTGCTCTTGACACCCTTGCGCTCGGTAATCCGCTTGCCCAGGGTCTCCTTAACCCCACTGGCGACCTTCTCCCAAGCCAGCACCGATGTATAGGACGCGGGCTTGCGGTACTCACCTTCGATGGAGGCGACCATATCGTATTGAACCGCGGCCTCCTCAAACTGCTTCAACTCAAAAAGAATCTCAGCATAATAAAAGCGAAACTTCTTGCTGTTGGCGGTGTCCGTAAATTTCTCGAGGTATTCTTTGTAGATATCCCTGGCCAATTTGTAAGTCTCAACCAGTTTCGTCTGCTGAGCTGCGCGATGCTGCTCAGTGACAATACCCGAGAGTTGGGTCTCGACAACCTCAAACGCCTTTGCCAAAACGGCCTCGTTGCCAGCATTCTTCTGTGCCCAGGTCCCGTTTGGAGAATACAAATCAATCAAACGACGAACCTCACGTCGAACCCGGTCATTCTTTCCGAGGTTCGAATACGCGTTCATAATCGCAGTCTGGTTCTCAGGCGCAGACGCCGCATAAGGATAAAGGCTGTTCAGCTTCTCGTAGGCTTTAATTTCAACGTCATACTTGCCCTCTTTGTTATAGAGCTTAGAGAGTCGGTGAAGATACGCATAGGCAGGTTCTTCCCCAACCTCTTCCCGATAATACTCAAACGCGTCATCCACAGCGTCCAGGTGGGAATAAGCCCGCACCATATCCGCCAACGCCTCCTCCATCAGCTGAATCCGGTCACGCTTTCCCAACTCCCCCTTGGAAACGTCAGAACGAGCCTCCTGCTTTTTAGCATAAGAGATGACCTTCCGAAATTTCCGCAACGACTTCTCATATTCACCCAGGTTAAAATCGCACCAGGCCAGCTTGTAGAGCGCAAACGAGAAGATGCGAGGTTTCTTGGTCTTCGCCGCCGCCCGATAGGCTTTAATCGCTTGATTCAACTTCCCCGCACCGCTGTTGAAAAAGTGCTCTCCCAATTGGAGCCACGCATCCGGAGCAAAGGGAGACCGGGGAAACTGCTTGATGAGCTTCCAGAACATCGCAATGCCCTGCCGCTTGGAGCCGGCATCGTAGAGCGAGCTACCCAGGTTATAATAAACCTCATCTTTTCGGGAATATCGGGGATATTTCGCCAGAATATTGTCGTAGAGTTTAAGCGCCTCTCGCTTATACAACTCACTCTGGTCATAGGCTGCGAAGGTCTCTAACTTGGGTTCTCTCCCCTTGCGCCCTGCATCATCCCAGGCATCGAGAGCCTCGTCCAAATCCTGCATCGCCCTCAAATACTGATAACGAGACTTCGCCCAGAACTTCTCCGCCAGGCGAAATAGAAGCTCCGCCTTTTGCGGCCCGCGCACCTTCGGAAGAATTTTTCTCAGCTTCGCGATCGCCTCGTCACGCTTGACATCAGCCCGCGCATCCATCTCCAAGGAGTCTACCGCCACCTGAAACTGCGCAGGGGCCTTCTCCGCTTCTTCCACCGACTTCCCCGCTTTGGTCGCAGCCAAAGCACTGGAGGCACTGAAACCAATGGAGCACAATGCAATAACGACAGGCAGGGAAACGTACTTTTTAACTCTCATTTGGTCCTCTTGGGACTAAGGGTTGTCACGCGCCCCCAGAAGGAGGCGCTTCATTACCTGGTGGCTGTACACACAGCCCTCGCGTAATATTTTATTCGCACTCGCTGCGGATAGAGTGATGAAAGTAGCCTAACTCACCCTTCCAATACTCACCATCAAAGTTCCAGTGCTGCCACTGGTCGGTTGGGATATCCGGGCGAGGCAAGCGGCGTCGACGCCCCTTCAGGATCTCACGCCCCTGGGCCAACCACTCCGCCTCAGCGTCAGTGACCTCAAAGTCGAGAATGTCGATTTGGCTCTGATAGGTCTGCAGAGTCGCCTGACGATTCACCAACTGTCGGTTCACCCACACGCCGATCACAGGCTCAAGCTCTTCGAGGTGCTGCATGATGATCGCCCCAAGGTCTTCCGCCAAGCGAGTACCCCGCCACACAGAGTTAGTGCTAACCTCTTCCTGCTCCCAGGCGATGTGCTTGAGCATGAAGTGATAGTCGAGGAAGCGCTTGGAGCGCCGCACTTCACGGGCAAACTCAAGGGAGAACTTCCCCTTTCCGCCGCCCACAACGTCTCGATAATACTCTGTCGGCTCCCGACTCTGGGCGAGGTAGCCCGTCAACTGCGACAACATCGGCTCATAACTGGCCTTATATTGCTCCACCGCCCGGCGTACGCGGTCCCACTGGCAATTAATGAAATAGGTGGTCCCCTGAATCACGTAGGCCTCAGGGACGTGGCGCTTGGCGAAATAGGGAGAGGTGACGCTGTGCAACTCCCCAAGCGCCTTGCCATAATTGTCCTGCTTATAATGACTCCAGGCGCTCTCATACATGGCGGTGAACCAATGACGGGAGAAGTGCGGAACCGCCGCATAGTGGTCCCCAGACTCGGCATAACGCCCCAAACCATAAGCCACCCGACCAAGCCCCAATTGAGCCAGCCCACGAACATCCAGCAACTCGGCGGAGGGACTGTCAACGGGGACGATATCCAAAACCGCCTGAAAGTGCGGTAGCGCCTGCTCAGCATTGCCCGTGCGAATCTCCAACAGGCCTAAGAGGTAGCGTGCTTTGGCGTGGTAGCTGCTCTCGGGAGGCACATATTCCAAAAACGCCCGCGCGTCTTCGTTCTTGCCTTGAGTGTAGGAGAGCTGCCCAATCATATAATTGACCCGGGCGATTTTCTCGTGGGTCAAATGCAAAAAGCCCTCGGGATCCAGGTTCTCATTAACCAGACTTGGCACCAGCACCCAGTCGTGCAGCGCCTCCTGAACCCGCAGAAGTCCCTCAACAGCGTTGAGATAATAGCGATTGGTTCGCCCCACCTTAAAGATGTCGGTGTAATAAAAGAGCGCAGGGATATAGAGCTTCAGCTTGAAGAGCGCTTCCGCCAGGTACACCTCCGCTTTATCGCGATTGTCGGGGTTGGGATCATTTTGGAGCACTTCGTAAAAAGCAAACGCCGCGTCCTGATAATCCTTCGATTTATAGAGCTTCAACCCCTCAGAGAGGGACTGGGCCTGGGCAGCGGAGCCAACGAGGAGCAACGCCCCCACTAAAGAAACTAATTTCAATAAACGCATGAACCTCACCTAGAACAAGAAGCTTACACCGGAAGAGAACATAAGATTGTTTCTGATATCAGTAGTCGTTTCAGAGCTTTGAATATCCCGATCCGAGTACACAACGTCACGAACCTCAAAGCGCAGCCCCATGAAATCGGAGAAGAAGAAGCGGAGCCCGCCCCCAATATTGCCCGTGATTTTCCATGCGTCCGTAAAATCTTCCTGGATCTTCAGGCCCCGACCGATAAGTTCCTCATGGCCCTCACTGCACCCATCTTTCTGGGGCATACAGGCCTGCTGAGTGCGCGCCACGCCCACTCCCGCCAGGACATAAAGGTCATAATCAAGAATCACCGGGTAAAACTTCAATTTCCCGTAGAGAGCCGAGAACTGAAAACTCACCGACCCGGTATAATCCATGACCTTAAGATCCACCATCTGAGGTGCGAGATCCTCGTAGGTGAACACTTCGTACACCAGATCCGAATAAAAGGGCATCAACACCCCTGGAATCGTGGTGTTCACTTCAATGGCGAAGTTTTCACGAAGATGCATCGCCGCAGAGAGACCAAGCCCCATGTACCCCACAAATTTAGGGTTCACCTTGGTGGTCAGAAAAATGTCGAACTCAATCTGTCCACTCTTGGAGAACGCCCGCTCCTGAACAACGTAGATCGACTCATCTTCCGCCGCCACGCTCCGTAGCGGAAGCGACTCTTCGGCCCCGGTCTCAATGACGGGATCTTCAATAATTAAGGGCTCCGCAGCCCCCGCGCTTACCGATACAAGCAGCAACGTCCCTGAAAACAACAACTGAATAATATTTTTCATGATCGACGGCTCCCTAAAATACGACAAAGTCAGCGCCCAGGTGTCCAAACCAGTAGGTGGAGGTGTACCCCTCGGGGCCATTCGCTGGATTAAACTCAAACTCATCCCGGAAAAACAAGCCACGGAATTCGGTACGCAGCGCGAACCAGGAGTTCAAGAAGACCCTTAAACCAAGGCCAAAAGTCCCGTGCACCCTACCATCACTGAAGAGGCCCCCATCCATCACCCCCTGATTGCTCACCTCAGGTAGGCCATTGGCCGCAAATTGACCGGAGATCTCCGGCTCGCGGGTCCCGTTGTACCCGATGCCTGCGAGGGTGTAGAACTCAAGATTGACATCCGCCTCACTGACCAGGTTCACCTTGCCATAAAGAGGTGTCCAGATGGCATAGAGGTCGAAGGAACCGGTCACCTGCTTAAAGTCAGGGACGTTCGGACGCGCGTCGCAGTTGGCCTCACCATCCCGCAAGCACTTATCGACTTTGTTTCCGATGATCCCGGCCTGATCCATCACAATGGACGTGAGCGCTCCATTCATCAAACTCAAGCTCGCGCCGATCCCGAAGGTGTCCATTAAATTGTAGCTGAAATCGAGCGTCCCCCCTGCGTGGGTGGAGTATTTGTCAATCAAACTACTGGAGAAGAACACCCCGGCCTGAGCGCGGCCTTCGGAGGGATGCGCCAAATCCATAATCAACGCGGTGCCCGAAAAGTCAGAGTCCCCAAAGGGATCTTCTTCAAACTCGGGGCCGGCTGCCTGCACAACACCCGCCGTCAAAAAGACAACAGCAAAACCCAACAACGCTCTACGCACAGGCACTCCTGCTTGCTAATTTGTTCGCGCTTCCTTCGTCCAATGCGAAAAGAAGGCTCTCGGCGTACCGAGTGTGAGCCCCCCGCTTTCCCTGTGGGGGGCATCCTCCATAGATCTGCGGATTTCGTAGCAAATGTTTTCCAGACCTGCAATCCGCAATCCTTGGAAATATTCGGAAGATCCTCCTCCTCATGCGCCCAGCAACCTCTCCCTCGGCATGTAGGCAAATTACCGACACCACACTTTCCCCCCCAACAAACGCCCCCCCCTCCTCGC
>JAZAIZ010000185.1:0-12362 GCA_036230545.1 Myxococcota bacterium
CCCAAAGCTCTGGCGCGCGAAGATCAAAAGGGCGGTCTCAACATGCTCTTCGGGGAAGTTCTCCACGGTAGTGATCTTCTGAAGAAATCCAAGAAACTCCTGACAGGCTCGGGGGGCGTCGACGGCCTCCATGCCCAGCATGGCCTCCCGCCGCTGGTAGCCGGGTCGATCCTCCGAGCGCCAGATCTGATGAAGTGTGTCGTAGAAGGGGGCCGCGATGATTTCTCCAAGGACGATGACCGCCTGCTCAAAGAAGAAGGGCTCCTCCGGATCATTTAGATCGCTCTCAAGCAGAGCGACGGCATCCGGATGTCCCCGTCGGGCCAAGGTCGCCGCGGCAGCGGAGCGGACGAAATAGTCCTGGTCTTCGTGTAGCATCGTCTCCAGGAATTGGTGGGAGAGGGGAGAGTCCTGCCCCGCGATCTGGTCGAAGATTTCGTCCCGCTCTTCGGCTTCCTCCACCTCGAAATAGAGGTGAATCAAGCTTGCAACATCGGACTCGGGCTCGAGGGAGGTCTGCTGGCTCTGGGGTACTTCCTGCTTTTTGGGGGGCTCCTGCTCCGAGGGGGAGGAGTCCTTCAGGATCGAGTTGATCAGCGCGCTCGCGCCCCCTTTTTTGTTCTGGTCTCCCATGACTTCAGTTAAGGATGAAGCCGGGAGCAGGTCAAGTGAGAAGTGTGTATCCGGCAGGATGCTTGTTTTGGCGAGCAGACCCGGTTATTTATTTCATTAACCATGACTTATCTCCTCTTAATTGCGACTCTGGCGAACGCCTCAAGCGACATTGCCGCCGCACAGAAATTCTACGACGAAGCAAAATATGAGGACGCCCGCGCCGTTTTGGGAAAGACGTGCGAGGATGCCTCTGACGATGTGGGCTGTGAAGAGCTCCGGGCGTCGATTCTTATGGCCCTTGGTGAGCGTGAGTTGGCGGTCGCGGCTTATACCCGCGCGCTCCTTTCCCAACCTGATTTTGAAGTGTCCATGGAGCTCTCCCCACGCCTGCTGGAGCTCTTTAAGGAGGCTAAAGAGCTTGCCCGTGGGGTCTCGAGGCTGCGGCTTGAGTCGGTGACCAGCGACCCGGAAGATCGTCAGTGGCGTTTGACCACAGCTCCAATGGAATCAGCCCCCTTCGTGGAAGGGGGCAAGATCGAGACGGTGACCCTCTATTTTTCTGCGCCCGGAAGTGACGCTTTTTCTGCGACCCCTCTCTCTCTTGAGGGAGAGCATTGGACCGGACACATGGCCGTTGGACCGAGTCATATCTCGGGAATTGGCTGGTATTATCTGAGAATCGGGATGAGCAAGGGGGGCGAGCTGCGAGTGGGGAGCTTTGAGCAGCCACGACCGGTGAGGGTACGACGCAGTTTTGAGTCCAGTCAATTCGCCGCGGTGACTCCGAGATGGTCTGGTGAGGGGCATCCAGAGTCTGCCCCCGTGCGGGTGATGCCAGAGTGGGTGGGGATGGCGACCGCCGTGGGTCTGGCCGCCCTGACGGTAGGAACCGTGGTGGCGTTGGTCATCATTTGGGACACCCGGCCCCGCTCCAACCCTAACCAGGACACGGCCCCCACGGCATCGCCGGTGGGGAGCATGGGGGTGCCCTTGATTAGCTGGTGAACTTCGGTGCTGATGTCGAGTTAAGGGAGAGGCCTAGAGGTTTTCGATAAAATGACGGATACGGTCTTTGCCGTTTCCTTCGATGGTGATGAAGCGAACCCGCATCCCCAGGGGGTTGGTACGGGTGGCTTTGTTGATGACCTTGCCTCGAGCAACCACCATCTCCCGGTCGCCGGGGAGGGTGAACTTGAGGGTGACCTCCGTCCCGTCGTCGTGTGGAATCGCGTCGTCAAAATAGACCCCGCCCAGTCCTACGTTGCCCGTGCGCCGAAAATAGACCTCGCTGCTGGTGGCCTCTTCCATCCACAGCTCAAGGGGAACTCGCGGGCTTCCCCGGCGCTCCTGTTGGCGGCGCTCACCTTGGCGGCGATTGGTTTTGACCGCCGTCGTTGTCGTCCTGCGGGTCTGCTTACGTCGTTCCTGTGCTTTCATAACAACCCCTGGCAACCTTCGGTGGGAGGTGATGAGCCCTCGGCTCTGGCGGCACCCCTAGCAGATGCCGGATCGGGGAGCAAGGACGAATGCAGAGGGGCGCGGGGGGGGAGATGAGGATCCTCCCTCGCCGTTTTGGCAGCGAGGGAGGGAGCGGTGGAAGTGGCCTCAGGGAAGCTGAGCGGCCATGGAGTCGTAGCTGTCGGGGCGACGGTCACGGTAGAACTGCCACGTTCGACGGACTTCTTCGATGACGTCGAGGTCCATCTCGGCGCAGACAACCTCATCGTTGTCGCGGGAGCCTTCGGCCAAAAATTGACCACGAGGGTCACAAAAATAGCTGGTGCCGTAAAACTTGCCGAGGTTCCATGGTTCATCGGCGCCGACGCGATTGGAGGCTCCGAGGAAATAACCGTTTGCCACTGCGTGGGCGGGTTGCTCGATCTTCCAGAGGTGCTCGGAGAGACCGGCCACTGTAGCAGAGGGGTTGAACACGATCTCGGCGCCATTTAAGCCAAGGAGCCGCGCACCTTCGGGGAAGTGTCGGTCGTAGCAAATGTAGACGCCGACTTTTGCATAACGGGTTTGGAACACTGGGTAGCCGAGGTTGCCGGGCTTGAAGAAGTATTTTTCCCAGAAGCCGCTCGTCTGAGGGATGTGATTCTTGCGGTATTTGCCAAGGTAGGTGCCGTCGGCGTCGATGACCGCTGCGGTGTTGTAATAAACACCGGGCTGCTCCATCTCGTAAACGGGGACGATGATGACCATGCTGTATTTTTTGGCGTAGACGCTGAGAGCCTCGACGCTCGGGCCAGGGACGGTCTCGGTGAGGTCACACCAGACGTTGTCCTGGCTGGGGCAGAAATAAGGTGCGTTAAAGAGCTCCTGAAGGCATAGGATTTGAACGCCCCGCTTGCCGGCCTCTTCGATGAGAGGAATATGCTTGTCGACCATCGCGTCGCGAATGGCGGCAACGCCTGCGTTTAAATCATTGAGGGGGTTGCTGCATTGAATAAGTCCACCGGTGACGATTCGTCCCATGTTCTCTCTCCCTGATGCTGTGGGGGTTTGCTCAGCAGGGCCGAGCGCCAAACGCGGGATATTATGCCAAATTCATTTTGAGTCAATAAAAAATGCCGGCGGAAAGACTCTTTTTGCTACGTTCCACGACCCTTGTGTGATAGCCAGCGCAGCTTGGCAAAATAACCGTGATGGAAGGATAGAGGGTTCAATAATGAAATCCAATGATTCTGTGAAGTTGATGTACGGTATTGAGGATAAGCCTTCGTGGCCCGAGACCATAACGCTCGGATTTCAGCACTATTTAACGATGTTTGGCTCCACCGTGGCGATCCCGCTGATTATGGCGGAGCCCCTGGGCTTGAAAGACGAGCCTCAGGCTTTGGGTTGGCTTATTGGGACGATGTTCTTTATCAGTGGCATCACCACGTTGCTGCAGACCACCTGGGGCAATCGACTGCCCATCGTGCAGGGAGGAACCTTTTCGTTTCTCACTCCCGCGATCACCATCTGCGCCATGGCGACCCTCGCCGATGCAGGATGGCAGGTGAAACTTCAGCATCTCCAGGGGGCGATCATATCGGGCGCTTTGGTGGAGATTTTCCTTGGATACACCGGACTTGTGGGGCGGCTCCTGCGTTTTGTGGGACCGGTGACCATCGCTCCGACCATCTGCCTGATTGGTTTGGCGCTCTTTAAGTTTGGTGCTCCCATCGCCGGCAGTCATTGGGGCATTGGTGGGTTGACCATCGCCTTGATCATTCTCTTCAGCCAATACCTCCGAACCACGCATCGAGCGTTTCAGCTCTTTCCGATCCTATTGGCGATCGGCGGCGCGTGGCTGGTGGCGAGTATCCTCACAAGCACTGGGACCTTCGCGCCAGGCCACCCGGGCTACGTTTCCATGGACAAGGTCGCAGCGGCACCCTGGTTTAGAGTGCCCTATCCCTTTCAGTGGGGAATGCCGGTTTTTGGAGTGGCCGCATTTGTTGGGATGCTCGCGGGTTATATTGCGTCGGTGGTAGAGTCCATCGGCGATTACTATGCCTGCGCCCGCCTCTCAGGTGCACCGATTCCCGATAAGAAGGTGATCAGCCGCGGTATCGGCATGGAAGGCATCGGCTGTCTCATTGCGGGAATCTTCGGTACCGGAAATGGGACTACCTCCTACAGCGAGAACATCGGCGCCATTGGTCTCACCCGAGTGGGAAGTCGCCGGGTGGTGCAGGCGGGTGCAACGTTGATGCTCTGCCTTGGTTTGATGGGCAAGTTTGGGGCGTTGTTCACCACGATCCCTCAACCCATCGTTGGGGGAATGTATTGCGCTATGTTCGGCATGATCGCCTCGGTGGGTTTGTCGAACCTGCAGTTTGTTGATCTGAACTCCGGTCGCAATCTCTTCATTGTGGGCTTCTCCCTCTTTATGGGATTGTCCTTGCCGGAATACTTCGTGGCGCACCCCATCGCCTTTGAGCCGGTGTGGCTCAGTGACATCCTCAACACCCTCGGAAAAACCGGAATGGCGGTTGGCGCGTTCACCGCGATGTTTCTCGACAACACCATCCCCGGAACCAACGAGGAGCGCGGCCTTAACGCCTGGATGAAACCTTCGGAAGCGACTAATTAAAAGAGTTCGTTTTTAACGGATAAAAAAAAAGCACCTCCAAGGAGGTGCTTTTTTTTTTGTGTTTCTTTGAGACCTTAGGACATCCAGGTCTGGTCTGTCTGCAGCTCCCATTTGGTGGTGATCTTACGGGGGCGGGTCCAGAAACGATACCCGTCAACACCGGTCATGTCACCGTGGCCAAATTTGCTGTCATTCCAGCCGCCAAAGGCGAAGGGCTCGCGGGGGACCGGAACGCCAACGTTAACACCGCACATGCCGGCGTTGAAGCGCTCGATGGCGTAGCGGGAGGTGGCGCCGTTGCTGGTGAAGATCGCCGCCGCGTTGCCGTAGGGGTTGGCGTTTTCGATCGCAATGGCCTCGTCGAGGGTCTTAACCCGAACAATAGCCAGCACCGGTCCAAACACCTCTTGTCTAGCAAGTGCCATATCGGGGGTGACGTTGTCGATAATAGTCGGTCCCACCCAGAAGCCTTCTTCCGCGTTGGCGACGTTGGGGGAGCGACCATCCACCAAAATCTTGGCGCCCTGCGCTTCGGCGTCGTTGATATAGCCGTTGATACGCTCGACACTCTCGGGGCTGTTGATAGCGCCCATGGATTTGCCGAGCTCCATGTCTTTAGCGTGACTCATCATTTTTTCGATGATGGGGTCGACGTCTCCCACTGCGAGCATCACCGAAGCGGCCATGCAACGCTGCCCTGCGCAGCCAGTGAAGGAGGCCACGACGTTGGATGCGGTGAGCTCGGTGTTGGCGTCGGGGACCACCACCAGGTGATTCTTTGCGCCGCCGAGGCAGAGCATGCGCTTGCCGGTTTTGGATCCGCGTTCATAAACAATCTTCGCCACCCGGGTAGAGCCGACAAAGCCAACCGCTTTAATCTCGGGGTGATCGACGATGGCTTCAACCGCCTCCTGGCTGCCGTTGACGATGTTGAGCACGCCATTGGGGAGTCCCGCTTCACGAAGCAACTCCGCCAGTCGCATGGAACCATAGGGGACCTGCTCTGATGGCTTAAGTACGAAGGTGTTGCCGCCGATCAGGGCCTGGGGGAGCATCCACAGTGGGACCATGGTGGGGAAGTTGAAGGGGATAATTCCCGCCACGACTCCAAGGGGAGCGAAGGTGGTCTCGCAGTTGACTCCACGGCTGACGTCAAGTTGCTCGCCTGCGATCATGTTGGGGAGGGAGGTTCCCATTTCGATACACTCGATGCCCTTGAGCACGCTGCCTTTGGCTTCGTCGTAGGTCTTGCCGTTTTCATGGGAGAGTAGCCAGGTCAGCTCCTCGAGGTTCTCTTCCATAAGGGTCTTGAGGCGGTAAAGCACCTGAACGCGCTCTTTAAGGGGCGTGCTACTCCAGCCGGGGAAGGCGGCGGTGGCGGCCTCTACCGCACGTTGAACGTCCGCGGTGGTGGAGTCTTCGACGGTGCCCATGGACTTGCCGTGGCGCGGGTTTAAGACGTCGAGGGTTTTGCCACCCTGGGAGGCGCACCACTCGCCACCGATAAAGTTGTGGCAATTCACGTAGGATTGAAATTCATACCCACGGGTTTCGAAGGGGAATTGAGTGTTCATGGAAACTTCCTTGTTAAGTTGAGTTGGGGTTAGTCGTTGGAGGTCATCTTGCTGGTTTGGTTTTGCAGGCTCTCTTCGCCCCAGGCTTTGTCAGTGCTGGCGCGGGACGCCATCTTGAGTGCCTTGGACTCCGCCTGAAGCTCCACCAGGTGATGGTGGGTGGTGAAGTAGGGCAGGCTCTTGCCCACGATGTCCTGGACCTGTTTAAAGTCATGCTGCTCCATAAAGGAGGAGAGCCCCTCTTTAAGCTCGTCGATCATCCCAAGTCCCTGCAACATCGCGCCGGTGCACACCTGAACGGTGCTGGAGCCGACCAGGAGAAATTCGATGGCGTCGCGGGAGGTCATGACTCCACCCATGCCGGAGATGGGAAAGTCTTTCAGCACGCTCGCGATCTCCTGAACCATGCGCAATCCCACGGGCTTCGCTCCGAGCGCGGAGTAGCCACCTGGCACCGAGTGACCCTCCACGGTGGGGAAGGGGCGGAGGCTCTTGAGGTCGATTCCGATCACACTCAGAATCGTATTGATGGCTGACACCCCGGAGGCGCCGCCGCGAATGGCAGAGGCGCTGGGGATGGTGATATCGGTGATGTTGGGGGTCATCTTGGCCCAAATGGGGATCGTGACGACCTCCTTGACCCAACTTGTCACCTCTTCGACCTGGGCCGGATCTTGACCCATGGCTGCGCCCATCCCCCGCTCGGGGTGACCGTGGGGGCATGAGAAGTTCAGCTCAAGTCCCTTGGCGCCGGCCTTCTCGCAGCGGCTGGCAAGTTCCTGCCAGCGGCTCTTGTCGTAGCACTCCATGATAGAGGCGATCACAACCTTGGTGGGAAACTCCTTGCGCAAGGCCGCGAAGTCGGCCTCCCAGTCCTCAAAGGGCCGGTCGCTGATCAACTCGATGTTCTGAAAGCCGATGACGTCCCCGGAGGCGCTCTTTAACTTGCCATAGCGCGGGACAACGTTGATGACCTCGGTGTCAGAGAGGCTGGTGGTCTTGGCCACCACGCCACCCCAGCCAGCGCGAAAAGCTTTGGCGATGACCCGCGCGTTGGTGCCCGGAGGTCCACTGCCGAGGAGAAAGGGGTTCTCAAATTCAATGCCGTTAACGGTCGTACTAAGATCTTTCATGTCTTAATCCTTCTTTAGCGGGACGCTTTCCTCGGAGTTCATTCTGGGGAGAGCGTCAATAGAGTGAGGTGATGTCGCTATGCCTTGGAAGGCAGCACTGCGTCGATTAAATCCAAGCCTCGATCGATGATGTCAAAGCCCTTACGGAGTTGATCTTCAGTGGTACACAGGGGCGGGTTGCACATGATGTGTCCCCAGCGAATAAACGTAAAGAGCCCCTCTGCCCGCAGAAACCCGTTAAAGTCTGCGATGACGGGATGGGAGCCGTTGTAGGGCACCAGGAGGTTCCCCTCGCCGTCCCCCAGATCGATCATGCCAAAGAGCCCGATGTTGCGGGTCTCGTTGATGCAGGGGTGCTTCTCTTGCAGGCGTTGCATTTCTTCCTGCATGACCGCGCCGAGGGCTTGAGCGTTATCGGCGAGCTTCTCCTCTTCAAAGACATCCAGCACGGCCATGGCGGTGTTCAGGGCGAGGTTGTGACTGTTGTAGGTGAGTCCGCAAGGCAACACGTTGTCGCGGAAGTAGTTGGCGATGTCATCGCGCACCACGGCCGCGCCGAGGGGAATATAGGAGCTTGTCAGGCCTTTGGCCATGGTGACGATATCGGGGACGATACCGGCGTGCTCAAAGGCGAACATCTTGCCGGTGCGACCAAACCCGGCCATGACTTCGTCGCAGACCAGGAGGATGTTGTATTTGTCGAGGAGCTTGCGCAGGCCTTGCAGGTAACCCTCGGGAGGCGGGAGAACTCCGTTGGTGCCGGTGACTGTTTCGATGAACATCGCCGCGATGCTGTCGGGATTCTCGTATTGAATCACCTCCTCAAGGTAACGGAGGTTTTGTTCTGTTTTGGTCGCGTCGTCTTCTCCAAAGGAGAAATTGTAGGGTTGCGGATCCATCACCCGAATAAAGCCGGGGGCGCCGGGCTCGTTGCTCCAGCGGCGGGGGTCTCCGGTCATTTGCATGCAGGCGTGGGTGGCTCCGTGGTAGCTGCGGTAGCGACTCAGGATCTTATGCTTGCCCGTGTATTGTCGTGCGATCTTGATGGCGTTCTCGTTGGCTTCCGCGCCGCCGAGGGTAAAAAAGGAGACGTTCAAATCACCAGGGAGCAGGGCAGCCAGGCGCTCCCCCAGGGCCGCTCGTGCTTCGGTGGCGCTGCCGGGGAAGGTGTAGATGAGCCCCGCAGCGGCCTCCTGAATGGCCTTGACGACTTTGGGGTGGGAATGACCGATGTTGACGCTCATCAACTGGCTGTTGAAGTCGAGGTATTCCTTGCCGTGGGTGTCATAGATGTAGCTTCCCTCTGCGCGTTCGATGGGGAAGGGGCGCACGTTGCCTTGAGCCGCCCAGGTGTAGAGCGTGTGGCGTTTGCATTTTTCAATGATTTCTTCGGTTTGCATGGCGTACCCTCGGCGCGGCGGGCTCTCGGGAGACTCCGAAAGAGACCGTATGGCTCTCACTCTGCGACCAGAATGAGATTTTGGTTGCTAAAAGACAAAAGGGTCCATTACACCCAATGACTTCGAGGATGCAAGGATCAACTGAGGCCTCCGAGGGGGGCCGAGGTGCCTCCTCAGGCCACCTGGACGGTGCTGGAGGTGTTTGAGGCCTCCGCCTGGGAGGCGGCGTGACCGGCTCGTCGTCCGGAATAGACACAGTCTGCGATGGAGAGACCGCTGACATATTGCCTTGAGCAAATGCCAACTGCTGCGCGGCCGGCGGCGTAGAGGCCCACTACAGGCTGGCCGGCGGCGTCCTGGACCTGGCCGGTGGTCTCATCCACCACCAGGCCTCCGAGGGTGAGGGTGGGGCAGGGGAAGCGTTTGCTTGTGATGGAGCAGTTGATGGCGAAGAAGGGGGGCTTTAGGACGTGGTGTCCCTTGGTGGATTTCCCCAAAGGATCGTCTGCGCCGCTGGCTGCGTTTTGGTTGTAGGTCTCCAGGGTTTGACGCAGCGCGTCCTCCGGCATGCGACAGAGGCGGGCCAGCGCCTCGATAGAGTTGGCGCGCCTGGCGTTAAACCAGAGGTTGAGCAGGGTGGGGGCTGTTTGAAACCATTGGGTTTTGCCCCAGCCCACCTGAGCCCGGGCCTTTTTGCGGAGGGTCGCGTCAATGATGAGGATCGCGGTTCCCCCCTGACGCTCTACCATTTCTTCGCCGATGGTGGCCCCGTAGAGCTCCTCGTTGATGTAGCGTTTGCCTTGGTCGTTGAGGAGAACCCCCTGGGTAAAGGCGGGGGGAGGGTTGATAAATCGCCAGGCGGACACCCGGTTGAGGTATCGCGTTGCGCCTTTGACGCTTTGCCCCAGTTGAATGCCGCTGCCGTCGCATCCGGCGGTGCCAAGGGGCATGCCGGGGCGGTAAGCCGGAGCGTGTTGTTGGACCATTGCGCGGTTGTAGATGAAACCCCCGGTGGAGAGAATCACGCCCTTGAGCACGCGGAGGAAATGGGGGCGTGCGTGTTTTTTCTCAAGGCGTGAGGCGCGCTCGCGAAGACGTTTGCCAAGCTGGGGGCTGTAGTTGTTTATTTTTTGTGCGAGCTTCTCGCACCAGCGATGGGCGAATGCCGCCAAAGAGCCCGGGGGCAGCTGGTTGAACTCCACGCCCATCAGGGCACCGGAGGCGTCGCAGAGGAGTCGCTTAACCTGACTCTGATAATAGACAAGCGCGTTGTGTCGATGGGCAGACTCTCGAAGGGGCTCAAAGAGACGGCGTCCCGGCATGCCCTTGCCTTTAACCCGATGCCCACGGGGGGCGGGGGTGGCGCGCTCACGGTAGGGCAGCGCTGTCTCATTGCCCGAATAATAGAGACAGTAACGATCAAGGGGATAAGAGGTCTTATAGGGACAGAGGGTGGCGTCAAAGACGACGCCCTGGTGCTCAAGCCAGTGGAGATTGTCGACGCTCTTTTCGCAAAAGTCCCGCAGGGTGCTGTGGGACACCACGTCCTGCACCTCCTGCTGAAGGTAGGTCACCATCTCGTCAACGGTGTCCTGCACTCCCGCTTGCTCTTGAATGTGGGTGCCCCCGCCGGCGTAGACGATCCCGCCGCTGATGGCGGTGGCGCCTCCCCCCATAAAGCGGTCGAGGATGGCGACTGATGCGCCCTCTTCTCGAGCCTGCAGCGCGGCGCAGGCGCCCGCCGCTCCAAATCCTACTACGGCGACGTCTACCTCACCCTCCCAGGGGAACTCTGCGCTCATGGACGGTACTCCTTTAAAACTAGAACGTGTTCTATATTGTGCGAACACGTCCTCGATGTCCAGAGGCGCCTTTCTTTTTTAGGCCGGGGCGTCGACAGCAGGGCACCGGGTGGCTAGGGTGAGGGATGGTGAAGTTTAATTCTGAGCAGCGTCGGGATGTGATCCTGAACAACACCGAGGTTGTGCGCCCGGCTCTCTTGCCGGAGATGAGGCTTCGCTTGACCACCCGGCGTTGTCCTCTGTGGCGCATGCGCGCTGACGAGTTTGAAAGCAGCGGTTTGGGGGAACCCTATTGGGCCTTTGCCTGGGCGGGAGGGCAAGGAATGGCGCGCTTTATTCTGGACCATCCGGAGTTGGTAATGGGGAAGCGCGTCCTGGACATCGCCACCGGGTCGGGGCTCATCGCCATCGCTGCGGCCATGGCCGGGGCGGCGCATGTGAGCGCCAACGACATTGACCCTTTCTGCCGGGAGGCCACGGCGTTGAACTCGGCCTTGAACCAGGTGACCCTCTCCTTCGACCCGGAGGACCGCGTGGGTGAGCCTTTACCGGGGGTGGACGTCGTGGTGGCGGGAGACATCTGTTACGAAGAGCCCCTCTCCGCCAGAATCAGCGCCTGGTTTCATCAGCTGGCTCGAGGTGGCGTGGAGGTCTACGTGGGAGATCCGGGTCGCGCGACCCTTAAGCGGGAGGGGCTGGAGCAGGTGGCGCGTTATCGTCCCCACGATGTTCAGGACCATGATGATGGGGATGTTCGGCGGGCCCGGGTTTTTAAGGTTACTGGCGTGTGAGAAGTCACCACAGCGAAGAGATGCGAAACTGCATGAGCTTCTTCGCGCGTGCGGTGTGAAGCCCCTCCAGGGCTTGCACGGTGGCTCTGAACTCCCGTTGGGTGGTGCTGAAGGGAGAGAAAACTCCGATGGCATTTTCGGATTGGGGGTGCATGAAACGAAACCCCCGTCGAAAGCGTTTGCGGTATTGCTGTTGGCAGAGCAGAGCGCTCTGCGCGAGCTCGTGGGGTGTGATGGTGTTCACCGCCAGGAGCCCCTGGGGGTGAAGGGCTGCGCAGAGGGTTTTGGTCCAGGAGGCGTGCAGGGGAATAAATCGAACCGGAGATCCGTGTGCCTGTCCAAAGATATCGTCAATGATCAAATCAAAGGGCTCGCCCGAGTAGCCCAGCAGCCACTCCACCGCGTTGGCGCAAACCAGCTCAATGCCTTTTCGCCTCAACCCAAAAAAGCGCTTGGCGAGGGAGATGCGCGTGGGGTCCAGCTCTACACCGAGGATGAACTCGGGCTTAAAATAGCGTTGAATATGCCGAAGGGCCGCGCCACCCCCGACTCCAAGCACCAGCACCCGCTGCACGTGGTGGCGTGGGGCAAACCCAGGGCTGAGAGAGAGGGAATCCCAGATGTCGCCGGTTAGGGGAGCGTTGGGGTTGTATTGAGTGTGCAGCAC
This sequence comes from Myxococcota bacterium, assembly GCA_036230545.1. Classification (GTDB taxonomy): domain Bacteria; phylum Myxococcota; class XYA12-FULL-58-9; order XYA12-FULL-58-9; family JABJBS01; genus CAXGXL01. The sequence continues at coordinate 12,067 of JAZAIZ010000185.1, forward strand.
CCCGTCTGCGTAGAGACGGCGGGTGCGCCCCGCGCTGCGGACCTCCAGAAGCCCACCTGGGGTCGCTTTTTTACACACAACAACCAATGCTCGGATTAACATAAAGCTCGTTGGGATATCAAACCACGAGGGAGCTGGAGTCTCTCTGCCCTGGAGGGGGCTCTCATGCATTAGTTATTGCCAAACCAGTCGACGAAGCCATAGAGGAGAGGCGTTCGTTTCGGAGTGTGCATCGACCTGTCAGGAGACAAGACCATGAGAGATTATTGGACCACCCTTGGGAAAAGTTTCTACGC
>JAZAIZ010000186.1:0-1057 GCA_036230545.1 Myxococcota bacterium
TGCCCCCTGCACCACCGGCGGAAAGCACAAACCCGTCCCCCGTCACAAAGGTCAAAAGGCATTGATCGAGACCGCCCTCAAAACTCTCCATAAAGGGAAGCGAGCGCACCTCGCATACCACGCAGCTACCGTCATCGACCGTGGCGGTCACATCGTGGTTGATAGCCTCGGGATCGGTGCAGCCCGACACGGGCTCCCCGCACTCCCCCCAGACGGCCCAAACCCCGTTGACACAAATCCGGGACTGGTTGCCCCGCCCCTCTGCCCCACAGGCCCGGGACTCCATGGTGCCGGTGGTGCATGAGTCGGCCCCCTGGCAAGCCTCCCAAGGCCTCCACTGTCCAGCGACGCAGGTCCGGCTCCGGGAACCACTATCGTTAGCCCCACACGCCTCGTTCAACACCGATCCGTTGGTGCATTGGTCGGGATCTTCGCAGACTCCCCAAGAACCCCAGTCCCCATCGGTGTAGGTGCGGGCCATGGTCCCCTGACCATTCAACCCGCAGGTGACCACATGGACTTTCCCCTCGACACACATCCCCGCGCCAGCCTCGCACTGATTCTCCGTGCAAGCAGCACCCAGCAGCCCCAAAAAAGCCACAACAATCGCAACACGGTGCCACCAGTTTCCTGCGCTTAACCCTCTCGACGCCCACATTCAATCACCCCCCTTGAGCGCCACCACAGCGCCACGCAAAATCCTACCCACCCACCAAATCCGAGTCAAACCACCACCGAAGCTCCCTGGTTTCAAACGAACTCTCCACTCCTGGCTCCATCCAACAACACGCCCCCCTCCACACTCGCGCGATGGCCACGCCTCAAGCGCGGCTCCTAAAAAAAAACGCGCCCACACCAACCTCGCGGTTGAAGCCAAAACACCCGACGCTCCCTGCCTCATTCCAAAACTTAACCAGCAGAATCCAAAGAAAAATTGCGCCATGCACCACAGAAGTTGAACAAAGTCCCGCCGCCCCCCGTCCACAAACCACCTGCGCGGTCCACCGCAAATCCGCGCCAGGCCTGAATTTACCGCTCGGCCTATCGGGAGACTTCG
>JAZAIZ010000187.1:0-2053 GCA_036230545.1 Myxococcota bacterium
AAGGCCTCCTCCCGGTTGACGATTCGTGGAGTGATGAAGATCAAGAGCTCGCTCCGGGTGTCTCGTGTGTCCTGCTTGCGGAAGAGCCAGCCTATGATAGGAATTCGGGAGAGCAGTGGAACCCCGGCCATGCTCTCACTGATGTTGCGGGTGTAAATACCGCCGATTACCGTCGTGTCACCATCCTTAACGAGCACCTCCGTTTGGGCAGACTTTGTCTTGATGGTGGGATCCCCCCCCGCGCCGGTTTGCGTGAAGTCCGGGTCGTCCTTGGTGGTGTTGATTTCCATGAGGATGCTGCCGTCGTTGGTGACGTGGGGTGTAACGTCGAGGGTGAGAGTGGCTGAGAACATCTGGGTCTGGGCCCCGGCGGCGGAGACAACACTGACGGGGATGTTTACCCCCTGGGAAATAACCGCCTGCTTGTTGTCCATGGTCGTGATTCGGGGGGAGCTGACAATCCGACCGTAGCCGTTCTCCTCCATGGCGGAGAGTCGCAGGGCGAGCAATTGACTGCCCCCGGCAGAGCCAAAGATAAACCCGAGCCCTGCGCCCTGCATGCCCCCGGTAGCGGCTGGGAGGTTAACGGCGTAGCGGGCCGGGGTGTAGGTTCCGTCCAGAGGAGCACCAGCGGCGCTGTCAGCACCGGAGACGATGACGTCTCCTGGAAACATCAGCCCCGTCGCGTTGCCCTCGGTGGCGGTCATCTGGCCGGTGCCTCCCCATTGAATACCAAGGGTACGGAGGTGATTACTGCCGGCTTCAACGATCCTGGCCTCAATCAGCACCTGGGGTGTTTGGGTGTCAAGTCGCTTTGCAAGCTTAATCAAACGATCAATGTTGGAGGTGACGTCTTCCACGACGATGGTGTTTGTGCGCTCATCGGGTTGGGCGGTTCCTCGCTCTGTGAGCAGAGGTTCAATCTGTGAGATTATTTCCTCTGCCAGTCCGTAGTTGATTGTGATGACCTTAATGACGCTTTCTTCGAGAAGGATCCTTGATTTTTGTCGTTCCAGAGCTTGCTCGTTTTCTGTGGCGAGGGTCTCCTCGGGGGCAATTCTCATAACGTCATGGTCACGGGCGATTCCGTATTGTCGCGTTTTGAGGATCAACTCCAGGGCCTGGTCCCATGGGACATTGCGGAGCTTCATGGTTACGGCTCCTTCAATTTCGTCCCCTGCGATTATATTTTCACCGGAAATCTCTGAGATAAGTCGTAGCACATTAAGGATGTCTGCGTCCTTTAGGTCCAGAGAGATCAATTTTTTCCGCGTGCGGGTTTGTTTAGGGGTGCTTTTGGCTACCGCCGCAGCCTCTGCGCTGAACCCGGCGGTGCGTGGTGCGGTGGTTGCGGTGCTTACCTGAAGGGGCTGAGGACGAATCTCCCAGACCACCTGGCCGTTGGCTCTTTTAATCGTCTGGGTGGCTTTGCCGTTGAGATTAGCGACAACCTTCACGGTGTCACTATCAGCGCTCTCACGGTAGGTGGAGACCATCTTAACGATGCTGTTGTAGGCGCTGGTGTCGAGGCTACGTTCCAAAGAACTCTCCAACTCCACATTATCCAGTGTAAGAACCCAGGAGGTCTCTGAGCGGGTGTCGATTTCGGGGAGGGTTCTTGGGTTAACGTCCAGGACGATTCTGGCGGCCTTGTCATTGAGTTCAAATTGAACATCTTTAAGCTCCACCACCGATTGGGGGACGGGAAGCGTTCGCATACTGACGAGGACTCCCTTGGTGGTGCTCTCTACCTGGTGAATGATCTCGGGGTTTTTCAGTTCAAATACGGTTCGAACAAACATGGGGTGGTCGCCGAGCCGAACTCGATTCATATAGGGGCTTTTAACCGGGTAGGATTTGCGTTTCGTTTTTCGTTGGGTGTTGTGTAAATCGATTACCAAACGGGGCGGATCTTCAACCCTCGAGACCTCGTAGCTTGTATCCTGACTCAATTGAAGGAGGATTCTTGACTGGTCTCCTTTTCCACTTCGCTTTACGCCGACTAAATGAACTTCGGGGGCTTTAGGAGTCTGAATTGTTTTCTGAGGTTTTT
>JAZAIZ010000188.1:0-4341 GCA_036230545.1 Myxococcota bacterium
TGCTTAACAAAGGCCCCGTTGTGGCGATGAAGTTTAATGACATTGTGGGCATTGTGCAGGTAGCGAAGCACCAGGCGGGAGCCGACCATGGTCGCGCTCTCAAGGGTGTCGTCGTTTTGGGGGATGAGCTCTTTCCAACGCGTCTCTTCGGGGTGGCTGAGGTCAATGCTGATGAGTCGTCCCCGGGGTGCGCTCGAGGTTGTCTGAAAAAAGAAGGTGGAGCCCTCGTTGCCGATGAAATGAAACCCGGCTTTGAAATGAGGGATTAAGGGCGTCAGCGGAGCGGCGCTGTCCTTGATCTTTTTGTAGAGGATTTGGTTGCGGTCATCGGTGCCTTTCCAGACGCTTACGATGAGGTAGTCCCCCTTGTTGGAGACTTGAGGGCTGAAGCCCCACTCTTTTTCGTGGGGGGCTTCGTGAATGAGCTGGTCGGCATCCTGGGAGGTACCGAGACGGTGGTAGTAGAGCTTGTTAAAATAGTTGGTCTCTTCGAGGGTCGCGTCGCTTGAGGGGGCGTTGTATCGGGAATAGAAGAAACCGAGGTTGTCGTGGGTCCAGGCGGCAGAGGTGAACTTGGTCCAGTGAAGCTCGTCGGGCAAGTGCTTGCCGGTTTTGACGTTGAGAACTTTCCATTGCACCCAGTCGGAGCCTCCGCTGGAGACACCGTAGGCGAGCCATTTGCCGTCGTGGCTGGGCTGCCAGTTGGCGAGGGCGACGGTTCCGTCGTCGGAGAAGGTGTTGGGATCAAGAAGAGGGGTCGGGGCCTTGGTGAGGTCGTCACTCCAATAGAGGATGGGGTGATTTTGGAGGCCGCTGTTTTTGGAAAAAAAGTAGCGGTCGCCGTGACGCGATGGGAGACCATGCTTTTCGTAATTCCAGAGGGTGGTGAGCCGTTGTCGAATGGAGTCCCGATAGGGGCTCTTGCTCAGCACGCTGGCTGTCAGCTTGTTCTCCGCGTTGATCCATGCCCGGGTCTCGGGACTGTCGGGGTCTTCGAGCCAACGATAAGGATCGGCCACGGTGACGCCATGCAGGGTGTCTACCTGCTGGCTCTGTCGGGCCATGGGATAATGGATGCTGGAGGTGCAGCTAATCAGGGTCAGGTTCAGGGCCAGGGTTAGAATACCCACTCGAAAATTCATAGGAACGCTCACTTTAATACGGGACGGGGACCTCCGGAGCTTTTAGCTGAGCATGGGATGAAGTATCAAGGGCCAGGGTAAACCTTTTTAGGGTGCTTTGGACCACGCTGGTGAGGCTGGCGCCGGAGGCGAGGGTCTTGCGCAGGGCGTTGATGGGGGTATCCGGGACCGGGTAGGTCTTGAGTTGAACCTCGGCCTCCGGTGAGATCTGGGCCTTTTCCTTGAGGCGACTCAGCGCAGCGTAATAGCCACCAAGCTCATCCACCAGGCCAAGCTTCAGGGCGTCCTGCCCCGACCAGATTCGTCCCCTGGCGCTCGCCTCGGCGTCGTCGTAGGATTTCCCGCGCCCGGCGGCCACCTTGCTGACAAAGTCATGGTAGATGCGGTCCATGGTCTCGGAGGTGGCCTTATGGCTGTGGGCGTCCGGCGGGTCCAACTGACTGAAGGTGTCGGCGTTGGGGGTGCTTTGGTAGGTGTCAAAGGTGATCCCGAGGAACTCGTGGAGGAAGGTTCGGAAGGAGAGCCCTCCACCATAGACTCCAATGCTGCCGGTGATAGTGGAGGGAGCGGCGAGGATATGATCAGCGTCCATGGCGATGAAATATCCTCCGGAGCCGGCGACATCTCCCATGGAGACGACGACGGGCACGCCGGCTTTTCGGGTCAACTCCACCTCTCGGCGTATCATATCACTGGCGATATAAGAGCCCCCGGGGCTGTTAATGCGAAAGAGGACGCCCTTCACTTTGTCTGCCCGCGCGGCTTGAAAGGCTTTTTGGTAGGTGATGGAGCCGATGGTGCTCCTGGCGGCGAAGGGGTGTCCATCGCTTTTGCCTCGGTGAATCTCGCCTACGGCGGTGATGACCGCGAGGGTGTCATCTCCCGAAGAGCCGGGGAGGGTGGAGTAATAGTCATGAAGAGACACTGTGGAGTCCTCGCGCCCTGTGCGCTCCTGGACGGTGTCGAGGACCTGGTCCCAATAGGCGGTGTTGTCGATCATCCCTTTGTCTGTGGCGGTCGTCGATGAATGGGGCCCTGTCTGGACCCATTCTTTGGCGGTCTCGAGGTTAACCTTTCGACGTGCCGCAATGTGGGCATAGAGGTTTGCCTGCAGGTCATCGACAACTTCTTTCAGTGCTTCCTCATGAGGCCCGGTGAAGGCCTTTTGGGTGTAGATATTCGCGCCACTTTTGTATTCTTTTCGTTTTTGGATGTGGGGTTGGATCTTAAGTCGCTCCAGGAGCTCGGCGAAGAAAGGGACCTCGGCTCGAAGCCCGATAAGGTTGAGGGAGCCGGGGGGGGAGAGAATGACTTCATCGGCGCTCAAGGCCAGGGCGTAAGCACCGTCGCCCTTAGATTGGGATCCGGCGGTTTCGAGGTAGGCGAGGCTCCATTTTCCGGAGTCTCTGAAGACCTTCATCGTCTCTTCGAGCTCGTGCAGCTGAGCGTGCCCGATTTGTGGGGTGATGATGTTGAGGACGAGCCCGGAAATCTTGGTGTCTGTGGCGGCCTCGCGAATGGAGTGGGTGACACTTTGAAAAGAGGCGGGGGCGGCGCCTTTGACCAAGGCGTTCAGGGAGCCGGCGTCTCCCTCCTGGAGGGGGCCGTCCAGCTCAATCATCAACACGCTGTTGGAGGCTACCTCCGGCTGAGCGGAGACCGCAGCATAAATGAGGAGCCCTGTTCCCAGACAGAGGAGAAATCCAAAGAGAAAAAAGCCAAGGAGTACCTGTTTCATGGCGGGAGCCCTTTCGTCGTGTTGCTCTGAGAAGGGTTAGTACTTGCTTTCAAGGAGGATGTCGATTGGAGGGGCTCAGGCGGGCAGCCAGGTGGGCCCTTTTAGACCACGGGGGGTTGGCAAACCCTTTTAAATAGGGATATTTCTGCCATTCAATTACCAGGGAGTCTCGGCCTCTGTGATGGACGTTAGTCTGGCCTTTAGGGAGGGTTCGCTATAGGCTTTGAGGGGGGCTCCATTATTGTCGGCGTTGGGAGATAACCTCGCAGGGTTCGTTTTTTGAGAGACGAATCAGGGATGAGCATGATTGTAGACGACCTCGAAATTCCTGGATTTACCGTAGAATCCCTCGTTGGCCACGGAACTCACTCCAGCGTGTATCTGGCGCGGAAAGAAGACGGCGCCAGCTACGCCATCAAGATCGCCAACGCCCGAAGCGTTGACACCCGGGAAAAACGAGAGCTTTTCTCACGTGAAGCGGCGGTGCTTGCCCAGGTGCGTCATCCGGCCTTGCCCGGTATTTTCGAGGTGGGCGAGACCCATGGTCGGCCCTATCTGGTGGTGGAGTACATGCATGGCGTCACCCTGGACCACGAATTGAACGAGAAGAGCTTTGAAGAGGGGCGGGTGCTGCGGGCCGCGACAGACTTAGCCGGAGCGCTGGAGGCGGTTCATCAGGCCGGCATTGTTCACCGGGATATCAAACCACAGAATATTATCGTCCCGCCCTATGGGGGCGCGCGCTTGATCGATTATGGGTTGAGCACGCTCTCTGGTGAAGAGGACCTTCAAGAGGGACAGGTCGTTGGGACCTTTCAATACGCTCCTCCGGAGCAGACCGGTGTGTTGGAGCGGCCGGTGGATAGCCGGAGCGACCTCTACGCTCTTGGGGTGGTTGTCTTTCAGGCGGCGAGCGGGCGCCTGCCCTTTCAGGCGGAGGATATCGGTGAGCTGGTTCGGCAGCATGGTGTTGTGAGGGCGCCTGATTTGCGCAGTCTGCGGCCGGAGCTTTCCCCGGCGCTGGCGCTCATGGTGAACAAGCTGTTGGCCAAGGATCCCGATGACCGTTATCAGACGGCTCGGGGGCTCCTCGATGATCTTGAGCGCATCTCAGAGATCAATGGGCAGCTCTCTCGGGGGGAAGAGGTCTACCTCGATTCTGTCGATACTCGTTACCACGCCAGAGCGACTTTGGTGGGTCGGGATACGGAACACGAGATTCTTGAGCATCTTTGTGAGCAAGGCCGGGAGGGCGCCGGGGCGCTGGGGGTTCTCACGGGCGAGTCGGGGATGGGAAAGACCCACTTGATTCACCAGCTCCTGTCCTCCCTGAGCAACCAAGGGGTCCCGGTGTTGTCGGCTCGCTGCTCTCGAACGGGGCGCGGCACCCCGCTTGGGGTGATCCGCGACGCTATCAATGGTTTCTTAAGGTGCCAGGCGACCGGAGGTAGCGCAGAAGCA
>JAZAIZ010000189.1:0-2234 GCA_036230545.1 Myxococcota bacterium
GGTGGTAAGAAAAATGGAGCCAGGAGCATTGGCCCCGATCGAGGCCCGCATGGCGATCATACCCGTGGGCAGCACCGCCAGCCCCGACGTGTTAATCGCTAGAAAGAGCGCCATGGAATTCGTCGCGGTGCCCTTACGAGGGTTCAGCTTGTTCAATTCCATCATGGCCTTAAGGCCAAAGGGGGTAGCAGCGTTCCCGAGGCCCAGCATGTTGGACACCATGTTGAGGATCATCATGCTCATCGCCGGATGGTCCGGCGGCACCTCCGGGAAGAGCCGCGTCATCACCGGCCGCATTACCTTCGCCATGGCGGTCAAGAGCCCTCCCTTATGAAGCACCCGCATCAAGCCCAGCCAAAAGGCCATCACTCCCACCAGACCAATGGCCAACTCCACACCCGCTTTCGCGCTGTCGGTCGATGCTTTGGCAACAGCATCGAGACTCCCGGTCAGCGCACCACAGACAATGGCACCCACAATCATCGCAACCCAAATGGCGTTTAGCATAGGGATTCATACCCTGGCTCCCGCTGAATTTCCAGGGAGGACGCCCATTTCCCTAAAGATTAAGCCAACTAAGCACAAACCCTGCCCCTTCCCCCCAGAGTGAATTTTTTGATAGGGTGAACGTCACTAATGATCATGCTCCCACGCCTCACCCTCTTTTCTGTTCTCTTCCTCCTGCTCACCGGCGCCAAGGCTGAACAGGCCCAAGCCCCCAAAACACCCGCCGGTCTCGCTCCCTGCGTCACGCCCCTCATCCCCCCCCAAAGCTCCACCCGTCAGGCCGGTGAGCGCCTCACCTACGGTCTGGAGATCCTGGGAATAAAACTCGGAGTCGCCCGCTTTGAGATTAAACGCCGGGGAACCTTTCAGGGCAGACCCGTCACCGAGTACGGTATCGACGTGGACGCGGTCTCCCTGGCCAACTGGCTCATCGAGGTGGATGGCTCCGCCGCGGCCATCATCGCGGATGGCGAAACCTCCCCCCTTCAAGCGGCCTCACGCTATGTCTTTCGCCACGACCGTGAGCAGGAATTTCAAACTTACAGCCTTGCGGGACGCCGGGTGGTCTCCAAACGCAATCGCAACGGCAAGCAAACGCTTCAACAAAAAGACTTTCCATCGCCGGTGCAGGATTTTCTCACCGGGTTTTACCTCCTCAGGAGGATACCGAAAAACGAGGCCGGCTGCGCCATCGTCTACTCGGGGCATAAAACCTTCACTTTGTGGATTCATCCCGAAACCACCGAGAACCTAAAGACCCGTCTGGGGGTAGAACCCAGCGTCCGCTACAAGATCACCTACGGCTCGGACCGGGATCGCACCATCAAAACCGTCAAAATCTGGTTCAGCGACGACGCGAGGCGCCTTCCTCTTCGCATAGAGGGCTCCACCCGCCTTCAACCCGTGGCCACCTTGCGCTCCTATCGCCCGCCCTCCCCTTAACCACCGCAAGGCCCCACGCCCTTTTCGGGCAAATTCCGGGGGATTGCTTCCCTCTGGACCCTTGCTAATTCAAGATCCCTGAGGCAGAACCCCTGCCTTATGCCCCAATACGACCTTTGAGCCATCAGAGGCGGTTTTAACAGAGATCTGCGCCACGGCGCTTAGCTCCCCTGACAAAACAGCGAGCACCCGAAACCTCGTTTTGACGCCAGACCAACAAACGCTAGAGGAATGTGGCCGTGCCCACCCAAAAAATACTAATCATCAGCGCCAACCCCAGCACGCGCCTCGATATCCGCGAATTGCTCCGATCAGATCTCTACGAAATTTTTGAGGTGGGCAACCTCCATGAAGCGGTGGTCTACCAACGACACGTCTCCCCCCGAGTGGTCTTTCTCGACACTGGGCTTCCCGAAGGCCAGGCACTCACCTTCCTTGAGGAATGCCCTCCCGACCCCACCGGCCCCTGTGAGATCATTGGATTCGGGAAAAGCGACTCCCTCTCCGAGCAAGACCCTTACTTTAAACTTGGGTTAAACCATATCCTTCCCCTTCCCTTTCCCCCCTCAAGGCTCCGCGGAATCACTCGCAACGCGATCAAACTTCGACTCACCCTTGAGCAGCTCCGTGCCCAGGCCGAGCCAACCCCACGCTCCACCAACCATGACTGCACCGCCACTCTCTCGGAAACCCAGCACCAGCTGCTCCCCTCCCTGAATCGCAACCTCCACTCTCCTGTTAACCTTCTCGCCCACTGCACCGAGCTCCTTCGCCAAACGCACCTG
>JAZAIZ010000190.1:0-13286 GCA_036230545.1 Myxococcota bacterium
TCGAAAGGTTCATCTCAAGGGGAGCCGGTCGTTTTCCATCCACTATCAGGCGGGAAAGCCTCCTTGGATTGAGGGCTACATTCAGGATTTCTACGGGATTGAGGCAGGGCCCTGTGTGGCGAGGGGACGGGTGCCCTTGGCGATTCATTTTCTGGCGCCCAATAGGCGGCCGATTCAGGTGACTTCAGATCTGAGCGGTTTTTGGGAGCGGCATTATCCTGAGCTCGCGAAGTCCCTCTCGCGACGATATCCGAGACATCATTGGCCTGAGGAGCCGGGAAGGGCGCCTCCTATCCTACTAAAAAGGCAATTAAAGCAGTAGGTTATTTGACGATTTCGCCGCACTCCAGCATGGCAGAGCCGTAGTAGGGGTTGCGCAGGGGGCCTTCCTTCTGGAGCCAGCCGCCTCCCTTGCCGTTGTCGGCCATGGAGCAAAAGGCCAGGATGGTTCCCTTGGGGCGGGCGGTGGAGGCCCACATGGTGATGGGTCGGGACACCTCAAGAAAGCTCTGGCGGACAGTGCGCAGGTTGGGGGATTTGAGGAGAGCTTCGAGAGCTTTTCCCATTTTATTTGGGAGAGAGGCGTAGTGCTCAGCGTTGGGCCCCTTGATTTTGGCGGTGTCGATGGCTTTAAGGCTCTTGAGGATGAGGCTGGCGGATTTCGGGACGCCCTTGATGCTGTCGGCGGCGAGGGTGGCCTGAATCTGAAGGTAGGCCTGAACAACCGGAGACATCGCTTTATTAAACGCCTCAGCTCCAGTGGGCTGCTCGGTGGGGCTGCCAATGTTTACATGTAAACATAGAGTAAGAATGAGCGCTGTATTCATTGGTATATCCTTGATAATAAGGCCAGAGTGAGAGTGTTGAAGTCTCTTTATCAGGAAGTTTGCAAACCACAATGTAAACATGTCAACATCGTAATAATTCACGGGGTTATGGGACCCGGGTGTTTTAGAATCACAGAGGAAGCAAGCCGTTGGCACAACGAAAATCGAAGCCGGGGCGTTCGCGCCATGGACGTCCCACCAAGCGTGTGGCGAGACCTCGTGGGGGGAGCGCGGCGAGCTCTCGCTGGGATGAGTGGGTGGGCCGTGAGGTGTTGGGCTCTCTGCGTCTTTTGCCCGATGGCCGGGGGTCTTTGATCCCCGAAAACAACGAATTGCCTCCAATCATGATGTTTCCCGAGGAGATTCAGGGCGTCTTTAATGGGGACAAGCTCCTGGTGACTCTTGAGCAGGACCGTCGCGGGAAGCTCAAGGGCAAGTTGGTGGAGGTTGAGGAGCGGGGACCGGGGCTGCTGGTGGGCACGCTGTGGCGTCGTGATAAACTCGTGGGGGTGAACGCCCACCCCTCCGGGGCCCAGGTTATCGTCGAGGAGCCGGGGAAGCGCTTTAAAACAGGTCATGTGGTTTCGGTGCAGCTGATACCAAGACGAGGTCGCAAGCGTGCGCTTCGGGGACGGGTCCTTGAGTCTTTGGGCGCCTCCAATGACCCTAAAGTTCAGGTGGAGATGGCGATTCTGGCGCACGGGCTGTCATCAGACTATCCCGCCGCAGCGGTGGAGCAGGCCGAGGAGTATGGTGAGGTAGATCCGGGTGAGGTTTTGCGGGATGGGCGTCGGGACTTGCGGGATGTTCTTCATGTCACCATTGATGGGGCAGACGCCCGGGATTTTGATGACGCGGTGTCCTGTCGTTTTGAGGGGGCGAATTGTCGGGTGTGGGTTTCCATCGCGGATGTGAGCGCCTACGTTGTGGAGGGAACGGCCCTCGATGATGAAGCGCAACGTCGGGCGACCAGCGTGTACTTTCCCCACAAGGCGATTCATATGCTGCCGACGGAGTTGTCTACGGGGCTCTGTTCTTTGAACCCGAACGTGCCACGCCTGGCGATGACCGCTGAGATGCTGGTGTCTTCTTCCGGGCTCCCCTCGGAGGTGACGGTGTATCCGGCGCTGATTCAGAGCGGGGCACGTCTTACCTATGAAGAGGTGGAGGAGGCGCTCAATCATCGGCGTCGGGAGTTGCCTGAGGACAATCCCACCCGGGAGAAGAAGATCTACTCGTTGTTGCAGGACCTCTCGAAGGTCTCGCGCTGGTTCAGGAAGCAGCGCACCAAGCGGGGTGCGGTGGAGTTTGAACTGGGAGAGAGAAAAGTGGTGGTTGATGGGGAGGGGCAGGCGCAGACCATTGAGATGCGAGAGCGCCTTGAATCCCATCGCTTGATCGAAGACTTTATGATCGCGGCCAACGAAGCGGTGGCGCGCTACCTCTTGAAGAAGGAGTGGCCCAGCGTTTATCGAATTCACGAGACGCCCGACAAAGAGCGTTTCGCGGTGGTGGCGAATTGGGCCAAGACCCTGGGGCTGCAATGTGAGCCCGATAAAATGGATGACCCTCGTGAAGTGGCGCGTTTTGCCTCGAAGCTGGGGAGAGAGCCTCGTTTGGCCACCGGGCAGGTGCTTTTGCTGCGCTCGATGAAACAGGCGCGTTACAGCATTGAGAATGTGGGGCACTTTGGGCTGGCCTCTGAGGCCTACCTGCACTTTACCTCGCCGATTCGTCGTTATCCCGACCTGCTCGTCCATCGCAGCCTGAAGAGGCTTTTGCAGAAGCAGCGACCGCTGAAAAATCTGGAGGAGGGGGCGAGCCACTCTTCGGTTCAGGAACGCGCGGCTATGTTGGTTGAGCGTGATGTCGGTGATTTGATGACTTGCCAGATCGCTTCGGAGTTTGTCGGAGAGGAGATGGATTCTGCGGTGGTCGCGGTGCTGGCGTTTGGGGTCTTTGTTCGAACTCGGGAGACCTTTTTCGAGGGGCTGGTGCCCATGGATAATATCAACGAATACTATCAGGATTATTTTGAGTACGTTGAAGAGTCCATGTCGCTTGTGGGGAGATTATCCGGTCGGAAGATTACCTTTGGCTCAGAGCTGAAGGTGAGGCTTGAGGGGGTCAACGGGGAGTTGAGGCGCATCGATTTTGAGCTCTGTGGTCGGCTTGAGAATCGTCGAAGAAAGGCCGGGGAGAAGTCCCGGCCTGTGAAGGCGCAGCGGAGAAGTGAAGAGCGGGGGGATAGGCGTCGACAGCCCAAAAAGTCCGACGAGGGCAAAAAGACCTCTCCGACGAGGCGCAGGCGGCGCAGAAAACCACGCCCCAAAAGTTAAGTCAGAGCGAGACCCCTCATAAGGACGATGGCAATGGAGATTCGGGAATTTCAAAGTTTCGCGGAGCTGATTAAGGCGCTTCGTTTTCAATTTCAACTGAGTCAGCGCGCCTTGGCCCGAGCCCTGGAGGTGTCACCGGGCTATGTGGGGCAGTGGGAGCTGCAGATGAGCCAGCCCTCGGTGGAGGTGATGGTGCGCTTGTGTCAGAAGTTTAATATTGATGACATCGAATTTGTACAGCGCCTGGTTTATGCGCAGCGCGCCCCTGAGTGGCTGCGCGAATCGATTATTCATTATCGAGGCGGCACGGGGGAGGGGGAGTCTCTCTCCTCCACGGAGCGTCGGGTTGTGAAGGCCATGCGGAAGTTGGAGCATGACGATACGCAGCGTCTGGCAGAGCGGGTTGAAGGCTGGGTGGATGCCCTGACGGATTGATGAATATAAAAAAAGGGCACCAGCCTCCGGAGAGGATGGTGCCCTTTAAGACTGCTGAATGAGCAGAGCGCTTATGCGCTGGCCATCGTTGCGGCAACTTCTGCAGCGAAATCTTCCGATTTCTTCTCGATGCCTTCACCAACCTCAAAACGAGTGAAGCGGCGAATGGCGATCTTCTCGCCAATGCTGGCGATGAGCTCGTTTTGCAGCTTCTCAATGGTGTTGTCTGGATCTTTTACAAAGGGCTGCTCGAGGAGGCAGATGTCTTTGAAGTATTTGTTGATTCGACCTTCGATGATCTTCTCAACGACGTTGGCAGGCTTGCCTTGGTCTGTAATTTGAGCAGCGAGAATTTCTTTCTCTTTGTTCACTTCGTCGGTGGGAACTTCCTCACGACAGACGTACTTGGGGTTGGACGCGGCGATGTGCATGCCGATGTCCTTTACGAAGTTTTGAAAGGCTTCGTTGCGGGCCACAAAGTCGGTCTCGCAGTTTACCTCAACGAGGACACCAATCTTGCCACCGTGAACGTAGCATCCAACGAGGCCCTCAGAGGCGACCTTGCCTGCTCGCTTGCTGCCTGCGGAGAGGCCTTTCTTGCGAAGAAGGTCAATCGCCTGCTCAATGTTGCCCTCGGTTTCATTCAGAACTTTCTTGCAGTCCATAATCCCTGCGCCGGTCTTGCCGCGAAGTTCCTGAACTAATTTTGCGCTAATCGCCATGATTTTCTCCAGAATCGTATTCGAAAATGCCCCTGAATCAGTTGATAGTTCAGCTGTTTCAGGGGCTGAGTTCTATTAATTGAGTAGTTTTAGACTGTCGCAGGTGCGGTGTCTGGCTTGGGGGTTTTCTCGTCCTCAGGAACTCGCACCACTTCAACTTTGGGACCACCCGCTGCTCCGTCGGAGCTTCGAGCTTTGCCCGCGGCGGGAGCGGAGGCCTTGGCGGCGGCGTTTTCCTGCTTTTGGGTTGAGAGGTTTTTCTGGTGGATGTTCGCACCTTCTGCACAGGCGTCTGCTGCGCGATTCACGAAGAGGCGGATAGAGCGGATAGCATCGTCATTACCAGGGATGACGTAGTCGAGGTTCTCGGGGTTGCAGTTGGTGTCGACCAACGCAACAACGGGAATCCCCAGCTTCTTGGCCTCGGCGATAGCGATGTGCTCCTTGCGGGTGTCCACGACAAAGATGGCGCCTGGGAGTTTCGCCATGTCTTTGATCCCACCGAGGTTTCTCTCAAGCTTGGTCTGCTCGCGCGTGAGATAGAGGACCTCTTTTTTGGTGAGCTTCTCAAAGGTGCCGTCTTCTTCCATTTTCTCAATGGTGCGAAGTCGCTCAATGCTTTGACGAATGGTTTTGTAGTTGGTGAGTGTTCCACCGAGCCAGCGGTTGTTGACGTAGTATTGTCCTGCGCGTGTGGAGTGCTCCTGGATCAGCTCCTGAGCCTGACGCTTGGTGCCAACAAAGAGCACCTTCTCGCCGCGCGCGGTCACCTTGACGAGGAAGTCAAAGGCCTTGTCAAAGAGGGGAACGGTCTGCTGCAGATCGATAATGTAGATACCGTTGCGTGCCCCAAAAATGTAGGGCTTCATGCGGGGGTCCCAGCGATTGGTCCGGTGACCAAAGTGTACCCCTGCTTCCAGCATTTCTCTCATTGGAATTTTAGCCATGAGTCATGTCTCCTTGCGGTTGTGTTGTTTTAAACCCGCCACCGAAGTTTGTGTCCCTTTAACCGGACATGTTGGTCATCCAACCTCCGTCTCAGGAGGCACCGCCTGACCAAACCGCTTCGGCGTGTGAATTTACGGTTCTTCGCCAACCGAAGACCCGCATAAGTGGGCGCCATTTAGCACAGGGGATTTTTCTTGGCAATCGTCTCTTTTGGAGGAAAAGCCTAAGAAATGCAGATGTTTTGAGCTTGGACGATCTCAGGCTATATA
Source organism: Myxococcota bacterium (assembly GCA_036230545.1). GTDB lineage: Bacteria > Myxococcota > XYA12-FULL-58-9 > XYA12-FULL-58-9 > JABJBS01 > CAXGXL01. The sequence continues at coordinate 5,541 of JAZAIZ010000190.1, forward strand.
CAATAATGCGGGGGGGCTTGTCCCCTGCGACAACCGTTGGGGGCGCTGAGTAATGATGAATCGACTATCTCTTTTGTGGATTGTGCTTTGCTTTGGGGTTGTGGCCGGGGTGGGAGGGCCCGCCTTTGCGGCGGACACCCCCCGGATTGTTGTGCTCACCTTGCCGGGCAAAGGCGATACGTTGCAGGTTCCCCTGCATAGGGCGGTGGCGGGCGAACTGGAAGGGAAGGCAGAAGTCATTGGATTAAAAGAGTTTTCTGCTCAGGCAGCCCAACTGAATTTGAGCGGAAGGGCGATGTTTTCGCCCCGTGGGCTCACCGCGGTGGCTAAAGCGCTGCAGGTGGACCACGCGGTGCTCGTCAGGGCGGTGCTCAGGACCCGGGGCACCGATCAATTCTTCAAGTTGATCGTGGTGGTCTTTAATGTGGCCACGGGCAAGCGAAAGAGCGCGGGCTCCGTCACACTGGAGGGCCAGCGCCTCACGGCCGAGGCCGTGGACGCCATCGTGGACGGGATTCGGCCCTTTATCGGCCAACCTGTTGAGAAAAAAGAGGAATTTGCTGATTTGGAGGAGGCGGACCTCGAGGAGTCTGAGCCTGAGCCTGAGCCTGAGCCGGAACCGGAACCCGCTAAGCGGGTCGAGCGGGTTGCACCGGTCAGGCCCACCGAGACGGTGAAAGTGGACGCCTCCGCTCCGTGGGAGGGCCCCACTCGGGCGGCCTTGCGGCTCCATATAGGGGCGGGGTTGTTTCAGCGCCTCGGGATTGTTCGGAGCGAGGGTCAATCCGATGACTTTATCACCTGTTTTTGTGGGGAGGAGGGCGCCGCCAATTCCATGATCGGGGGGGCTAACATTATGGCCGAGTTTTATCCCCTGGAGCTTACCAGCTGGAACACCCTGGCACGGCGATTGGGGGTCCATGTGGACGCCACCACGGGCAGCACCACGACCCGGGTTGATAACGAGCAATTTGAGAGCAGGGTCATCTCGGGGATGGGGGGGCTGGTGGTGAGGGTCCCCTTGGATGCTGACGAAGATCAGGGAGATTTACAGGTTCGGGCCGGCTATGGCTATTTTGCGTTTCCACTGCAGAACTTCCCCTTCCCGGGGGTGACCTATTCGGGGCCCTACCTCGGGGGGGTGATGAACTACCCGGTGTCGAAGACCACGGTGGCCAAGGCCGGGGCCTATATCAACGCGCCCTTGTTTGTGGGGGGAGGGACCAAGCGACTGGGGGATTCATTTTTGTCCGGCAGCGGGTATCGACTTGAGGCCGGCGCTCGCATGCTGGTTGAGAAGAGCCGTAAAGCCCGCTACGAGATGGTCTTTCTGGGGCGGGTAGAGGGCTACAAAAGCGCCTATCGGGGGGTCACCGACCTCAATCTGGACATTCAGGCGGTTAACGCGAAGCTGGTGGACCGGGTGTTCACCTTTTTGTGGACGGTTGGAGTTGCGCTTTAAGTCTCTGGGCCAGGGGTCAGCGAGTTAATTCGATAAACGCGGATTCCAGGCTGGTCCCCCGCTGCACTCCCAGGATGGGGGTGTGGCTCTCAAGCAGAATCGTCAACGCGGCGTGGATGACCTCCGGGGTGGTTCGGGTGTCGGGAAAGGTGATGTGGAGGGTGTCACTGCCGTTGACGCCGCTTCGGTGCACCACCCGGTCCTGGCCAAACGCTTCGCGAAGTTTTTCCAAGGGTGGGGTGCTTCCCACCGGGAGCTCCACGGTGATTTCCCTGCTCTGCCGCGTCAGCGCCTCGATGGTCCCGCAGGTGGTGAGCCGTCCCTTGTCCAGGATCGCACCATGGGTGCAAATCTCCTGAATCTCGGCGAGGTTGTGACTCGAGACGATCACCGTAGCCTGAGGAGCGAGGGAGGCGATTAGATCTTTCATCTCCCGGGCGCTGGCCGGGTCGAGGCCCGCGGTGGGCTCGTCGAGGAAGAGGACTCGCGGAGCGCCCATAAGAGCCTGTGCTACGCCCACCCGCTTGGCCATTCCATGGGAGAGCTCCGATCCGAGCCTGCTGCCTGCTTCGGACATGGAGACCCGTTGCAGCGCTCGCTTCGCCTCTGTTTCCGCCTCCCGCGTCCCCATTCCCATCAACCTTCCCCAGTGAAGGAGCTGATGGTTAACCGCCATGCGGGGAGGAAAGGCGGCGTCCTGGGGGAGCGCCGCGATCTGGCCCCGCAGCTCATGCAGGCGCTGGGTGGGGGTTCCAAGGACTCGAGCGCTGCCCGCGCTGGGCTTCAGCCACCCGGCGAGGATCCCAAGAGTGGTGCTCTTGCCGGCGCCGTTGGGCCCAAGCAGGCCGAAGAGGACCCCTTGGGGGATGTCGAGCTTCAGGTTGTCCACGGCGGTCACCCCACCGTAGACTTTGCGAAGACCTTCGGTCTGTACCGCGTATTCCATGATTAGAGATCCCGCGCTTGGAGGATTTTAACAGCGCCGAAGAGGAGCCCTCCGGCCAGCAGCAGCATGGCTCCGCCACTTAGAAGCGGTTGGACAGGATCTGCGAGCCAGAGTCCCCGCACGTAATGCCCGGGGCTGAGCCACTGCAGGGGGCTCAGGAAGGCGTAGTCGCTGCCAGGGGGGAGGGCACCAAACCACTCGAAGACCTGGAAGAGAAAGAGGATGGCCATGGAGAGGGCCATGGCGGCGAAGGACTGGTTGACGCTGGCGGAGGCAAGGGCTGTGATCCCCAGGTAGCAGAGCCCGTAGGGGAGCAGGCTCGCCCAGATCCTAAGGAATCCTGGGATGGCTGCCAGGGGCTCAAAGGACGCCAGAGAGTGAGTGGCCAGGGCGAGGATGACACCGCAGCAAAGGGCCGTCAGGATCATAAAGAGCAGGGTGTGGGCCAACACTTTGCCCATGAGGATCGTGCCACGGGAGGTTCGCAGGAGGCTGTAGCAGATGGAGCGTGACTGGGTGTCCTGCACGGTCTGGTCAAAGCTGGTGATGATGATCAAAGCAGGGAGAAAGGCGAGGGAGCCCCAGAGGCACACCGGCAGAATCGGAGACTGACGAAAGGTGGCTGCCAGCTGCTCCACGTCCGCTCCCACCAGAAAGGAGAGGGTGGCTTCGTAAGCCTCCGACCCCATCAGGGAAACGCTCCCCGCTGCGCTGAGAGGATCGGCGCCCTGGGCAATCAACGCCCCCATGAGCTGCTCTTCAAGGGTCTCCAGGCTGAAGACATAAAGAAAGCTCCCCACCAGGGCTGTGGCGAAATAGAGAAACGCCGCAGTGGATGCTCGGCGGGTCTTGAGGATCACCGCGAACTCATGGCGTGCGATCTCCACCATGGACTGAAGAGATGTTGGACGAGGCATGGGGCTGTCCTAAGCGCCGAGGGCGGCGTGTTGGACGTCCGCGTAGGTGTTGTCCACCTCAATGGGAAGCGCCGCGTTGGTGAGGGTCGCGCCCTCGACAGTGTTCTCGGCGGTGGAGGTTTTAAATTCCGTAAACTTCAGCCCGTGGGCGGTCGCTACCACCACGACTTGCTCGCCTGCTGCGATAGTCCCATTTTGCAACGACTGACGAATGGCACCGAGGGCGACGGCGGTGTGAGGACACACATAGAGTCCGCTGCGGTCAGCCTCCTGTGCGACTTCGGTGAGTTCCTGCTCCGTTACAGAGGCGACCACTCCCCTCGCTTCTTTGAGGGCGGCTACCGCCTTGGGGAAGGACACCGGGTTGCCGATGCGAATCGCCGACGCCTGGGTTGGCTGGGCCTCAAGGGGTTGCAGGGGTGCGAAGTCGCTCTGGAAGGAGTGGTAGAGGGGATTGGCTCGCTCCGCCTGGGCGCAGAGGATGCGGGGGAGCCTCTCGATGATCCCTGCTTGTTTCAACATTTGGAAGCCCTTGTTGAGGGCCGAGACGTTACCGAGGTTGCCGCCGGGGATGGCGATCCAGTCGGGGATTTGCCAGCCGAGGCCCTGGCAGATCTCAAAGGCGACGGTTTTTTGTCCCTCGATGCGCAGGCTGTTTTTGCTGTTGGCGAGGTAGACCCCTTCTTCAACACAGAGTCGCTGCACGTGCTCCATGCAGCCATCAAAGTCGGTGTCGATGGCGATGACGCGCGCGCCGTGCGAGAGCGGTTGAACCAACTGAGCTGCGGTGATTTTACCACGGGGCAGAAGCACCAGGGTGCGCACGCCGGCCGCGGCGCCATAAGCGGCGAGGGCGGCGGAGGTGTCTCCGGTGGAGGCACATGCCACCGCCGAGATTGGAATCCCAAGTCGGCGCATCTCCACCACCTGGGAGATGAGCACGGTCATTCCGAGGTCTTTGAAAGAGCCTGAGAGGCTGTGCCCACATTGCTTGATGAGAACGTTCAGGCCCCACTCCCGTGAAAGACCGGCCGCTTCGATCAAAGGGCTGGCCCCCTCACCAAGGCTCACGATGGATTCTTTGGGGAGGTCGGGGAGAATCCACTCGTGGAAGCGCCAGACTCCCGAGCCGTAGGCCCCGGGCCGCCCGCCGGCGCGGCTGTCAAAGAGAGCCCGCCATTCAGCGGCGGAGCGCTCGGCAAGAACCTCGCTTGATTGCTCTATCTCAAGAAGATCATTGCATTTTTTACAGCTATACACCGGCTCTGTGAGGGGGTAGGCCTCGCAGCCCCGGATACATCGAAATTGTGCGCGTGGAAGTGTCATGATGCCTGGGAGTATGGCGAGAGGTGGGTTTCTTTTCAAGCCCGATTGACTTTCTTGAGTAATTGCCCCTTAACGTTTAAGGACTTATGATGTAATAAGACAGAAGTGGTACTATTAGATTGGGTAGGCCACTTGTTTTTGACGCGTTGCGCTATGGCGCTGGAGGTGTGGAGAGAATGTCGCAGTTTATTGCCCTTGATGATGTACGTGCTTCGGATTTCGTGGCTCCCGGGATGGAGACCAGCGGTGACGTACCTCTACTGCCCATGCCTGTATCGTTAACGGAGAACGCCGCGAAGATGGTTCAGGAGGCCATGGAGCAGGAAGAGCTCAAAGGTTACGGTCTCAGGGTTGGAGTGACCGGTGGGGGCTGCTCGGGGTTACAGTACCTCCTGGATTTTACCAAAGAAGCTAACGCCATGGACTTTATCGGCGAGCAGCACGGGGTGAATGTTTTTATTGATCCCTTCAGTGCCGGGCATCTTGAGGGCACCGTGGTGGATTATGTGGACGCGATCTCGGGCACCGGTTTTAAATTTGAGAATCCGAACATCGTTCGGTCTTGCGGGTGTGGTTCTTCTTTCCAAACCTGATTTTTTTTCTTCTTATCCTCTTATCTTCTTATCTTAGAGCGTGCGAATCCCTGCGGAGCTGCTTCTGCGGGTTTATTGTATCCAGCGGTTGTTTATTGTTGAATGCCGGGGTCTCAACCCCGGGAGAATGCAATGAAGAAGGTTTTGATTTTTGCGCTGCTCGTTTATTTCCTGCCTGGTTGTGAGTCTGAAGAAATTGAAAGCTGCGTCGCTGATGAAGGGGTGGAGTGTGGCGGGGTTTGTGTCAACACCGAGGAGAGCATCGCCCACTGCGGCGGCTGTGACCAGGCCTGTTTAGGGACGGAGGAGTGTGTCGCTGGTGTGTGTCGCACCCTTTGTGGCAGCGAGGAGACTGATTGTGATGGCACCTGTCTCGATTTGCAAACGAGCGTGTCGGCGTGCGGAGACTGCACCACCGTCTGTGACGCTGATGAGGCCTGCAGTGCTGGCGAGTGTGTGGCCCAATGTGCCCCCGAGCTGAGGGACTGCTCGGGGAGTTGCGTTGATTTGATGACCAACGCCTCTCATTGTGGAGAGTGCGACGATTTCTGTGTCGGAAACCATGTGTGCGTTGATGGCAGCTGCGGCTGTGCTGGTGCTCTCACCAGCTGTGGAGACGACTGTGTCGATTTGACCAGCAGCTCCTCCCATTGCGGACAATGCGATGACATCTGCCCGGGCAATCTGACATGTGTTGAAAGTGTGTGTGGTTGTTTTGGGGGGAGCACCGATTGCTCCGGTGTGTGCGTAAACACCATGGAGGATGAGGCGAATTGCGGTGGGTGTGGAACACCCTGTCAGGGTGGTGACGAGTGTGTCGCTGGCACGTGCTCCACTCCCACCCCAACCTGCTCAGCCACCTGGGCAGGCTGCACCGAAGCGGATTTTGCTGCTGCAGACCATAGCGCGGACACGGGGACCGTAAGCGTGGAGATGATATCGATGCAGCCCTACTCGCCCAAATGCCTCTTGTTGAAGGTGGGGCAGACGGTTTCGGTTGCGGCCAGCGGAGGGCACCCCTTTAAGAAACAATGCGCCGAGGATTCGGTGATGGACAGTCAGAATGGATCGACGTCGAGGGTGACCTTCACTCTGAGCACCCCTGGCTACTACAACTACAGATGTAAATTTCACAGCAGCATGAAGGGGAACATCAAGGTGATCCCCTAGCAGCTACGGAGATGAAATGAGAAGAGCCCGCTGGTGGAGTGTTGGTTTTGTTCTTGCGTTTGTAACCATGAATTCCTGTGGTCCTGAGCCTGTTTATGATCGTGACATAGGTGTGCAGGCGGTGTCGGTTAAGCCTGGCGCGCTCAGCGGAACCTTTGGCATCTACAGTGTGGCGTCAACGCTGGTGTCGGTTCCTTTGCTGGGGGACCAGGACGGTGGTGGGGTCAATTATCTTCTGGTTCGACGCACCTACAATAAAGACGGTGACTATTATGAGCAGCGTAGCCAGCTCTGTGGAGGATATAATTTTGAAGTGAGTGGCGTCAGGAATGGCCCGCCCTCAGAGGTTTATCAGCTGGTTCCCGAGAGTGAAGACGAGCGGCTTGAGGTGAATCATGAGCGTGGGACCTATTCGGCGACCGGTCTCCTGCAGCTCTGGGGACTTCGCGGCTTGGAGGACCCTCATTTAACGACTCTGCCGAAAAACGCGACGCAGGCGACGAAATCTCCCTTCAAAGAGATGATTTACGACATGGATGAAGACGGTAAGCAGGGCGTCACCGCGCTGGTACGTGGACTGGTTTCGGGAAAGGTCTATTTTATCCAGCGCAGGAAGATTAGTTTCCAGGGAGTGACCCTTGGAGAGGACCGAAGCGTGGGGCTCGCGGAGGCCTCCTATGAGATGGTCTTTCTCGGAGACACCATTCGGCTGTGGGACCCCGGCACCGGTGGGGTGCAGTCACACCCCGATCCGAAGATGAGCTGGTTTGAGGAGGTACGTCTCCCCGACGACGCAGATTGTGAGGCGCTTCTGTCGGCGGTAGAAACCGGTAAGCTTCAGGGCAAACGCCCCTTTTAAGGCTTGAAGAAGAGCTGGCCGTCGATGAGGTTCACATCAAAGAGTTTTTCACCCTGGGCGTAGAAGAGCTCTTCGTCCACGGCATAGGAGGCCTGCACGACGCTGCGCTCATCGCCGTTGTTCATGAGAAGGTGCATGGTGGTGTCGGGCATGGGATCTGCAAGGAGCAGGGCCTGTGTTGCTTGATGGGGGTCGGGGGTCAGCACAAAGAATCGATTTTGGGATGCGAGGTAGAGGATGTTGCGGTCGCGGTAGAGGGGATCGCTCGTGTTGAAGTCGCCGACCACCGGGGAGGGGTTTAGCATGTGGAGGTCGTGGGGGTAGGCCTTGGCGTGGAAGAGAATTCCAAGCTCTCCATCGCGGGGACCGTAGCCGCCTCCTGTGTCGGGGGCGCAGACAAAGAGATGGCCATGAAAGAGGTCCGTCGGGTCGAGGCGGTGCCCAAGCTCGTCGCTGATGGCGTTGAAGAGCGC